>CAYONY010000086.1:0-12943 GCA_964405415.1 uncultured Fimbriimonadaceae bacterium | reverse complement strand
GGTGCCGCAAAGCCGCCTGTTCGTCCGGATCGCGCGGGAAGGTCGCGCCTGTGCGGCGGAGGGCGGCGCGCATGAGCTCGAACGCTTCGTCGGCGGTGGTCCGACGAAACACGTCAGCCTGGACGATCGCTTCGCGGCGGACGTCCTCATCGAGCTGCGGCGTCAATTGAAACACGTTGCAAAGGGACTCGTAGAGCTCGGCCGCCGTGGTCTGCTCGTCGGCGGGCAGCATCGAAAGCGCGTCCCGCATGGTGTACACGCTGCGCAGCACAAACCACGACTGGTTCATCGGCGCGGCAAGTTCCCACTCCAGGTCAAAGAACTGATAGCCGTTCTGTGAAAGCACCGCATTTTGGGGAACACCGTCGAAAGCGGCCGGGCGCAGATAGCCCTCTTCGAACCGCCAGCGTCGAAAAGCGGCGCGAATGAAGTGGACAAACGCGTCTTCGAACACCTTGCGACCCTGAAAATAGGCGCAGGACCGAAGGTAGTGCGAGGCTTTCGGCTCCAGAAGGGCTGGGGATGCCGTCTGATGGCGCCAGGTCACATAGTCCGAGGCCACATCTTTCTCGTCCTCGTTGCCATAGAGGGGCTGCTTTTCCACATATGGCGCTCGCCGGTACATCGGGTCGAATCGGAAGACCGTGCGGATCGGGCGTTTGCGGCGAATCGAGTAGTGCCACGCCATCTCATGGTCGCGCAGGACGCGACGCAAGAGCTTGGTTTGGGCGAAGGAATGGGGCTCTTTGCCGCCCACGAAAAGAAATGAATTGGCCAAGTCGGGGAGCATCCCGCTCGTCACCGCACTGGGAATCGCCAGTTCCAGTGGGAACGCGCTTCCCGCTTTTTCCCCTTCGCGCGAAAGGGCATCCACCGCGATATCCGCGGCAAGCGCCGGATAACGATCGATGAACCGTTTGGAAAGCACGGCATGCGGCGTTTTGTAATCCGGCCAGGGATAGAACTCCTCGACATGATGCAGCCCGGCTTCGCCAAAGATGCCCAGAAGCTTTTGCCGGGAAAAGGTCCGCGGGCTGGCCTCTTCCGAATAGCCGCAGATGCCGTCGTAAAGCCGTCCGGTATGGTCTTCCGGCGCGCCCGCCCAGTACTTGAATCCATGCGAATTCTCGATGGCCACCGCCACCACGCCGCCCGGCTTGAGCAGCGAGGTCGCCTTTTTCATCAGGGCGACGAAAGGTGAGACCCCATCTTCCGCGGGCATGTAGAGCTCGGCGTATTCGAGAACTCCGATGATGCACACCAAGTCGAAGCGCTTATCGGTCTCGTAGTCGCCGATATTGGCGACCACACCCTGCCAATTCCGCAGGTCGCGCAGGCGCTGCTTGAGCCCGTGCATCCTCGCTTCGGTGCCTTCCACCGCCGTGAAGCTCTTCGCCGACTCCGCCGGGAATCGCGAAGCGCCGCCCATGCCCGCGCCAAGTTCCAAGACGTCTAGGCCTTCAAAGTCGAAGTGGCGAAACAGGTTCGACCGTTCGGGCGAGAGGTGGTAGCGGACCGCCCAATCGCCGTAGTGCTCGCTGGCGAGCAAGCTGGAGGAACTGAGGTCTTTGCCTTCCGCAAGCAGGCGGACGATTCGCGATTCCACCTCCGCGCCTTCGGTATAGCGGATTTTCATGCCCCCGGTCCCACCACGCTTGGAAGGACGCCGTCCCGCGTTTTAGCGTTCGCTAAAACCGTAAGCGTCTCCTTACTTAGCCGCAGGACCCAGCGGCGCCGGCGGGTTCGGACCCTTTCTGACGGTAAGGCCGTCGCGTCCAACGTGAGCGCTCCGTCCAAGTCGCGAGGGTTTTCCCGAGGTTTACTCGTGCGATGCGCGCCCCTCGAGTCTTGGCTCTCTTCTCCGCTCAAACCGTTCTCCTGGCGTGGGCCGCCGCCGAGGCGCCGAAGCTTTGGGGTGGCCTTGCCCCCGGTCCCTATGCGGTGGGCTTTCGAACCGAATGGCGCCAAGACCCCACGCGTCGCTATGAGCGCACCCTGAGCCACGGCGGCCGCTATGCAAACGGAGGCAAGGCTTCGCGGCCGATTCTGCTCAATATCTGGTATCCGGCGGCCCCCGCGAAAGGCGCCCGCCAATTGCGGCACCGGGATTATTTGGACCTTCCGCTGACTCGGGCCGGATCGCTCCGGTTGAAGGCCTTGGCGAACGACCTTCGAACTTACGAATACGAAATCGTCACGCAAGAGTTCTTAGGCAAGAAGCCGAACTTGCTCTCACCGGCGGAAAAGCAGGCGATCGACGCGGTGCTCGATGCGCGGACCGCCGCGATTTTGGAGGCTCCTCCGGTCAAGAACCGACGGTTTCCTGTTGTCGTCTACCACGCCGGGGCCGGGTCCTCGTACGAAGACAACGCGGTGATGCTGGAATATCTGGCCAGCCACGGGTTTGTGGTGGTGGGCAGCGCTTTTCTAAAGGGAGATGGGAGCAGCTTCAACGTCGACGGCTTTCTGGATTCGATTCAGGACCTCGACTTCTTGATCCATCGGGCGAAAGAACTTCCCTATGCGGATATGTCGCGGATCGCCGTCATGGGCCACAGCGCCGGCGCGCAGGCCGCGATGATGTACGCCGCCCGGCCGAGCGTCGCGACGGATGCATTGGTGATCCTGGACACCACCCAGGACTACTACAGCATGAACGACCCGCGATGGTCGACGCTCCTTCCCTACCTCAAGGAGAACGGTAAGCACCTTCGAGCGCCCATGCTAGTGGCCGCGCAGCCCAACGCGTATTTCCAGTTGTGTGACTCGTTGACTGGCTCGGATCGGACTTATTTCACTTACACCAGCTTCGACCACAACAATTTCATCGCCCAAGGGATCTTGAGCACCGAACTTAAGCGGCGGTTGGAAGGCAATAAACCACCTAGCGAAGACACAAAGAACGCCGTTCGGGCGCGGCGGTCGTTCCACATGCTGGCCGAAGTCGTCAAGGCCTATCTCGATACCCACTTGAAGGGAAAGGCGTTTCGGTCCGCGGCCCAAAAAGCGGTGGTTTTTGACGCCCAATTCGTTTCGGCGCGTCGCGGGGTGTCCGGGCCTCCGCCCTATAACGAAGCGAGCGGGAGGCCACCCACCCCTCGCGAACTTCGGGCGATGATCGACGCCTCGCCGGAAGCGGCGCTCAAAACGATTGAAACGTTTGCCAATGGGAAACCGGAGCCGAGCTTTTTCGATTTCACCTTCGTGACTTCCGTGCTCTTCGACCTCGTCAAGCGGGGGAGGGCGGAGGACGCCAAACGCGTCTATGCCGCCTATGGAGAAGAGTCGCGAAGCTATCTGAAAGGATTTATGTCGGTTGCGGATGCATTCGGGAATATGGGCCGAAAGGCGTATGCCATCGAGGCGCTTCGGACAATTTTGGCGATCCGTCCGGATTGGCCGGGGGCGCGGGAGGCCCTGCGCAAGTTGGAGGGGAAGTGAGGAGTGGGAGTGAGGGGTGAGGAGAAAGGTGTGAGGCGAGGCGAACGATAGGCCTTTGGGGGCTCATGGATCCCCTTCGTTGTTCGATCGACCTTCCGCCTACCTCTCCTTTCCCGGCTTGACGCCGAACGCGTTGAGCTCGGCTTGGTTGGAGGGGGCGGCTCGGGGGCTGGTGGCTGGCGCGATGCCGATATCTTTGCGGAAAATGCCCTGGATTGCGGTATTCAACTGGTCCTTGGGCAGGTTCTCGATGACAGCCGCGCTCTTGCTGAACGGCAGCAGCAGGGTGACCCGCCGATTGCTGAAGTGGAGCGGATCGCCGGGGTTTTTGAGCTTGGTATCGGCATATCCGGTGACGGCCACGAACTGCCGATTGGGGACCTGATTGAAGCTGAGGGCGCGGCGCAAGGCTTTGGCGCGGTCGGATGAAAGATCCCAGTTGTTATAGGCCATGCCCGCGTATTGCGCCGAATCCGTGTGTCCTTCGATCACGATGTGCCGTTTGGAGCGAACCAGAATCGGCGAAATCTTGGCGATGAGCTTCATCGCGATCGGGCGGATCACGTCCTTTCCCGTTTCGAAAAACACGGCGCCGGCGGCTTCGACCAGCTCGATACGCAGCCCTTCGTCCGTCATCTCGATGACCACGTGCTCGACGAGTTCTTTGAGTTCGGCATCGGATTGGACGGCTTTCTTGAACTCAGCTTCGACCTCTTTGAGCTGGATCGCTTCCGCCGAGACCTTGTCGTCGGCCGTGCCGCGGCTCGAGCCCGGCTTTTTGGCCGGCGATCCGGGCAGCGGAAATGGCGATTGGCTCTGGGGCTCGTTTTTCATAAAGCCGAACGGATCGTTGAAATACCCCGCGACCATCGAGCGGGTTTCGGCCGACATGCCCATGATCCACATGACCATAAAGAACGCCATCATGGCGGTCACGAAGTCGGCGTACGCCACCTTCCAGGAGCCGCCGTGGTGGCCGGCCGCTTGGACCTTCTTCTTCTTGACGATGATCGGGGCGGTTTCACTCATGGCTCATTCAGATGGCAGCTGGCAGATGGCAGATGGCAGCTGGCAGATGGCAGTTGGCAGTTGGCAGATAGATTTTTTCACTCCTCACTCCTCACTCCTTCCTGTCTTAGGCCGCCGCACGCTCCTTCACGGAGCTCTCCATTTCGGCAAAGCCGGGCCGGACGCTGGGTTCGATGTTGCGACGGGCAAACTCGACGCACGTGATGGGCGACTCGCCGCGGGCAAAGCTGAACAGGGCGAACCGGATGCAATTCAGGTACTGGCTTTCGCTGCCCAGACGCTTGGTGAGAGCGGTCGCCATCGGGCCGAAAACGCCGTAGCAGAGGAGAATGCCAAGGAAGGTGCCGACCAGGGCGGCGGCGACCGATTGGCCGATCGCCGCGGCTTCGCCGCCGATCTTGCCCATCGTGATGATCACGCCAAGGACCGCCGCGACAATGCCGAAGCCGGGCATTGCATCGCCCACCGTTTGAATGGCATGGGCAGGCGCGTGGGCTTCTTGATGAGCGACCTCCAGGTCGAGTTCCATCATCTCGGAAAGATCGTGGGGGCCGACCGCGCCGGTGAGGATGACCTTCATCGTGTCGCAGAAGAAGGCGCTCGCGTGGTGGTTGTTAAGGAAGGTCGGGTACTTGCCGATGATCTCGCTCTTTTCGGGCGATTCGATGTGCTGCTCCAGCCCCAAGAGGCCTTCTTTGCGCGCCACATTGAAGAGCTGGTACATCATCTTGAGCAGGTCGAGATAGGCCTCTTTCGTGTAAGGATCCGGTTTGAGCAGGCCCATGACGGACTGGATGCACCCTTTGAAGCCCTGCATGCCGTTGGCGGCGATGATCGACCCAACGGCGGCGCCGAGCAGAATGACGAATTCGTTGATTTGGATGAGCACGGCGAGGTTGCCGTGATGCATCAGGTAGCCCACAATCGTGGATACCAGCACGATGGCAATACCGATAATCGTAAACATGCCTTGCCCGCTCTCCTCGCCCGCCAAAGGCCCTGGGCGTTATGCCAGGACCGCCAACCAAGCTATTCCACATCGAGCCCGGTAACTTGAGGGGGAAAATCGAAGGTCGAGGGAGGAGGGGTCAGAGGGGCGGAGGTTCGTACGTCGTACGTCGCGCGTTCTTCATCGTTTTCCACCGCACCACAAAGTTCGACGGCGACGTCCTAGCCATACTTTCCACATGATCGCTTCGGCTCCCCGCGTCCGTTTGCTCGATCCGCACACCGTGAACCAGATCGCGGCGGGCGAGGTCGTCGAGCGGCCTTCGTCGGTGGTCAAGGAGTTGGTGGAAAACGCGCTCGATGCGGGCGCCGGTTCCATCCGGGTTGAACTCTCGGAGTCGGGCCGTGAGCGGATCCGGGTCGTCGACGATGGCAGCGGGATGTCCGAAGACGACGCGTTGGCGGCGCTCCAGCGCCACGCCACGTCCAAGATCGGCGCCGCCGAGGATCTGTCCACCGTCGAGACGCTTGGTTTTCGGGGGGAGGCCCTGCCCTCGATCGCTTCGGTGAGCCGAATGACGCTTGCCACGGGAATCGGCGACGGCCTTCGCACCGTGCTTACCGTCGAGGGCGGCCAAGTCGCCCCGCCGGGCCGGGGCGCCGGCCCCGCCGGGACCGACGTGCTGGTCGAAGACCTCTTTTTCAACACTCCGGCGCGGCTCAAGTTTCTGAAGTCGGATGCGACCGAGCTCAGCCAGTGTTTGGAAACGGTGGCTCGCTACGCGATCGGCTATCCCCACGTCGCGTTTCGCCTGACCCACGACGGGAATGACCTGTTGCGTACCGATGGGAGCGGCGACCGTCTCGAAGCGATTGCCGGGGTCTGGGGGCGAGACCTGGCCCGAGGGCTCGCCGAGATCGAAGCGGGGGTAGGCGGCATGACGGTGCGGGGCTTCGTGAGCCCGCCCCACCTGACCAAACCAACCCGAGCGCTCCAGTTTTTCTATGTCAACGGCCGGCCGGTGCGGACCCGCACTTTGACGGCTGCCCTCGACCAAGCCTATCGAACGTTGACGCCGGATCGGCGGTACGCGGTTGCGGTCTTCGATATTCGTTTGGCTCCCGAACGAGTTGACGTAAATGTGAGCCCCACCAAGAGCGAAGTCAAATTCCAAAGCGAAGGGCTCGCGTTTGAAGCGATCCGCAGCGCGGTCCGCGAGGGGCTCATGCGCCACGGCATGATGCCCAATGCGGAACAAGTGGCCCTGGCGAACGAGGCGATCGCTTCGGCCACCGCGCCCGTTGACGCGGGATGGGGGGCGTACGAAGCTTCATTCCGGGCGCAAGCCCCGCTTGAAGGTTCGGTATCCGAACGAATGTTAGGGTCGCTCATGGCGGCCTCGCCCTCGCCGTCGCGCTTCCCCTTCGCCGAGCTGCTCGATGGCCTCAAGGTCGTCGGCCAGGCGATGAACACGTTCATCGTGGCGGAGACCCGACGGGGCCTGGTCATCGTCGACCAACATGTGGCCCACGAACGGATCCTCTATGAGTATCTTTGCGGGCTCAAGGGTCCCACTGCGATTGAGGTCCAGCGACTGCTGCAGCCAGAGCCGCTCCATCTCGATCGTCGCCTGGCGCTGGCGTTCGGCGAACAGCTCGACGAGCTGCGCCGCGTGGGGTTCGACCTGGAGCCGTTCGGCGGCGAGAGTTTTCTGGTTCGCTCGGTTCCGGCGGCGCTGCGCGGCAAAGACCCGGGCCGAGTTTTGAAGGATATTGCGGAGGAGCTGGCCGAAGTCCCCGAGCGTCGGCTCGAGCCTCTTCGTGAAAAGATCTGGATCACCGCGTCGTGCCGGATGGCGGTGAAGGCGGGAGACCCGTTGAGCCATGCCGAGATGGAGAAGCTCATCGTGGACCTTGCCTCGACCGAGAACCCCTATCTATGTCCGCATGGGAGGCCGATTACGATCACGCTGAGCCTCGACGACTTGATGAGGAAGTTCAAGAGGAGCTAATGGGAGAAAGGAGAAAGGAGAAAGGAGAAAGGAGAACAGATAGTCGTTCAATCAGTCTCCACTATCCGCTATCCACTATCCAAACCGGCTATGTTGATCCTCGCCCTCGACCCCGGACTCGAACGCATCGGCTATGCGCTGATCCGACGCGAAGGCTCCCGCCTCTCGGCCATCGATTACGGTCTGATCGAGACCCCTCGCATCGACCTTGCCTCCCGGCTTCTGCTCATCCATGAGCAGCTCGCCCGCATCATCGCCGAGCACCGCCCCGAGGCCGCCGCGATTGAAAAGCTCCTCTTCGCCGTCAACAAAACCACCGCGATGGACGTCGCCAAAGCCTCGGGCGTGCTGATCTTGACCTGCCGCCAAGCCGGGCTCGAGGTCATGGAGATAACCCCGCCTGAAGTCAAACAAGCGGTCGTCGGCTATGGCAATGCGGAGAAAAAGCAGGTGCAGTTCATGGTCGCCAAGCTGCTGTCGCTGTCCGAGCCGCCCAAACCGGATGATGTGGCGGATGCGTTGGCGGTGGGGATCGCTTTTGCCTTGCGGGCGCCGATTAGAGAAGCCCTCAAGCACTGAAGGGGTGGGTGTTTATGGCGGAAGAAGGGCCGGACTTCAAAGGTATTCCTCCCCTTTCTTCGCAAGATCCAAAGCGGTGGAGTTCTCGTACATTCAGTTTCGGGTTACTCGTGTTCTTTATCGCGATACTCGCATGGATGGCGTATGTGTTCCTGGATCTCTTTAGGGAATCTCAGGAGTCTGGTGCGTATTTTCTCGGCAAGCCGGTGCCGAAGGAAGATCTCACGAGTCCTTTGACTCCCGGGAGTTGAACATGCCCGAATTCCAACGGTTCGATCCGCCTTCCCTGCCTCACCCAAAACGCGAAAAGCCAACCCGCCGTTCGTTGAGCCGAGAGGCGGAGTGGATCCTGAGCGTGGTCGCGGTGGGAATTATCGGACTGATCTGCTATCTGATTCTTCGGCCCGTATTCGAAACCGCCGAGGAATCGAACCGGGCCGAGGCGGCGGAGGCGGTTCAAAAGGCGGGCGCGCCTATTCCACCGTAAAGGCGATTCGGCCGAACTTGCCATCGCCATCGCCCGCAAACTGCATCATGCGGTGGCGATGGCCGTAACCGTCGCCGATCAGTTCGCCAGTCGCGGGATAGAAGTAGAGGACGATGTCCTTCTCATCCGGATTTGGATTAACGTCGACTTGGTCGTCTCGGTTTTCGAGGCCGCCATCATCGTCCATCAGCCGAATCCGAATCGGCACGGCAGCCTTGGCGGAGTGCCCGGTTAGCGTCCAATAAGGGCGGCCATCGTCGCGGCTGAAGTTCTTGGTGCGGAATCGCCGTCCGTCGATCCAGACCAGCGCATAGAAGTCCGCATCGTCCTTCGTAAACGGGGGATCGCTGTCCATGTTGCTGATTTGGGTGACGCGATGGACGGTCACCGTGACCCGACGGTTCAAGGGCCGGGGACCGGCATCGGCGACCGACAGAGCCATCAGCCCCGCCAGCGCCAGGGTTGTTCGGGTGAGGGTTTTTCGCTTCATGCCACTTCCAACGGCTTTCGGGCCCCCGGGTTGCCTTCTGTGCTCCCAACGCCGCCCCGGCGAAGGCTACACTTGGCTTGAATGAAGGGCAAAATCGGGGTCATCGCGGTTCAGGGCGACTTTGAAAAGCACATCGAAGCGCTCGAAAGGGCGAAAGTCCCGCCGGAGACCCTCGTCGAAGTGCGCGCACCGGAGGACCTTGCCAAGGTTGAACGGGCCATTTTGCCCGGGGGCGAGAGCACGACAGTCGGGCTCCTCATGGAAAGGTATGGGCTTGGCGACGCCCTCAACGAGGCGGTTCGAAAGGGTATGCCCCTATGGGGCACCTGCATGGGAATGATCCTCATGGCGAAAACGGTGTTTGGGCGCCCCCATCAGTATTCGCTCGGCGTGCTCGATATCGAAGTCGAGCGTAACGCCTTCGGCGCCCAGGTGCACAGCTTCGAACAGGAAATCCGGGTTGCGGGTCTGGAGCAGCCTCTGACGGCCGTCTTCATCCGCGCCCCGGCGGTCGTTCGGATGGGTCCGGGCGTCGAAAGCCTGGCCGAGATCGACGGACGCATCGTCGCGGTGCGCCAGGGCCGTTGCCTCGGGACGTCCTTTCATCCGGAATTGACGGACGACGTGCGGATGCACCAGCTCTTCCTCCACCTGTGACCCCTCCGATCCGTACCCAATGAAAAAAGGAGCCCCGCTCTCGAGGGCTGAGAGACGGGGCTTGGGGGAGGGAGGAGGGAAAAATCGTTGATTCGTTTTGTCTATTCTTCTTAACGCCTACTTTTCGATTCGCGTGCCGTTCACCGTCCAACGTCCCGTTTTTGCTTTCAAAAGCGCATCGATCGGAACGTAAATCGCGCCTTCCCGGCGGGCCACGTTTCGGCTCAATTCGACTTTCTTTCCATTCAGACGACAGATCCGCGAATCGTGTTCGAGAATGAGAACCATTTCGTCATCTTCGACAAAGATTCGTCGGGAATTCTCGTCGTCCACCTTCAATCCGACTTGCTCAGCCGTGGCTCGAAGGGGGACCATCCAGGTCTCGCCTTCGCGATAAGGGGCCAATTCGGGCGCAAACCGCAGTTCGCGGCCCTCGAAAGTCCATTGGGCCCCGGCCGATTCCCGCTCGTCCGTTTCGTTCGGCGATGCGGTCCGGGCGTCATCCCATTCAAACTGGGCATCTCGTTCAAAAAGCGCGCCCATCGCCATCTCTTTGCGGATGACGACTTCGCTCGACGCCGCGCCGCTGCGCTCGGCCTCCGCCATGATCACGCCCGCCAATGCGCCCAGCATCACGAGCTCCGATTCCTTACGATTGAGAATTTTGCCCAGAAGGTAGCCGCCGATCATCCCGCCAAGGACCTGTTTTTTAGAGCTTTCCAGCTTTTTCTTGGCGGTAAACCGCCCGTCGCCGCCTTTGCGAATGGCCGCATCGTCCATTCGGATCGGCACTGCTTGAACCCGTTGGCGGCTCCCATCAGGAAGAAGCAGCGTGTCGAAATCCAAGTCCATGTAGCCGCCGCGTTCCTCCGTGGCCGGACGGATCTCCAGCACGGAGCCGAGAAGCCGGCTCCCGGCGGGAAGGTCCCGATCGTCCTCGACCCGAACCTCGAAGCGGTCTCCGACCCGATTTTCGCGGAGCGAGAGGTTCTCGCGGAATTGGACCGGCACCACCAGCCCGCGCCGAATCTTGATGGTCTCGCCGGCCCAAACCGAAGCGGCCAAAGCAGAAACCGAAAGGAGCAGCGCTCCTCGAAACATCCCGTTCATCTTCATCGCGAAATCCTATGCCTACTCTTAGTACGGTTCAGCCAGCTTTATGTTACGACATCGGGGCGTATCGAAGCCACACGTCGTTTTCGAACCGGCGAAGGCGGACCAACTGCCATCGGCCGGCGTCCGAAGGACGCGCCAACGTCGGGCCCTGAATCCACGAAGGACCTTGCCCGAAGATCGCGTTGCCCATGAAAAGGTCGAGCCGGTCGGCCAGCCCCGCTTCGAGGAAGCTCGACAGCGTTGCCCCGCCCCCTTCGACCAAGATGCCCGTGAGGCCTTCATCCCACAGGCGCCTCAACATTGCATGGAGATCGAACCGATCGGCAACCAAAGGTAACGCAAGGTCGCCATCCTGGGCATGGGCGGCTCCGACCCCTCGAAGGCATCGGCCCGGGCCCAAAAAAGCTCGCGCCGTATCCGAAAGCCGCCGCTGCGGATCGAGCACGATCCGCAATGGCTCATTGGGCAAGCCGCGAATCCGCGCGGTAAGGTGGGGATCATCGCGGACGACCGTTCCCGCGCCAACCAGGACCGCGCCCATCTCGGCGCGAAGCCGGCGAGCGGCCCGCCGCGCGCGTTCACTAGTGATCCACTGGCTCTCGCCGTTGGGCAGGGCGATCCGGCCATCGAGCGTCATCGCCGCTTTGAGGGTGACGAAGGGCCGCGTGAGGGCCATGGCGCGAAGCCATGTCTGGTTCACGGTGGCGGCTTCGGCTTCCAGCAGGCCGGATTGGACCTCGAGACCGGCTTTGCGCAGCGCCTCTCCTCCGCCCCCGGCGACGCGGGGGTTCGGGTCCCCGCAGGCAAACCAAATCCGCTTCACCTGAGCCTGCTGTAGAGCCGCCGAGCAAGCCGGCTGACGGCCCGTATGATTGCACGGCTCCAAGGTGCAGTAGACCTCAGCGCCTTGGGCCCGATCGCCGGCTTTGAGAAGGGCTTCGGCTTCAGCATGGAGCCCTCCGGCGTAGCGGTGCCAGCCCTCACCCACGACCTCGCCGTTGCGGACGATGACGCAGCCGACATGGGGGTTCGGCGCGGGCAGGCCGCGCCGCGATAGGGCAATTGCCCGACGCATCCACTGCTCAGGACTTGGGTTTGCCATGGTCCTTCAGGGACTCCTCGATGAGGTTTTGGAGGTTGCCCATCGCTTCGTCACGGTACTCCAGGCGGGCTTGTCGCGCGACCAGGATTGCCAAAATCGCGGTCGCGGCCCAAACCACCAAGGCCACGATCACGTACGTTCCAAAGCGAACGGCATACTCCTGGACCGCCTGCCGCCCCTCCACCGACGCTCTGGGCGCCGGCCCGATCAGCCAGGGCCATGCGGCCAGCAGGAGGATCCCGAAGATGAGGCCGGCCGTGGTCGCGATCTTCAAGTGCATGCGGCTTTCAAATGGGCCATGCCCTCCTCCAGCGTGGCTTGCCCAACTAAATAGCTCCCGGCCACAAACACGTTGGCGCCCGCCGAGAGGCACTCGCGAAGGGTCGACGGGTCGATGCCGCCATCGACCTCGAGATCGACATGGGGGGCGGCGCGGCGAATCGCTTCGATCTTGGCCAGCGTCGAGCGAATAAACGATTGGCCGCCCCAACCGGGGTTCACCGTCATCACCAAAATCTGGTCGGCAAGCCCGGCCACTTCAAGGACGGCACTGGCCGGCGTGGCCGGATTGAGAGCGATCCCGGCTCGCACGTTCATCGCCTTGAGCTGCTGCAAAAGGCGATGGGCGTGGCCGGTGGCTTCGATGTGGAAGAGGATCGTCTGGCTTCCTGCCTGGGCAAACGCCTCGAAATGAGCCTCCGGCGTCCGCGTCATCAAATGCGCCTCGAAGGGCGTCGGTCCGAGCGGACGCAGGTCGGCCACGGTCTTGGCGCCAAAGGTGATCGGGGGGACGAACTGGCCGTCCATCACATCGAAATGGATGCGATCGGCGCCCGCTTCCATCAAGGCAGCCACGGGCGTCCGAAGATCGGCAAAATCACACGAGAGGATGGAGGGGGCCAATTGAGGCTTCATTCCGGCATCTCCTCGTCATTCTCGCCCGCCCGCTTGGTCACCTGCTTCACCACCTGGTCATCATAGAAGATGCGGAACACGACCTCCTTTCCGTAGCCTTCGGCGGAAATCTCCACTAAATCGTCGGGGCCTTGGAGCGATTCATGAACGGTTCGGGTGCCGCGCGC
>CAYONY010000085.1:4644-12949 GCA_964405415.1 uncultured Fimbriimonadaceae bacterium | reverse complement strand
ATCCGCCATCGCATCGAGCGGAATGATGTGGGCGTACGCCCAGCGCCACCCCGCGTCCGCGATCTCGACGATCGCCCGTGCATCTTCGGGCTCGGCAAGACGAATCGTCATCGTTCGGCGTCGAGAACGGCGATGGGTTTGACGAGCGGATCCCGATGGCGGTCGGCCCAGTGCGCCCATAAGAACAAGAGGACGGCGCCCGCCAGGCCGGCAGAAGCAATCGCCTCTACTCCGGGCGGCGGCGGCGAGGCCAAATTCATCACGTAGATCAAGCCGAGAAGGCTCGCCAACGCGATAAAGCCCCATCGGCCGACCAGGTCGCGCGCTTGAGTGCCGGAAAGGTAAATCCAAAGGCCGACGCCAAACAAGACGACCTCGACGGCCACGGTCGCCGGCAACGAATACCAGAGTCCGAGGCCAACGCGATTTTCGCCGTTCAGTGCGATCGGCATATCCGGGCGGTGGGAGATCCAATCGAGCAGCCAATGGCTCACCACCAAGCCTGCCAAGATCGACGCCGATGTAACTTGACGCGTCCATGCGAATCCGGCAAGTCCAAACAGAAGTCCCCAGCCCATTAACGCAACCAGACTATGGGAATAGGGATAGCTCACGAAGTCGAGCGGGGTCACCGGCGTGTTTCCGGGGTCGATCCGGACCTTTTCCGTTCCCGTGAGCAGCAAAACGGGCCAGAGCGTATCCGCCCACTGGGCGCCGAGTACCAAAACGCCGAGCGAGATCTTCGGCGCCGCGCGCTTGGCGGCCAAGGCAACGGCAAAGTGGCCCAGAAACATGCCGCGAGTATAGTCACCCGCGGCGGAAAGGTAGTGAATAATCGCGCAATGGCCCGTATCGCGCTCGTTCTCTTTACCCTGGCCGGCTTGCTCCTTTCGGCATGCGGCAAAAAGGGACCGCCACAGGTGATCAATCGGGACGGCGAGTCACCGGTCATTCAGGTCGCCGATGACGATCCCGAAATGGCCGCCGCGATCAAGAAGGCGCGCGATTCGGTGGAGACCTTTGTCGCTGAATGGGGCAACCGCCGCAATCGCGAGTTCCTCGTGAAGGGCCCCTTCCCCACCGACAACGGCTCGATCGAGCATATGTGGGTGGAGGTCCAAAGGCTCGAAGACGGCTTTTTCAAGGGGACTTTGGCCAACGAACCGCTCAACATTAAGGCGCTCAAGGCAGGCAGCGCCGTTCAAGTGGAACGCGACCAGGTTTCGGATTGGCTGATCGTCGATGGCGAATCGACCCAGGGCGGCTTCTCGATCGACCTTCTGAGAAAGCGCGAAGCGGCCAACCGTTAAGGCACGCACCGCCGGTATCCTGCCCAACCATGTCCGATCTGCCCGAATACGCCGAGCGCAACCGCCAAGCCTGGCAACGCTGGAGCCCCGATTGGGTGGAGGCCGGCCGCCGAAGCTGGGAGGCGCCCGAGTTCACCTGGGGGATGTGGAACGTTCGTGAGGCCGACCTCGGCGTTTTCGGCGATTTGACGGAGCTCAAAGGCAAGGACGTCATCGAAATGGGCTGCGGCACCGCCTACTGGTCAGCCTGGTTCACCCGATTAGGAAGCCGGGTTGTCGGAATCGACGTCACCCCCGGCCAACTCGAAACGGCGCGGATGTTCCAGGACGAGTTCGGCCTTTCGTTCGAGCTCCTTGAAGGCAACGCCGAGCGTGTGCCCAAGCCAAGCGCTTCCTTCGACCTGGCCTTCAGCGAGTACGGCGCGAGCATCTGGTGCGATCCCGAAAAGTGGATCCCCGAAGCCCATCGCCTCTTGCGTCCCGGCGGCCGGCTCGTTTTTCTTCGCAACGCGACGATCCAAATGCTCTGCATGCCCCCTTCCGGCCCCGCCTCGACGCAGCTTCAACGCGACCTGTTCGGGATGAAGCGTCTGGAATGGGACGATGACGAATCCGTGGAATTCCATCTCCCCACGGGGGCGATGTTCCGGCTGCTCAAACAAACCGGCTTCGACCTCGAGGACTTTGTCGAGCTCCAAGCTCCGGCTGAGGCGGCCGAAACGCGTTTCGAGTTCATTACCAAGGATTGGGCCCGGCGTTGGCCCAGCGAGGAGATTTGGGTGGCTCGAAAAAGGTAGCTGCCTCGAACCGCCAAACGTCTCAATTGCCAGAGGTTCCCATGATTCATTTGCTCGCCGCGTTGGCCGTTGTCCAAATTCCGCCCGGAGTCGAGATCGTCGACTACCGCCCGCCGACCTTTGTTTACGAACAAGACGTCTATCTTTTCCGGACGCCCGTTGGGACCCCGGATCAGGTTTATTTTCCCTTTCCGGTTGCGTCGCCGGGGCCGATCACGATCGAATTCAAGGGCTCCGTCGTCGTGCATAAACCGGATCACAAGGGCCCGGTTTCCCCGCTCATGCAACCCGTCAAGCTTCTTCTTCGCGACGCGAATGAGAAAGTCCCGATCGACGCGACGTTTTCTCGGGGCGAGTATAAGCGGTCCTATTTGCCGATGACGAACTTCAGCAAATGGCATGAGCCGGCGGATCCGCCGGGACCGCAGCCCGCGCCGACCCCCTTTTGGAAGGTCTGGCGGCTCGAGCTTCACGCCACCCCCGGCCCGTCGGCTGTTCGCGGAAAGCTCCGGGTGACGTTTCCTGCCTACGGCTACCCGTACACCCAAGAGGTTTTCGACTCGAAGCCGACCTTTTGGAAAGGAGTGACGTTGCTCGAGAACTACCGGGCCGGCAAGGCGGGCTATTACGAAGCGGCCGCCCAATACTTCCTTCAAAAACCCGGGATCCCAATCAAGGCGCCGGTGCCGGGGACCATAACGCTCAAGCTGGGCCCCAACGGAGCAACGTCCAAAACGAAGACCGGCGCGGGGTGGAACATTTTGATGTTCCGGGTCAACGAGAAGGCGGCGGCGGCCCCAGTGCGTTACGACATCCGTGCCGAGCCGGTTCAACCGGTCGATGGCTATTCCGGCCGGTTCACGCTCAAACGCTATCCCCTTGCGGCCGAGAAGTTCACGTTGGACGGCCATCGGATCGGGCTCTGAGAAGTAAGCTCGCGTCGATGTCCACTGCCCGACCTTTGGAGGGCCAGGTCGCCCTCATCACCGGCGGAGGCTCCGGAATCGGAGCCCATATCGCGCGACGACTGTCTTTGCTCGGCATGCGGACGGCGCTTTTCGGGCGCCGCCTGGAAAAGCTCGAATCGGTGGCCAAGGAAGTTGGCGAAGGGTCGTTCTGCGTGGCCGGCGATGTGCGTTCGGAAAGCGAGATCCGGTCGGCCGTTGCCAAGACCGTCGAGACGCTGGGACGCCTCGATGTACTGGTCAACAACGCGGGGATCTTCGATATGAAGCCGATCGAGGAAACCTCGACCGAATATTGGGACGATGTTCAATCGACCAATCTGCGCGGCGCGTTTCTCTTCGCTCGCGAAACCTGGGCTCATCTGAAGGCCTCCCGAGGACAGTTGGTCAACCTGAGCTCAATTGCGGGAACGAAGGGCTTTTCGGGGGGCGCCGCTTACTGTGCGAGCAAGTTTGGGATGAACGGGCTTACCGAAGTGCTGAAAGTCGAGGGTAATCCTCTCGGGATTCGCGTTTTCGCGGTTTGCCCCGGATCGGTCGATACGCCGCTTTGGGACCCGCTCTCGAGCGAAGCGGAACAGGCGCGGATGATGCGGCCGGAGACGATTGCCGACCTGGTCGCGTGGCTCGTGGCCTCTCCTCGCGAAATCGACGTGGCGCCGGTGGTGTTGACGAACTTTGCGAGTCCTTGGGATGCCTAAACTCCGGGCCAGTTGGGCATCGTTCTCCGTTACGCTCTGAATCTATGCCGGGGTTTCGCTACGCCCACTGGGATTTCACGCCACCCCACCCAAATCCCGAAGTCTTGCCAACCGATCGGGCTCGTTTGCGGCAAGCCACGGATCGTCCTTCAAAAGCCCATAGGCCGCCGCGAAATGAGGCGCCGCCTCCTCACCGCGCCCAAGCGCCAGAAGGCATTCGCCGAACTCCTCTTCGACAAAGCCGTCGGAGGACCCCGCTGACTCATGCTCTGCCAGAAGCGCGGACTGCATCGCCAACGCCTCCTCGGTTCGACCGAGCGACCGCAGACATCGGGCAACGCACCACCGGGCAATCCGGGTCGGCCCCTCTTTTCCTTGCTCGAGACGCGCTTCAAGGGCCGCTTGAAACGTGCTTAGGGCTTCAACAAACTGGCCGGCGTCGTGCAGCGTCCACCCGAGGTTGTTTAAGAGGCTTGCCCGCCAATTCCGCGCCCTCTCTTCTCTTGAATTGGCCGCCCGGTCGATGGCCCTTCGGTGCCATTCCATCTGCTCTTCGGCGGGTGCGGCGATCGCCGACATGTGCAGCGCATCCACCGCAAAGTAGTCCGCCTCTGCCCGTTCTGCCCAACGGTGAGCCTCTGCGAAATGCGGCATCGCCTCGTCCTTGCGTCCACTCGAATTGCGAACACGGCCTCGCTCCAGATGCCATCGTGCCATCGCGCGAGGATCGCTTTCGGCCATCGGCTTCGCCTCATCGAGCAAGGCATCCGCCTCCTCGAATCTGCGCTGAAGGCCAAGCGTACGCGCGATCTGGGTCATGAGCTCGGCGCGCCACGCCTCGGAGGCCCCATCCCCGCCTTCCGCCAATGTGCGACGAAATGTCGCTTCGGTTGCCGCCGGATCATTGAAGTCCCAGAGCGCGTCGAATTCCATCCAACCTTCCACAAAGCAAGCCTACCGAACGCCCGAGGTGTCTCGGGGCACGTCCCGGGTCCTCGACAAGGCTCGCAACGATCTCTTAACGTGGGCCGGAAACACTACCGGGGAGGCAAAGCAAAGTGAAGCTCGGGAACAACCCTTTCGAACTTTGTTGGCATTCGGCCACGCCTCATGTTATGATGCTTAGGTGTCTTGATCCGCCCGCAATTTGGGCGGGATATGCAGAGGTGCATCAATGAAGCGCGCGTTCACTCTGATCGAACTCCTCGTCGTCATCGCGATTATCGCGATTCTCGCCGCGATCCTCTTTCCCGTCTTTGCCCGGGCGAAGATGAGCGCCAAAATCGTCTCCTCGATTTCCGGCCTCAAGCAGATCGCGCTGGGGCTGCAGATGTATTCGACGGACTACGACGACATGGTCGTCTATTACTACGGCTACGGTACCGTCACCGACCCCAACCAGTACCACAACAACACGACATGGGTGGGGAACATCTACCCCTACGTGAAGAACCGGGGGATCTACTTCGACAAGACCCTCGCCGACCCCAAGGAAAACGGAACGCTTCCGGGCGGCCAACCCGTCTTCCTCGATCCATTTTACGGGGCGGGCTACGAATACCGGTGGGAGTGGGTCACCAACTTCAGCATCAACAGCGAAGGCTATTCGGTCCGCTACGATGGGACGGACTGCATGACCGACTGGGGATTCAATGAGACGGTCCGCTCCCAAACCGGATTCCCCGATCCGGCCAAGCGCATCGCCGTCGCCCCCACGCGCTATGCGAACCTTCCGTTTTCCTGGATGTACTTCCAGCCGATGACGGTGACCTGGCCGGGCGAAGACTATTACGCGACGGGCTGGGACCCCTACCAGCTTATCTATGACACTCGGCGCGACTATCAAGGGCCTCGATTTATCGGCGCCTTTGCCGATGGCCATGCCGGCAAGTACGGAAAGGAGAAGTTCGGCCTTTGGCCCTCGGTTGCCCCTGACTTCACGGCCTGGTGCAACTGGTTCAATGGCAATCCGGAGAACACCCTTTTCTGGGGGAATCGATGGGGCGATTGATCGTCCTGCTCGTCATCCTCAGCGGCGTGCTCGGCGGCTGCGGATGCGGCGGCGGCTCATCGGATAATCCGGCCCCGAACGAGGTTCAGCCGGTGGGCGATCGACAAACCCGACGAGGCGTTCCCGAAAACATTCAGAAGCAGAGCCAAGTTGCCGGCGGCATGACGAAGTAGCCCGTCAGTAGCTCCTTCCAAGCCTCGTCCCGTCATTTCGGGGCGAGGCTTGTTTCTTGCCGTTCCAAGACCACCGCGATCCACTCGGCGCTCCGGTTCGCCGCGACCTTGAACCAGAATCTTCCGATCCGGGGCCAAAAGGTCGCCTCCAATGTCCCACTTTCGCCCGGCTTTCGAAGATGCCAATGGCGGCAGTCCGGATACTTGCGCAGCGTCCCTTGCGAGGCGATCGTCAAGCCTTCGTGCAAGGTAAAACGCCGCATCCACCGAGACGCATCCTCAAGGGAGGCCGCCACCCCGACGATCTCGACCTCCTGCACTTAGCGCGCTCCGAAAAGCACCGCGTTCAAGAGCATCTTGTAGAGCCCCGGCCACATGCAGCGCTCCACCGGATTGTCCATGAACAGCACCGCTTTGCCCTGGCCGACGTCCTGAACATGGGCCCAAACCGTGCCGGCAAGAGCGCGGTTCGTCTCGCCCTCGAAGCTCCATCCGCTCAAGACCCGAACCGCCTTCTCATCGTCCGGCATGAGCAGTTCGCCGATTCCTTTCTTAGCCGGCCGGTAATAGGTGGAACCGTCCACGTTCACCAACAAAGGAATGCGGCCGCCGCTCGGATTGGCGTAGCCGTAGGCCAAGAACGAATCCGGATCGAGCGTTGCCAGGAACTGGGTTCCCGGCAAGCTGGGAGGGGCTTTGTCGCCCAGCTTCGCGGTGTCGAATTTGACGAAATTGCTTTCGCCAATCATCCAATTCGGACTGCCCAGCGCGATGGCGCAACCTCCCGCCTGGATCCACTCGCGAAGTTTGGGGGTGATCGCATTCCGCCCTGCGGGGAAGATCACGCACGTGAAATCTTTGAGATTGTTGGCCAGCGCGCTCGCCCGAACCGGCGTGAACGGCAACTTAAAGACCCGTTCGAAGAGGTACCAGACTGCGCCGAATTGGCTAGTCCAATCCGCATCGCCGAAAACAATCGCCACCTTGGGCTTCTTGATGGGCTGGACCACATAGGAGCCCGGAGCATCTTCCCCGGAATTGGGATACGCCGTCGCCAACGGCCGAAACCGGATGCCGTGTTTTCCTTCCGCGCTGCGAATACGCCGGTCGAGGTCGTCGCCGTTTCGATCGCGAAACACCAGGAACGATCCGCGCGGGATGACCTCATCGCCGGCTCGAAGCTCTCGCGTTGCCACCTGCACCTTCACGTCCCGCTGCATCGTGTCGAACATCGCCACCGCATCCTCGACATCCGAGTACGGAAGCCAGAAGCCGACCGTGGCGTCTCTCGGGGTCCGTTCCGCCGGCGGGCTCGGGGCGCCGAACGCCGGTTTCTCGACCGCCCGCAACTTCGGCGCCGACTCGCACCACCACGCCTGCACCATATGGCCATACACCTGGCACCATCCGGTCATATCGTAGAACTCGTAGTTGCCGGTGTCTGGGTCTTTGCTCTCATCCTTTTCAAGCTGGCGTCGGCGGTTCTGCTCTTTGACAAACTCGGGTTCGAAATCGCTCAGCGCCTCGAACATCACTTTCGCCATCGGCCCTTGGGACTGGGCGATGTCGATAACGAGCGATCCCGCCGGAAACGCCTTGGCAACTTTGGCATCCGGATTGTTCCAATAGTCGTGGGCGTCGTTCTGGCTCCAACCTTCCGCCGCCACAAAACTCTTGATGCCGTGGAAGTCGAGTTGTTGCTTGAGCCTTCCCAAGGGCCGGAAGTCTTCGCTGACGACGACAACCCGCTGGAACTTTCCGGCGGAAGCGCCAGTCACCGCGTCCATTTTGAATTTCGCAAAGCTCGTGAGAAGGGCCTCGCGGTTGGCGACCGCCGCGCCAATCACCGCGATCGCCGACGTGAAGTGCTTGGCCATCCCATCGCGCAGCGTCAGCACCGTATCGTCGTCCCGTCGCTCGGACAGCACCGAACCGCCGTCCGTTTCGTGGGTCATCCCAATCGCCCCCGCATAGGTCGCCCAGGTGTCGAGATACGCCGGCATATAGAAGTCGAAGGTATTCCGGATGAAATAGAGCCAGCCGTGCTTGTCAAAGGCGGCCGCGGTGGCCTTGCCAAGGACATCGGTCCATTTGTGGTACCGATCGCGCCCGACATTCACGTTGATCGACATCGCGACCGGCGGCATGAAGTAGTTCCGCGTTTGCCCATGTTGGTCGCAATAGACGTGGGGATTCCACCGGAGAAACTCGCGCGATTCCTGCTGCGACTCAAGTTGCGACATCGAAACTTTGTCCCGATTCATATCGAACCGGTAGTGGTTGGCGCGCCCTCGCGAAATCGAAGGGCCGCCCTGCTCGAAGGCGAAGCCACCATCCGCTCTCGCAAG
>CAYONY010000085.1:0-4634 GCA_964405415.1 uncultured Fimbriimonadaceae bacterium | reverse complement strand
ATAGCGCTCGTGGCCGTCCGGGTTGTACACCGGGTTCACGATGACGACCGCCTCGTCGAGCAGCTTCTCGATCGCCGGGCTCTTGCTCGCCGCCAAGGTGTACAGCAGCCACATGCCTGATTCGAACGAAGCCGTCTCATCGCCATGGATGCATTCGTTGATCCAGACCAGCGCCGGCAGCCGCTTGATCAGCGGAGTCAGATCCTCGCCGGGAGTCGGATTCGCCAAATGGACGAAGTCCTGCCGAAGCATTTCGAGCTGTTGGATGTTTTTTGGTGCGCTGACAACGGCAATCTTCAGCGGCCGTCCCTCAGTACTTTGTCCGTACTCGATGACCTTGACCCGGGCCTTTGCCCGGTCAGCGATGCCGTAGACGACACGCTCCTGGTCGCGGAACACCGTGTGGCGCTCGCCCGGCTGGTAGCCCAGGATCGACTCCGGTTTGGGGACCGAGCTGTCGTAGGGCCCGAACGTGTGAAAATCAAAGGGCTTGGGCCCGGCCCAAAGGGTCAAAACGAGAGATAAGGCGGCAAGGGACACGCGAGAAGTTTGGCACAGGGCCCCCAAAACCTAGGGAAACCAATTTGCGCTGCCGGTGTTATCATTAGACGAATGCGCCGTTTTGCTTGGAGCCGGGTCACCAGCCTTGCCCTTACGTTCCTCATTTTCTGGGGAGCGTCCGCCCAAGCGCTTTCGGCCCTGGCGTGCGCGCTGGGCGCCTGCGCCCACGGGTGCGCGATGGGACGGTCGTTCGCGGACGTCAAACCGCTCGCCCGGGCCAAAGCCAAAAAGTCGTGCTGTGCGGAAGCGAAGTCGGGCTCCCCCTCTCAATTCTCGGGGGGAACCCGAACCGAATCCTGCCCATGTGGGCTAACGCCTCGCGCCGAGGCCCCCGCCGTCGATTTCAAAGCGCTGGCGCCGGCGCCAGCCTCGATCGGCATTCTGCCCGAGCGCGCCTTCGCGTTGGCGGAGCCTGAGCCTCTTCCTCGAGCCGGCCTTCCTGAGCCGCGAAAGGGACTCCCCGTTCCCTTCCGAAAGACTTGAAGTCCGGTCGGGGTTGTCGTCACGATCCCGCCTTCCCGATCCACCGCGAACACGCCGAATCGGCCCTCCGGCGCCGAGGCGACTTCAACCGGATTGCCGCCCTGGGCATCCAGACGATAGACAGTTTGCATCCACCGCCCGCTCCGTTGGCTGAGCGTCTCCGCGTAGAGCCGCCCATCCAGCCCTCGGGTGACCCAATGGCAGTGAAAAGGGAGGCGGCCGGTGAGGTTGCGCGGCGCTTGTCCCGACTGAAAACGCCACAGGGCATTACGGATCGCGTCTCCGGTGAGGGCAGCATTGGCCGAGAGCGCGACTATTCCGTTGCCTGGGTGTCCTAACCCAAGGGTCGGCACCACAATGAGCACAAGAGAGGTTCGGGGCCACATTAATTGAGTCTACGCCACGCCGCGAAGACGACCATTCCTTGAAGCCACTTGCCGGCAAGGCTGCAGAAATTTGAGGTCAATGGGGATCCGGGCGAGTAGGACCGCGGTACGACAGAGTAGTGCGCCGCTGTTGCAACAGCGTAACCCGCGGTTCCTTCTGCTGTGTCCTGACAGATGAACCTATCTTCGTCTCCATCGGCTAACTGCAACCCAGACCTGATAGGCCCCTCGTATGGCAGGAGAATTCGGGCCAATGCCAAGAGCGGTTCCGACCTACTGATAGATTGTCGCTTTTACCTGGTCGATTTGGTTCTCGGTCACAGGCACGTTGCGCTGTGTTTTCGAGTAATACGCCAAACGAATTCGGATCATGCCATTTTGCAAGAGAGATCCCGCTTCATCGGTGATCGTTATCGTCGTGTTGCGATCTCGAATCGAAACGGAGGAACTCTGTAAATTAACCCAGGACGCTCCGTTCCAAACTTGAACGGTTTGCGTTCCGACTTTGACATTCGTCCGCGATTCAATATGGAAGTCGATTCGGCTGGCCGTCGTGAGCGATGTACCGAGGCCAATCTCAACAACTGAGTTGGTGCTTCCAGCAGAAGGACCGAACCGATAGCGAATGTCATCGCTAGCCGTCAGCGATGAAAGCGAGTTGTCGCCCCGCAGAACCCCTTGAACCAAGGAAACGGAAGTGGGATCTAGGTTAACAGGCGGCCCAAGATCCGTTTCAAAGGCATACACATAGGACTGAGGGTCAGGGTTGTATTCATAGTGGCTGCTCCCCGCCATCGCGAACTGCTGGTCTCGCGAGAAAGCAATGGCTGAAGTCAAAGTGAGGGGAAATTGGCCATCAAGAATGGGCAATGATAGAGTCCAGACTCTCTCGCCCGAATTCGTGTAAAGGACGACAACGCCATTTTGTCCCAGGCCTCCTCCGGCGTGAGCCAACACTCTTGCCCCATCAGGCCGAACTGCCGTTTCACAGGGAGCAAAGTTGTAAGGGATAACCCGATCAGTCCAACGAATCTGTCCTGTTTCTCCAACCGCAAAAATCTGGCCGTCTTGATTTGTCGTAAAAACTTGACCAGATGCTGTGACAGCAGGCGTAAAGGTGGCTTTCCCAAGTGTTGAGAAGGGCACCGTCCAGACCAATTGCCCCGAAGGGGAGACGCATGCCAAAGTATTTTTGTCGATTACCGCCGTGGCGACCGCATTGCCGTTAGCGGCGGTTCTCGCAGCCGCAAGCCCGAGCCATAGATGCCAAGCGGAGCCGCCACCTAAACGGTAGGACCAAGTATCTGTGGGATAGTTGCGTCCGGCATCGTTGATGATCGTCCAGTTTCCTCCGCCGAAGGCCACTTTCTGAGTTTTTGGGTAGCCAATTCCACCTACCCCACCGTTGCTTCGGGCGCTGGGGTCGTTCCAAAGCTCATTGCCATCCATGTCGAAGATCGTCGCGCCCCGATGCTCATCGTAACCGGCATAGATTTTTCCATCCGGACCAACTGTTGGGCCGGCAAAAACCGAGTCGCTGGGAGAGAGAATAACCCTCCACAGTATCTCACCGCTCGGATTCAGGCAGACCAACACGCCGTCACCGCCGCAGATGATACGGCCATCGGGATGGACGGAGATATCCCCATTTCCATACGAGCGCGTATCGGTGATCCATTTGATCGCCCCAGTATCGGTCAGGGCATAGACGTTGCCGTCTAGGCCGTAAATGTAGACGGAGCCGTCCAGCCCCTGAACTGGAGGAACCTGCACGCGTAGTGAGGCAGTCAGGAACTTCCATCGGACGCGACCATCGCTTCCGGGCCGACTCAATACGTGAATATTCGTCGAGTTGCTGCTTTGTCCATCAGAGCGCGAAACATGCACTTGAGCGCTCCCAATTGGAGTTGCTTCCGGAACATAAGCAATGATTTGAGTGTCGCTCCAGCGCGCAACAGGAGCCTGGACACCATTTACGTATGCAGCTCCTTTTAAGGCCCCAAATCCTGAGCCTTCAATTTTCAACCTGCCTGAGCGTTCTGCCAAGCTTGGCGACACTGAAGAAATGCTCTGGCCCAGAGCGAGTCCTGCAACTAGGACCGAATGAACGGAAGTAAACAAGCGCATGATATTAGGGAGGCAATGCATTGACAAAAAATACAGCGCACCCCGCCACAGAGCTATACCAGCGAAAAAGTCCTCTTCATCGTGTCCATGTGACTTACGGGGTCGCCAGGTGCTTGGAGTAAGAAGGCCGACGCCGAACTAGTCCATTTCAATTCGCAACAGCGAGTCCTGCCGAACTCGAACGCGGCCCCTTTTTCCGGCGGTTCGCGGAAGCTCCGCCACCGCTTCCCAACCTTCGGAGGTGGGTCTCAGGTCGATGGCGGCGACGCGCCCCAATCCCAATTCATCCTTGGAGACGGCCCAGCGCTTGTTCTTTTCGAAGAACGCTTTCTGGGCGTAGTAGACGTCCATGGCTCGCATCCGCCCCGGCCAGGCGGGGTCTTTGGCGAACTTGGCAGTGCCCGGGGGTTTGGCGGTGAATTGGACGTAGCCCCAGTACTCCGGGCGATGCATGTCGATGGCGTGCTGTTGGGTCCAAACCCAGTTGTCCTCGGGTTTGCCCTGGACCTTGACGTACTTCCCATCGACAATGTCGGTGAGCCACTCCACCCGTGAAAAATTCACCCGCCATTGGTCGCCTTCGCGAGGCGGCGCCGCGCAGCCCGCAAATTCGCCCAAGACCTTCCAAGGAAAGGCGATTTCGACCGACCAGCCCCGATCTCGATCCGAAGGATCGTTGAGTGTCCCTTGGATATGCACCGCTGTCTTCAGCCCGGGAATCTCCCATTCATTGAGCGCCGGCCCGCCATCCCGGTAAGGCTTGGGCAGCCGCAGGTCCCACCCGGTATTCAAAGCGTTGATCTCAAACTCGTAATACTGGTGGTTGTCGCCATTCGGATCGATAAACACCTCAAAATCGTTATCGTGAAAGATCACCGAATCGTGCTCCGTCAAGGTCGCCCAAACGTGGGGCTCTTCCATTTCGGCGGCCACGTAGAAGTAGCTCTCGTCCCACAGCATCTTGGCCCGCGTTCGAAAGCGGGGCTTTGGCTTGCGGCTCCCTTCGATGTCGACGAAGAAATCGGTCCACGACGCCCGTTGCCAAGCCAAGTCGTCAAGCTTGCCATCAACGAGGAT
>CAYONY010000084.1:0-12966 GCA_964405415.1 uncultured Fimbriimonadaceae bacterium | reverse complement strand
CTCCTGCTCCATCCAGTCCATCGTGGCGGCGCCATCGTGGACCTCGCCCATCTTGTGCGCCTTGCCCGTGTAATACAGGATGCGCTCGGTGGTGGTGGTCTTTCCCGCGTCAATGTGCGCGGCGATGCCGATATTCCGGACGAGTTCGAGGGGATGGGTGCGGGGCATGGTTTCTTCCTTGGTTTTGGAGTGCGCGACCTTGGTCGCGCTTTCTCTGGCGACGACGTTTCGGTTCACTCCTTGACGGGTTCGCTGAGTTCGGTTCTTGGCGGAGACGGCGCGGCAACAAAAAACCCCTAGGCGCGTAGGCGACCGGGGTCGTGCGGACGGTGTCGCTTACGCCTTTGCCGAGTTCTTGGCCTCCGTCATGTTCTTAGTTCCTTTGACGCGGCAATCCTTGGCGCGTCACTGGGGATTATGGCAGATTCGCCGCAATTCTCGCCAGAAGCCTCATTCGAATGAATCTCGGAGGCCATTCGATCGGGAGAAGTACCCAATCAGGCGATTCCCTGGTCTAGGGGTCCGGCATCCTTAAGACATACGCTTTAACCGGCTCCATCGCGGGCAGTCGCCGTCTCAATTCAGGTACGCAGGCGGCGAGGTTCGCCATATTCCGAGGGTGAACGTCCAATACGGCAAGGGCAAGCTTTCGCGAAGGTACGTTTTGCTGGAACTGCATCCGTTTGTCCGCGGTAAGCAATATTTCAAACCGTTCCGTTTCCGCCGCATCGAGCAAACTGCCGTTGGAAAGCCCTTTCCACCCCATATCTTCGATGTGGCGAACGTCGTGCTCTGGCAAAAGGTACTTGAAATCGCGATCGACGTTCTCGTCGAGCAACCGTTTCATTAGGCAGCCGCAACCTGTTTGCGCGCCTGTTCGGATTGCCATCTGAGAACGGCCATCACCTGCTCGCGCGAAACGGTCGGATATCCCTGGAGGAAGCGCTCGATGGGAATGCCGTCGGCCTGGTAGTCGAACAGAATATCAACCGGGACCCGGGTTCCCTCGAAACATACCGCGCCGCTCAGTATCTCCGGATTCATGGCGAGGACGCCTTTCAATTCCTCAGGCACCATGCTGTCATTCTATCATCCCTCGGCCGGAATGACGGAAGTGGCCTAGAACCGATAGTGAGCGAACGCCTTGTTCGCATCCGCCATGCGGTGCGTGTCTTCCCGCTTCTTGATCGCCGAACCGGTGTTGTTATAGGCGTCCAAGAATTCGCCGCTCAGCTTCTCGATCATCGTCTTGCCGCTTCGCTTCCGAGCCGCCGCGATCATCCAGCGCAGCGCGAGCGTCCGCTTGCGGTCCGGACGAACGTCCATCGGGACCTGATACGTCTGGCCGCCGACGCGGCGGGGCCGAACTTCGACCGCCGGCATCGCGTTTTGCATCGCGCCTTCGAAGATTTCAATCGCGGGGACGCCCGCTTTCTCTTCCGCCTGCTTGAGGGCGGTGTAGAAAATCTCTTCCGATTTCGCCTTCTTGCCGTCCAGCATCATGCGGTTGATAAAGCGCTGGGCGAGTTCCGATCCGTAGACCGGGTCCGGGAGGATAAGGCGTTTGGGGGCGGCTCCTTTTCGCGGCATCTTACGCTCCCGCCTTCTTCGGCCGCTTCGTGCCGTATTTGCTTCGGCCCTGCATCCGGTTCGAGGTCCCGGCGGTCTGCTGCGTGCCGCGGACGATGTGGTAGCGCACGCCGGGAAGGTCCTTCACGCGGCCCCCGCGAACCAACACCACCGAGTGCTCCTGGAGGTTATGCCCCACTCCGGGAATATAAGCGGTGACTTCGATCCCATTGGTCAAACGGACGCGGGCGACCTTGCGAAGCGCCGAGTTCGGCTTCTTCGGGGTCACGGTGCGGACGACGGTGCAGACCCCTCGCTTGAAGGGGTTGCTCTTGAGAGCCGGCGACTTGGATTTGACCTTCGGCGTCGCGCGGCCTTTTCGGACCAATTGGTTGACGGTGGGCATATTTGTACTTGGGTTCGGCACGGAAAAACGGACGCTCTCCGAGCCGAAGGAGAGTATGGCTTCCCTGCCGGGGGTTTGTCAACCGCCGCAACGCGAACTCACCCGAATTCCCCGAATCGCTCGCCCTGTTCCCGGCCGGATCGTAAGTCCACGACCGGTGGCCCAGACAAGCACATCGTAAGTTATGTGGCCCCGACACGCGGCGGATGATCATGCCGCTGTTTGTCGGGGTTGGCCGTAATTTGCCCCACCCTCCCGGCCAGGCCCCCCGAACCGGTTGACAAAAGCCTCTGGGGAAAGCGGAAGAATGGAGGAGCGGAAGATTCCGTCGTCGTTCGTCGTGTCGTCCCTCGACCTTCGTTTTTCGCCCCTCATCCTTTCCCCGTGTGTCGGGATATGACGGTGTGATGATATGACGAAGTCGAAAACAAAGTGCGCCAAATGACGATGAATGCTGTGATTCCAGCGAATTCAAGCCATTCCCACAATCGTCAATCGTCAATTGTCATTCGTCAATCCCCCTCCCCTGGAACCTCCCCCCCAAAAGCCCGCCACACCGACCATGACGCCAGCGCCCGAGCGTAGTGCGAACCGCACTCGTACTCGTTGTACGGATTCCGCCGCCGCCCGTCGTGCCGCTCCCGAATCGCCCGCAAGATCGCCAAAGCCTCGTCCCGCATCCCTTCATAAGCCATGTGCGCTGCCACCTGATATTCGATCCCGCTCCAAACCTCGTCCGAATACACAAACGGAAACTCGGGACGGCCCCCGTTGGGCCAGGAGCAAAGCAAGAGCCCCGATTCGTCCCGAAAGGCGTACACCCGCTGCAGGTTTTCGTGGTCCCCCAACGGGTCTTTGAAGTTGTATTTGAAAATCGCCCTTAAGGCCGACTTCGCCTTTTCGGGGGCCACCACGTCGCCCAGCCCGGCGACCTTCGCGCAAAGAGCGCCAAAGAGCTGGTCGGAAAGGCACCCGAGGCCGTGCTGGTACTTCGGCGCATCCGCGGCCAGGCAGTCCAATGTCTGAACAAAATATTCGCCGTTCCAGAGTTCGGCCTCCGCTTTCGCCTTTCCCGATTCAAAAAGGCGACGATACTCGGACGCGCTCGCGGAATCGCCCAAGTGCCGGGAGATCTCCTCTCCGGCCCGAAGGGCTCCCAAGTACATGAATTGGGTCAGCGGGTTCGGACCCTGAAAGTTGATGTCGTACGTGTTGTGCTGGTCGCCATCCACCAGCCCGTCCCGGTCGCGGTCCCACTGCACCCACGCGAATTCCAAGGCCCGCTTCGCCCCCGGCCAAAGCTTTTTCAGCATCGCCTCGTCGCCGGTGAGCCGCCAATCGCGGTAGAGCTGCATCACCCCGCCCAGCTGGCCGTCGCTGGCCGCATGCCATAGCTCGGTCTTGGAGCCGAGCGGGATCATAACCCGGAAGTCGAGCGCGCCCCTTTCGCCAAGCGGACCGCAGTTGAACTGGTTCCCATATTCGGTTTCGCGAATCGACTTGGCCAGGTCCGGAAACAGCCAGGCGTGGGCGTTGGCGTAGTTCCACACGTGCGAGCACGTGCCCGCGCAGCAGCCTTCATTGGGCGAACAGCCTTCCCAGGCCCAAAACGTTCCATCCTCCAGCCGGAGGCAGGTGGGGGTGCGAAACGTGGACAAGGTGCAGGCAACCGATTCGATCAGCTCCTCGGGCTGGTTGGCTTCGTGGAGGCCCCGGGCGAAGGCAAAGGTTTTCGACTCAAGGTCTTCCCTTCTCTCAAAGAACTCCTTGGCCGCCGCCCATGCGTCGGGCCACTGGGTGGCGTAGAAAGGGGTCCAAGGCTCGCCTTTGGGCTCGTTTTCACCGCCCCAGTACTTGGCGGTGAGGGGAAAACACCAGCTGATTGCAAATCGCAGCGTTTGCGATTCGCCGGGCGCCAAGTCCACGTGGAGCCCCAAGGTCCCCGCCACGCGCCAATCGGCCTCCGATCGCGCGCCCGGCTCCAATTCGCCGGTTTCGCGAAACCGGTTCCAGAAGTGCTGCATCGCATCGAACCAGCCTTGCTGAAGCCACCGTTCGGTGCAGGTCGCCTGCGGCCAATCGGTGGTGAGGGCGGCCGTCCCGTGCCGGATGTCCTCCGGCCCATACCGTGCGTTCGTAAACTGCAAACCCCGAAAGGAACCTTCGTCCCGATAGGTCGAGGTCGCCCGGTCCGGATCGTCTTCTTTGTATTCCGTGCCCTCGCCGACCGGATTCTTCATGCTGAAGGTCAGGGTGGCTTGAACCCGATTCGCGCTCCGATTCGTGACGCGATAGGCCAATACGGCAACGGGAAACCCGGAATCGCGCGACTGATGGGGGATAAACGGGCTCCAAGCTTCGAGTTCGACCTCCAACGGAAGGCCCGACTTTTCGAACCGAATCCGCGCGGTGGGAAACGATCCGGTGAACTCCGCCGAATCGAAGCACGGCAGCCCGTCGCCCTGCTTGAAGAACTGGCCGTGGCCCCAATCCCAAAACCCGCCGCCCTCCCCTTGAAATCCCTTCCGGCGCGGCCCCTGAACCACCAGGGCATGGGTCGAACCGCCTTCTTCCCGGCACCACAAAGTCGGAAAGGTGTGCTCGAGAAGGCACCCCTTGTTCGGGCGGCCGTAGATCTCCCAATCCCGCAGCGAGCCGCGCCCTTCCAGGCTCACGCAGCCGGCCCCGATGCCGCCAAGGGGAAAGGCGATTTCCGTTAAGTGTTCTTCGGTGTAAGTGAAAGGGCGGGGTCGAGCCATGCGGGCGATTCTATCCGAACCCTCACCTCGGTGCGGAAGCTTCTTCGATCTCCTCAAACCCCAAACTGGGCTGCACACCCGTCACGACGCCAAATTGCCCGACTTCCGGGGGCTTTTCAAAGGCGTCCTTGCGCACTTCCGAGGGGATCTCCAGCGGATAATCCCCGTTGAAGCAAGCAAGACAGAACTCATTCGCCTCTCGGCCCACCGCTCGCACCGCCCCCGGGATCGACAGGTAGCCCAACGAGGTCGCTCCGACGTGGGCACAGATCTCGGGGATCGTCATCCGAGCCGCCGCCAGTTCGCCTTTCGAACACATATCGATGCCGTAAAAACAGGGCCACTTGATGGGTGGTGCGGTGATCCGTACGTGAACTTCTTTCGCACCGGCTTCAAAAAGCAAGCGCACGATCTGCCGAGTCGTCGTCGCCCGCACGATCGAATCGTCGACGACGACCAGCCGCTTGCCCGCGATATGCTCGACCAGCGGGGTCAGCTTCATGCGAACGCCCATCTCGCGCATCCGCTGGTCCGGCTGGATAAAGGTTCGGTGGATGTAACGGCTCTTGGTCATCCCTTCGCGAAAAGGAATGCCGCTGACCTGGCTGAAGCCCAGCGCCGCCGGAATCCCGCTATCCGGCACCGGGATCACCACATCGGCTTCGACTGGGTGCTCCCGCGCCAGTTCCTCCCCCATCCGCTCGCGGGCCGAATAAAGAAGCGTGCCGTACATCTGGCTATCCGGCCGCGCGAAATAGATGAACTCGAAAAGGCACATCGCCTTGCGGGTGACCGGCGCCCCCTGGGCAAAGCGCATCCCGTCCCGGTCGAAAATCACCATTTCGCCCGGCTCCAGCTCATGGGTGGGATGGCCGTCGACCGGGCCGAACGCACACGATTCGCTCGCGACCATGAAGCCCTCGCCGACCGTCCCCGCCACCAGGGGCCGAATGCCGTTCGGATCGCGAAACCCGATGCACATCGTCGGCGTGAGAACGGTGCAGGAATAGGCGCCCTGAATCCGCCGCATCGTTTTGGCCACCGCGTGCTCGGGGCCGAGGTCCATATGCTTGACGAGCAGCCGGGCGATGAGCTCGGTGTCACTCGTCGAATCGAAATGCTCGCCTTCGGCTTCCATCTCTTTTCGGAGCGCCTCGGCATTGATGAGGTTGCCGTTATGGGCGACGGCGATGTCCCCGACCAGCGATTGGCAATAGACGGGCTGAGCATTGCGAAGCACGCTTGCTCCGGTCGTCGAATAGCGGTTGTGCCCGATCGCCATCTCGCCCGGAAGGCTCTTGAGCACGTCTTCGTTGAAGACCTGGCCGACTAGGCCCATGTCTTTGTGCATGCGGACGCGCCCGCCGTCGCTGACCGCGATGCCGGCCGCTTCCTGGCCCCGATGTTGTAGGGCGAAGAGGGAGAAGAAAGCGATGCGCGCCGCTTCCTCACCAGGCGTGTAGAGCCCGACGACGCCGCACTCCTCTTTTGGATGGTCTCCAATTCGGGAATCCGGCGGCCCGGTTCGCGTCATGGTCGATTATGGCATGGCGGTTCGAAGGAACCCCTCCACATCCTTTCGCAACTTGGCGAGCGAGCCTTCGTGGATGTACATCATATGGCCCGCCTCGTAATAAGCCGTCGAGAGGTTCGCGACAAGTGTAGGATCGAGGTCCAAATGGCCCAACGTGAACTCGGTGGCAAAGTATGGCGTCGCCAAATCATAGTAGCCCGACGCGACGAAGACCTTCATATGGGGGTTCTTCGAGAGCGCGGCGCGCATCGCCTCGCTCGTATCGGGATGCCCATCGCCCGCCGAGCCCCAGTTCCACTTCTCCCAAAGGTTCTGGTCGCCGCCGAGAATGTGATACGGCGCATCGCTCTTGTAGCCCAGCGCTCGCCGGAGGTAATCGTTCAGCATGGCGGTATACGGTGGACGGATCGCCGACATGCTCGGATCGTGTTCCGGCTGGTCGGTTTCGCCTTCTGCGTCAATGCCTTTGAATCGCGAGTCGAGCCGTCCAACCGTTCGCCGCTCGTCCCGGCAAAGCTCCTTGCAAAACCGATGGATCTTGATGCGCAGGTCCGCCTGCTCAACATAGTCGCGGCGGAGTCCCGTAAACCGCGCCAGGATCGAGGCGACCCGTCGCTTCTCGGTCGCGGAAAGCCGGCTTCCCTGCCCCAAGGCGGACCAATAGGCGCCCCCCGCCCAGGTCTCCACGACCTTCAGAACTTCCGCCAAGGGCCTCTTTTGAAGGTCGGCTGGCAGCTTGCCGTGATACCACGCGGTCGCGCAATAGGTCGGCAAAAAGAGCATGTAGGGGAGATCGTTTCCCTTTACGAACCGGGCGGTTTGGAAGTTGAGGATGCTGGAAACCAGCAGGATTCCGTTGAATGCAATCCCTTTTTCGATCAAATGGCCGGAAAGCCCTGCCGCTCGCGTGGTGCCATAGCTCTCGCCCACCATGAAAAGCGGTGATGCCCAACGCTCGAAGCGGGTCAGGAAAAGGCGAATGAACTCCCCGATCGACTCGATATCGCCCTTCAAGCTCCAAAACTTTTCGCCCAACTCCGGCTTCGCCGGGCGCGAATAGCCGGTCCCCACCGGGTCGATAAACACCAGATCGCAGTCCTTGAGCCACGTTTCCGGATTGTCTACCAGACGGTAGGGTGGGGGAGGAAGCGAACCGTCCTCGTTCATCGCCGCGCGCTTGGGGCCAACCGCGCCCAAATGAAGCCAGACCGACGACGAGCCCGGTCCCCCGTTGAACGAAAACATGAGCGGCCGTTTGCCCGGCTCCGTTTCCCCGGCCTTTCGGTAATAAACGTAGAAGATCCCGGCTTCCGGCTCGCCAAGCGCATCGAGGATCGGAAGCATCCCGCACGTGGCGGTGTATTTGAATTCCTTGCCGTCGATCTTCATCGCGTGCTCGGTGACGACCGGATCCTTGTCGACATCGAGGGGAATCCGCTTCTCTTTCGATTCGGGAGTCGGTTCGGAAACCGGTTTGGCGGGCGATTCGGACATGCCGGCAGTATACGTTCCATCTCCCCCTCCTTTGAACGAGGGGGCGGGGGGTGGATGGCGCTTGCCACAGGCCCGAAGGTCAAGCTCGAGGCGCGTCCAACAAGACACCCACCCCAACCCTTCTCTCACGGGAGGGGCTCGAACTCCGCCGCTTCCAGCGTCCAGCCCAATCGCATCGCCTTATCCACTATGTTGTCCGCACTCAGGCCCGGCCGGTGCACCGGCCATCCAGCGGCGCCGCGAAGGTTCTTCGGCGTCTCGACCGTGAAGTGGGTCATTTCTTCCCGGGTCGGCTTGCGAAAGGTCCACTTCCTCCCGAGCAGATCGTCAACCCCCAAGATCGATGCCCTTCCTTTTAAGGCATCCAAGAAACGTCCAAGGTTTTTCAGCGAACGCTCAAAGGTCTCGAACGGCAACGCCTCGACGAACTCCGGTGATGGCGGCGTCCTTCCCGCAAAGTAGGGTGTGTCCCAATAATCCTTATGTCGCAGTTTGGTGGGGTGGCCCACAAAAATTCCAAGCCATGGGGCCAACCGTTTCTCGATCGCCTCGAACACCCGTTTCATGCCGGCGTCGGCTTTCGCATCGTCCGCCCACTCCGGTTCCGAGACGCTGATCGACTGAGGCAGCGCGAACGCGTCGTCGTAGCGGTGGATCTGGTCCGGGCCGATCGACGTCAACGCGTAGCTATAGGCGGGAATGCCGAGTTGGCCCAAGGCAAAAGGGATTTCACATGACCACGTATTTCCGGCTCCGCCCCAAAATGCCGGTTTGCGCCCAAAGAGCGACGTGAAGCTTTGAAAGCCTTTGGTCTCCGCCTCGAGTGCCAACGCGCAGCCGGCCTTGTAGTCCACATCCGCGAGCAGCTCCATCGTCGTCGGATGCTGGGAATGATTGTTCGTGTGGAGCCCGAGGCAATGGGGCTGCAGGAGGTCGACGACGTCCATCCGTCCGCGCGCGGCTAGGGTGCGGCACTTTTCCCCGGTGATGCAGAACGACCCCCGAACGCCGGCATCTTTGAAAACCTTAAGCACCGCCAGCGCCGCATCGTCGGCGAGCGGGTTGATCGGGTCTTCGACGTCCATGAAGACCGAAACGAGCTTCATGGAGCGATTATGGAGCGACAGCTTAGCCGTAGCTCGGCTTTTTCAGCCAGCTTTTGGGCACCGGACGGATGCCGGAAACCACCGAGGCGAACTCGGCGCTCTTCAAAACCGACGTTGCGATCACCAAAGTGACCGTTCCGTGCTCGGTCTTCACGCGGACGGATTTCAGGTTCGGGTGCTGAAGCCGATTCTTCTTCGGCGCGCGGAATTTCCATGCGCCGGAGTGGCGGTGCCGAATATGCTTGGCGTTGTTCGCCTTTTTGCCGCTGACCTGACAGACCCGTGCCATTTTCGTAAACCTCTGGGATGAAAACGCGCCGACGTGCGCGGCGCGGATGAACATGGTACCTCAAAGCGCTTTTGCGTCGCGCGAAACCCATTGGCCTCATCTGTCCAATCCGTCTCATTCCTTCACTCCTGCCACAAAATCGCCATTCTCCTCGTACTTTTAGCGACAATCCGAAGGATAATAAGTGTCGGAAAGGGAGACCCGCCTATGCCCATTTACAACCTCACCGTCAACGGTAAGAGCCACTCTCTCGACCTTCCTGCCGATATGCCCGTGCTCTGGGTGGTCCGCGAAGTCATCGGCCTGACCGGGGCCAAATATGGCTGCGGCGCCGGCTCGTGCGGGGCCTGCACGGTCTTGCTCGACGACGAGCCGATCCGAAGCTGCACGTTCCCCGTCGCCGAAGTCGGGTCCGGCAAGATCACCACGATCGAGGGCCTCTCCGCCAACGGAAACCACCCGCTGCAGCTCGCGTGGAACGAAAACGACGTGCCGCAGTGCGGCTATTGCCAAACCGGCCAGATCATGTCGGCCGCCGCCCTGCTTCGCAAGAAACCCAAGCCCACCGATGCCGATATCGATGCCGCGATGCGCGACAACATCTGCCGATGCGGAACCTATCACCGCATCCGCAAGGCCATTCATGCCGCCGCCAAAGGAGAAAGCCAGTGAGCGATCGCAACGTATCCCGACGTAGCTTCATCAAACTTGCCTCGGTCGCCGGAACCGGGCTCGTCATCGGCGCGTGCGTTCCAACCCGTGCTGAAGGCAAGGCGGGCGAAAAAACTTCGAAAGATCGCAGTTTTGCGCCCAACGTCTGGGTTCAAATCGATCCCGACGGCAAAGTCTCGATCACCGTTTCCAAAGTCGACATCGGCCAAGGTGTTCGCACCTCAATGGCCATGATCGTCGCCGATGAGCTCGACGTCGACTGGAAAGACGTCCGCGTTGTCCAGGCGCCGGGCGATTCGGCCACCTACGGCAATCAGGGTGTGGGCGGAAGCGGCTCGACAATGGGGCTCTGGGGCGGCCTCCGCCAAGCCGGCGCCACCGCGCGCCATATGCTCGTGCTCGCCGCCGCGCAGGCGATGTCGGTCCAGCCCGGCTCCTGCCAGGTCTCCAACGGCGTCGTGTCCCATCCCGGTTCCAACAAGAAAATGACCTTCGGTGAGCTCGCCGCGCTCGCCGCGGCGCTTCCCGCGCCGGATCCGGCTTCGGTCAAGCTCAAAGAAAAATCGGAATGGAAGATCATCGGCAAGCCGACCCGCCGCGTCGACAACCCGGCGGTTGCCTCCGGAACCGCCCAATACGCGATGGACGTGAAGGTGCCGGGCGCCTTGACCGCGGTGATTGCGATGCCCCACGTCTTTGGGTCTCGCGTCGCCAGCGTCGATGATGCCGCCGCCAAAGCGGTCAAAGGCGTCACCCACGTGCTGCAGGCTCCGTTTGGCGTGGTGGTGGTCGGGGAAAACACGTACGCCGCGCTCAAAGGGCGCGACGCGCTCAAAATTGAGTGGGACAAGGGTCCCAACGCCGAATTCTCCACCCAAGCCATGCGCGAGGCGATGAAGGCGGCGGTCGGCGAATGGCCCGCCCCCGCCGACAAACCGGTCGAGGTCCAATACGAACTTCCCTACCTGGCCCATGCCTGCATGGAGCCGCTCTGCTGCGTCGTGGTCCCCCAGGGCGACAAAGCCACCGTCTATATCGGCAGCCAATTCCCCGATGGACCGCGAAACGCAGTGGCCCGCGAGCTGAGCATCGAACCGTCAGCGGTCACCCTCAACGTTACCCTCGCCGGAGGCGGGTTTGGGCGTCGGTCCGGCCAGGATTTCGGCCAGCAATGCGCCTGGATCGCTAAGCAGACCGGCAAACCGATTCGGCTGCAGTGGACGCGCGAAGACGATATGCGGCATGACCAGTACCGGCCCTCCTCGCATCATGCGTGTCGCGCCGTGCTCGGCGCCGACGGTCTCCCGACCGTTATCGAGCATCAGATGATCAACGCGGGCGGGGGCGGCCGTGGGGGCGGCGGCAACGCGCCCGCCTTCCGCAATTCGGGCACCTGGTACAAGGTCGGCCAAAGCGTGAAGTCCGCCGGGGTGCCCTCTCCCGTGCCCAATGGAGCATGGCGCTCGGTGGGCAATTCCCAAATCGGATTCGTCGTTGAATGTTTCGTCGACGAACTGGCCCAAGCCGCTGGCAAGGACCCCTACCAGTACCGAAAATCCCTCATCGACAACCCGCGGCTAATGAAGTGCCTCGATGCGGCCGCCGAACGGGCGGGCTGGGGCAAGCCCCTTCCGCCGGGCCACGCCCATGGGATTGCCTGCTTCAGCGGGTGGGGCTCCCACATCGCGCACGTCGCCGAAGTCTCGGTCGCCAAAGACGGCAAGGTGCGCGTTCACAAGATCGTGGCCGCCGTGGATTGCGGCACCGAAGTGAATCCGCTCGGGGTCGATGCCCAGATCGAAGGCGGCGCGATCGATGGGATCACCTGTGCCCTCAAAGCGCGGATCACGGTCAACGGGGGTGGGGTCGTGCAATCGAACTGGGGCGATTACGATTGGCTCCGAATCGACGAAGCGCCCGCCATCGAGATCATCCACCTGCCCAGCGGGGACCGCCCGGGGGGCATGGGCGAAGTTGGGGTGCCGTCGGCTGCGCCCGCGGTCGCCAACGCGATCTTTGCCGCTACCAAAAAGCGCATGCGCCGGCTGCCGATTCGGACGCAGGACTTGGCCGAGTAAAACGCTTCCCCTCCCTCTTTTCCCAAAGGGGGAGGGGTTAGGGGTGGGGGTCGAAAGTCTCAAATGCGCGACCTTGCTCGGACCGTGATCACCTGGCTCGATGAGGGCCATCAATTCGCGCTGGCGACTGTCGTCTCCACCTCCGGTTCCGCCCCCCGCGGCCCCGGTTCCCTCATGGCGGTTCGAGACGACGGCCAGATCGTGGGGTCGGTCAGCGGGGGCTGCGTCGAGGGCGCGGTGGTCGCGGCGGCAAAGCGATCACTGGCGTCCGGCGTCGGCGAATTGCTCGAATTCGGGGCCGAATCGGACGCGGTTTCATGGTCGGTGGGCCTCTCGTGCGGCGGCGCGATCGAGATCTGGGTCGAACCCGGCGCGGACTCCGACGCTTGGCGGAGTTACTTCCGGGCGCTCGAATCCGGTGAAGCGGTGACCCGTTTGAGCCGAATGTCCACGTCGAACCCGGGCATCGCCGTCTTCCAAAAGGATGCGGCTTGGGGCGATCACACGTTCATTCAAGGCGTCGAATTTGGCGCCGTCCGAGCCACGGGCTTCGACATCTTTCGGACGCTGGACATTGGCGGCGAGTCCGTGTTCGCGGCCGCCCACAAACCGGCAGATCGGCTTGTCTTGATCGGCGCCGTCCACATTTCGGTCGCCCTGGCGCAGCTCGCCGCAACTCTGGGCATGCGGGTCACGGTGATCGATCCTCGCGCCGCGTTCGCCAAGCCGGACCGCTTCGCAACCCCCTTGGCGGGGCTGCACGCGGAATGGCCCGATCGCGTCCTGCCCACGCTCGGATTGGATGCGAACACGTACGTGGCCGCCCTCACTCACGACCCGAAAATCGACGATCCTGCCCTCGAATGCGCGTTGCGCAGCCCAGCGGCGTACGTCGGGGCGTTGGGCGGCGCCAAAACTCAGGCCCGTCGCCGAGAAGCCCTCCTCAAGCGAGGGCTGGCCGAAGCGGAGCTAGACCGCCTTCATGCCCCGGTGGGTCTCGAGATCGCCGCGCGCTCGCCGGAGGAAATCGCGGTGAGCATCCTGGCCCAGATCATTCAG
>CAYONY010000083.1:0-13044 GCA_964405415.1 uncultured Fimbriimonadaceae bacterium | reverse complement strand
AAGCGAACCAAGTCCGGTTGACTTCAACCCTCCCCAACCCCGAAAAGAGACCATGCCCCTATCCCATAGCCCCGTCCCTCTCTCTTCACTCCTCACTCCTCACACCTCAGTCCTCAGTCCCTTCCCCAATTCCCCACATCCCCAATCTGGGCTGCAAAACATCATGTGAATGTGATGATTCCGATGAAAACAAAGGAGCAGGTAGAGCAAGTGAATCAGAGTGGGCTGACAAAGCCGCGCTACGCCTCTAGGCCTTTGGCTTTCTTCGTCCCCGCCCAGCCTCGGTTTGCCGACCGCCGCGTCTTCTCGCCCCTCAGTTCGAAACAGGCCCGGCACCGCGCTTCATACGCCTCCGTCGCCCCGATCAAAATCACCGGATCGTCCCGATGGGCCGGACGGCCGTCGATCACCCGATAGGTGTGGCTGGCCGGAGCCCCGCAATGCATGCAGATCGCCCGAAGCTTGACCACCTCATCGGCCACCGCCAATAGGGTCGGCATCGGGCCAAAGGGCTGCCGCCGGAAATCCTGGTCGAGCCCGGCCAGGATGACTTCTCGGCCGTGGTCGGCCAAATCCACCGCCAAATCGGCGAGCGACGCATCGAAGAATTGGGCCTCCTCGACCAGCACGACCTGGGTTTTGGGCAAAATCTTGGCTTCGAGTTCGGCCACCGAGCGCACCGCTGCCGCCTCGTGCCGCACCCCCATATGGGTGACCACCATGGTCTCGTCATACCGAGCGTCGATCGCCGGCTTGAACACCTGAACCCGCTTCTTGGCATAGAGGGCCCGGCGCGCCAGGCGAATGAGTTCTTCGGACTTGCCGGCGAACATGCTGCCGCAGATCACGGTGATTTGGCCGGCGCGGCGTCTTGAAGTGGGCACGGGGAGATTGTGGCCCGTAATGCGAAGACGACGGGTCAGGCTCGTTCGCGCGTGGTCAACCGCTCGATCCGTTTTTCGTAGACCGGCCCCTGAAGGATGCGCTGGACGTAAAGGCTGGGCACGTGGACTTGGTCGGGGTCGAGCTCGCCCACCGCGACGAGTTCTTCAACCTCCGCCACGCACACCTTCCCCGCGGTGGCCATCATCGGGTTGAAATTCCGGGCGGTGCGACGAAAAACAAGGTTTCCGCTGGTGTCGCCTTTCCAAGCCTTGACGATGCTGAGATCGGCGGTGAGCCCGGTCTCCATCACGTACCAATCGCCGTCAAATTGGCGGGTTTCTTTGCCTTCGGCGATGAGCGTCCCGTATCCGGTCTTGGTGAAGAAGGCGGGGATGCCGGCGCCTCCGGCCCGAATCCGTTCGGCGAGGGTGCCCTGCGGATTGAATTCCAGCTCGAGCTCGCCGCTGAGGAATTGGCGTTCAAATTCGGCGTTTTCGCCGACGTAGGAGCTGACCATTTTGCGGATCTGCCGGGTGTAGAGCAGCAGGCCGAGCCCGAAATCATCCACTCCGCAGTTGTTGCTGATGACGGTGAGGTCTTTCACCCCCGATTCCCGCAGCGCCAGAATCAGGTTCTCGGGGATGCCGCAGAGCCCGAAGCCCCCGGCCATGATCGTCATTCCATCGAAAAGGAGCCCATCGAGGGCGGCGGCGGCGCTGGCGCAGGTCTTGTTCATGGCTTGGCTCGGTCTCGATTGTACATCCGCACATCCGCGAAAAAACCGGCCCTCATCCCCGGAACTTTTGCCATACAATGAAGTCGAAGAAATGCGGATGCGCGGGGTCCGCCGGTGAATGGAGGTTGGGTGCATATGAGCCTGCATAGCGTTGCATGTTTGGCGTTGGCGGCAGTGGCCGCTTCGGCTTTTTCGGTGGACCGGCCTCGGGTAGCCCTTTCGGCCCCGAGCCAGATGAACGAAATCATTCCCGGCCAGGTTCTGGTCCGGTTTTCGCAGGCCCAGGCCCAGGCGATTGCGTCCAACCCGATCAGTCGGATGGCGGCGGCCGATGGCGCGTTGGCCGAAGCCCGGTTTCGCAGCCGGATCGGAAGCACGGGCTGGACGGTTTGGCTGGTCGATCCGCGAACGGACACGCGGCAGTACGCCAAAGCGCTGATGCGGATGCCGGGAGTTTCCTACGCCCAACCGGTGAACCGGGTGTATCCGCTGCTCGGGCCGCCGAATGATCCGGACTGGGGCGAGCTCGAAATGGACAACGAGCCGCCGATTTTCCTGTTTGGCGATCCGGGGCAGTTCTACCGGCTTTGGCACCTTCAGGACACTTTCTTGCTCGATCAATTCACGGGGACTACGGGCGCTTTTGCCAACTACCCGAACCGCTGGTATGACGCCGCGACGCGGCCACGCAAACCCCGCATGATCGGCTTCGTCGATACCGGCGTCGACCTGGGCCATCCTGACTTTGCCAACACCGGCAATCCGAGCACGAACCTGGCCCAGGGCGGCCAAATCGACCTGGCCCGAAGCAAGTTTTGGCAGTTCGGCGAAATCGACCCGACGGGCACCGCCAACGATGCCCACGGCCACGGCACCCACGTGATGGGCTTGGCGGTGGCCGCCGGCAACAACGGCGGGTTCGACAGCCACGGCGTGATCGGCTCCGGATATCCGGCGGCCGGCATCATGCAGCGCGTCTTTGACGACCAAGGCGTCGGCACCGACACGGACGCCTCGTCCGCCATTTTCTACTTGGCCGATCAGGGCTGCGACGTGATCAACATCAGCCTGGGCACCGAGAACTTTTCGCAGATTTTCCAGGATGCGGTGACCTACGCCTACCAAAAGGGCTCGCTCGTGGTGGTGGCCGGCAATGAGGATGGCGGCGGCGGCGGCGACCTGGGGCCGATCTATCCGGCGGCTTGTTCGGGCGCGTTAGGCGTCACCGCGAACGGTCCCGACCTGATTCCGGCGATGGCGACGTACGCCGGCATGGGCTATTACGTCGATGTGGCGGCGCCGGGCGGCGACCTGGTCCAGATCGGGGATCCGACCGATCCGGAGAATTTCTGGCTCTACATTCAATTCGTGTGGTCGACCGCTATGCGCACGGCGGGGACCGCCCACAACAACCCGAATCTCTTTCCGCCCTATGAATTGAACTACGCCTATCTGGCCGGAACCTCGATGGCGTGCCCGATCGTTTCCGGCGCGGCGGCCCTTTACATGGACAAGCAGCGGCTCACCCAGAAGTCGCCTTGGGGCAACCTGCGCGCCTATCGGGCGATCGAGCGCTCGGCGATCGGCGCGGGCGCGCCGAACGGCGGTTGGGAAGCGGTTCAAGGCTTTGGGAGCCTCGATGCGGAGGCGCTCTTGCTGGAGCAGAACGCCCGGGGCGCCTTGATCGGTGGCGTGGAAGGCATCGTCTATCTCAACGAGATCGCCACCCAGAATATCCAGATTCGGGCGCGCCGACTCGTCGGAGGCGTGCCCACCGGCCCCACTTTCAGCACGACGAGCAAGCCGGACGGCACCTATCGCTTTGACGGCATGCCCGAGGGCGAATACGATGTTTGGACCCAAGGCGGCGGCGTTCCTTCGAAACACAAGGTGGCCAAGGTCGTGAACGGCAGCGACCAAACCGGGTTCGACTTCTGGATCGGCGCCGTGTTCTTCGATTCGACGCTGCCGCAAGGATTTATCGAGGTTCTGGCGCCAGGATTGAGCACCACGCAGGTCATCGTCAACAACTTCGCAAACGATACGGAGACCGGGGTGGACCGAATCCGCTTCAAGATGGGCACGGCGCCCGACGGCAGCGATGCGATCGCGGAACAAGACTTGGTGGTCGGAGTCAACACCCGGACGATCTCGGGTCTGAACCTCAACGCGAACACCGTGTATTTCATTACGTACGAAATCTGGAACGGCGCCAACATGCTCCGGAAAAGCACGTACAAGTGGCGCGTCATCCCGTAACGCGCGAAGAATCGAAGATCCGGACGGCTAGCCCTTCGGGCGATCGTCGTCCGGATCTTCGATCATGCTCTTTTCGAAGAGCTTTCGCAGACGCTCCTTTTCCGCACGGGTCTGCTCGCGCCGTTTGACGTCGTCGTAGTACTCCTTGGAGTAGACCTTTCGGGTGCCGGCTGGGTTTTCGCCGCGCGATCGGCCACGTTGGCCAGGAAAATAGGGCACGAAAGGCAGCTTCTGGGTGGCGAATAGAAAAGCCAGAAGCAGCGCGATCGCGCCGAAGGGTGCGAGTTGGGAGGGCCGCGTGCTGAAGAACACCAGCCCCGCCGAGAGCCAGGCCACCCATCGCCCCGTAAGGGGCAAAATGAAGCAAACCTTGATGACGGCGCCGGGATTACGGGTGCCCCAAATCACGGTGACCGCGGCGATCGGATTCCAGGCACTCCAGAGAATCGACGGCGTTTGCAGAAGGATCGACCCGATCCACAGTCCGCCGGCGCTAAGGGCGGTGAAGATCAGCCAGGCCACAACATAGCGCCACGATCCGATTTCCCTTTCCACCTGGCCACCGATGCCCCAAAGCCACAGGCAACTGAAAACGACCGAGAGAAAGGCCTGGAAGTCGGCGGCAAACGGATATGTCAACAACGTCCAGGGCCGAGCCGCCACGTCCGTCGAGCTGAATGCCAGGCTGAGGATCAGGGACGAGCTATTCGAAACCCAGATCACTAAAAAGGAAACGGCGATCGCCGCCACAAGGGCAACCGTGGCGGGCGCACCATGGGCGCGGGCGGAGCCGGTGAAGTCGCGAAGCAAGCTCATCCTGAATCTCGAAGCGGGATCATCAACCTGATGGCCTCCGATGCCGTATTCTTGAAGACGGCAAATCGGGGCCCCCGGCTGCGAGGCAGTTAAAGATCGATCCATGAACGACCGCTACTTCGTCCTGTGGCCCGATGGGCAGCGCTTCGGCCCGGCCGATGTGCCGACGCTTCAGCGTTGGGCGGTTGAGAACCGCATCGGACCGGGAACCTTGTTGGAAGAGATGGGATCGGGAAGGCACGTCCGCGCGATCGATATCCCGGCTTTGAATGCGGTGATTCCCTATGGGGGCCACGCTCCGGGGATGCCGGCCTCCCCCGGGTTCGTGGCCTCCAACCCCCGCAGCGGGACCACCGAAGTCACGCTGGCGTGGGTGCTCGGCGCGCTGGGCTTGGTCTGCTGCGGGGTGCCGATGGCGATCGGGGGGCTCGTCTGTGCCGCGATCGCCCAATCGAAGCGCCAACCCCACGCCAACGCCGCATTGATTTTCAACATCGTCGTTTTGATTCTCAACGTCGTGGGCTGCGGCGTGATCGGGATGCTCGACGGCCAATTGCCCTTCTGAAGGCTCGGATCGGGCATAGTGGGAGGGATGTCCGAACTCGCGCTGGACGCCGCCACCGCTGGTCTCTTGTTTGGCGTCGGGGCGATCGCCTCGGGCATCAATGCAGTGGCGGGCGGAGGCTCGCTGGTTTCCTTTCCGGTGTTAGTCAGTCTGGGCGTTCCGCCGCTCATCGCCAATGCGACCAATGCGGTGGGGCTGTGGCCGGGCTCAATCGGGGGCGGCGTGGGTTTTCTCAATGCCCTCGAGCCGACCAAACCCTATCTCAAAACCTTGGCCCTGCCGACGCTGCTCGGCTCGGTCCTGGGGGCGGGGCTCTTGATCGTGACGCCCGGGCGGGTCTTCGATCTACTTGTGCCTCTGCTTATTCTTGTGGCGTCGGTTCTGATTCTTGTTCAACCGCGAGTCCGTGCGTGGAGCCAGCAACCCCATATTCGACTTCCGGGCTGGACGGGGCCGGCCCTCCAGCTTTTGGTGGCGGTTTACGGCGGCTACTTTGGCGCCGGAATGGGGATCATGATGCTCGCCGCGTACTCGCTTTTCATGGAGGCCTCGATCCATGAAATGAACGCGGTCAAGACGTGGCTCGGCGTGATCATCAACCTCACCGCATCCCTCATTTTCATCGCAAAAGGGTTCGTTCTGGCGGGACCGGGAATCGCGCTCGCACTCGGCGCGATCGTGGGCGGGTTCGCGGCGGCCCGGGCCTCCCAACGCGTCGAAGGCGGCCGGCTTCGCGTCGCGATCGGGGTTTACGGATTGGCCATGACCGGCTTTTTCCTTTGGCGAACGTTTAGCAGCCCCGTTTAACCCAACCCCGCGTTTCGCAGGCTTCGGCCACCCGCTCCACCGCGACCAGATAGGCGGCTTGGCGCGTGTGCACGCCTTCTTTTTCGCGGCGCGCATAGACGGCCTCACAGGCGGCGGTCATCCGTTCGTCGAGGCGGCAATGGACGTCGGCGAGCTTCCACTGGTCGAAGTTGAGATTCTGAACTTGTTCGAAGTAGCTGACGGTCACTCCGCCCGCATTGCACAGGAAGTCGGGGATGACGAAGCAGCCTTTGGCGTGAAGGATGTCGTCCGCCTCGGGCGTGGTCGGCCCATTGGCGAGCTCGGCCACGACTTTGGCCTTCACCCGAGGGGCGTTTTCGGCGGTAATGACGTTTTCGAGGGCACTCGGGATTACCACGTCGACATCGAGTTCGAGCAAGGCTTCGTTGGTGATCGATTGGGCCCCCGGAAACCCCACAACCGAGCCGGTCTTGCGTTTGAACTCCGAAAGATCGCAGTGGCAAAGGCCTTCCGGCTGATAGATGCCACCCTTCGAATCGCTCGCCGCGACCACTTTGGCGCCAAACATGGGTCCAATCAATTCGTGGGCGTTTTCGCCGGCGTTGCCATAGCCTTGAACGACGGCGGTGGCTTTGCTCAAGTCGAGGCCGATGCGTCCCGCCGCCTCGCGCAGCGCAAACATCCCGCCTCGAGCCGTGGCATCGTCCCGTCCTTTCGACCCACCCATGTTTAGGGGCTTGCCCGTGATGACGCCGGGCGCGTGGCGTCGAACGACCGTTTCGTACTCGTCGAGCATCCAGGCCATGATCTGCGGCGTGGTGTAGACGTCGGGAGCGGGCACGTCGGTCTCGGGCCCAAGCACATCGGCAATGGCCCGAATGTAGCCCCGACTGATCCCCTCGAGTTCGCAGTGGCTGAGCGATTTAGGATCACAGATCACCCCTCCCTTGCCGCCTCCGAGCGGAATATCAACCACCGCCGTCTTCCAGGTCATCCACGCGGCAAGCGCGCGGACCGTGTCGATCGTCTCCGCCGGGTGGAAACGCAGGCCGCCTTTGCAGGGGCCCCGGGCGTGGTTGTACTGAACGCGGAACCCGGTGAAGACCCGGGTCGTCCCATCGTCCATCCGGACCGGAAATCGGACGGTGACCTCGCGCATGGGTTCGCGAAGCAAAGAATGAAGATCAGGTTGCAGCCTGAGGCGTCGAGCGGCATCGTCGAGCTGCGCTTGCGCCGTTGCAAACGGGTTCGCCATGGATAATCTCTATTTTCGGAAGGCTCGCGGGCAATCCTTCTCGATTTCCTGACGATTGAAGACCCCGGTTTCGGATGAGCTTGAGAGGAAAAACACGTCGGTATAATCTCGGGAGTGACCCTTCCCCGTCTTTCGGCACGTGCCGCCGCGCTGAGCCCCTCGCCCACTCTCACGATCAGCGCCCGCGCCAACGCCATGAAGGCCGAGGGCCTCGATGTGATCAGCTTCGGCGCGGGAGAGCCCGATTTCGCTACTCCGGAACCGATCTGTCGGGCCGGCATCGAAGCCATTGAAGCCGGTTTCACCAAATATACGCCGACCAGCGGCCTGCCCGAGCTCAAGAACGCGGTCGTGGAGAAGCTTTGGGGCGATAACGGTATCAAGGCCGACCCGAACCAGATCGTCGTTTCCTGCGGGGCCAAGCACAGCCTTTACAACGCGCTGATGGTGCTCGTCGATCCGGGCGACGAGGTCCTGCTCTTCGCCCCCTATTGGATGACTTACGCCGAACAGGTCCGCCTGGCGGGCGGGGTGCCGGTGGAGGTCCGATGCCGGCCCGAAGACGCGTTTCTTCCCGATCCGGACGCGATGCGTGCGGCGATCGGGCCCAAAACCAAGGCGATCGTGCTCAACACCCCGTGCAACCCAACCGGCGCGGTGTTTCCGCGATCGATTCTCAAGGAGATTGTGGCCGCCGCCCTACGCCATGGGCTTTACATCATTTCCGATGAGATCTACGAAAAGCTGATCTACGACGGCGAAGCGCATGTCAGTCCGGCCTCATTGGGCTCGGACGCCCTGGCTCAGACAGTCACGATCCAAGGCTGCAGCAAATCGTTTGCGATGACGGGCTGGCGGATCGGCTATGCGTGCGCCCCCAAAGACATCGCGCAGGCGATGACGAACTTGCAGGACCAGGTCACGAGCAACCCGACCTCGTTTGCTCAGATGGGCGCGCTCGCGGCGCTGCGCCTGCCCTCGGACCAAGTCGAGGCGATGCGGGCCGAGTTTCAACTTCGACGCGACCTGATCGTCAATCGGTTGGCCGCGATTCCCGATGTGACGGTGGCGGCGCCGAAAGGCGCGTTTTACGTCATGCCGGATGTGAGCGCTTATCTTGGCGGCGAAATCTCCGATGACGTCGCTCTGGCCTCGTATTTGCTTGAGCATGCCCGGGTGGCCACCGTTCCTGGATCGGTTTTTGGCGGCGAAGGCCACCTTCGCCTGAGCTATGCGGCCAGCCGCGATGCCATCGAGCGCGGCGTGGCTCGGTTGGGCGCAACGCTTGCCGCGCTTCGAAAATGATTCCGACGCCGATTCCCCTCCGAAACGACGAAATGTTCCGCCTGGCGATGCGGCATCGCTCGGGCGCGCCCGACCCGGTCCTGGACAGCTACGAGCGGCTCGAGTATTTCGGCGACTCGGTGTTGGGTTTGGTCATCGCCGAATACTTGTTCACCCACCATCCGGACTGGGATCAAGGCATGCTGAGCAAGGCCAAATCCAGCGTCGTCCAGGAAGGGCCGCTTGCGGAGACCTCGCTGCGCTTGGGATTGGACGCCTGCCTGGAGTTGAGCCCGAGCGAGGAGGCAACGGGGGGCCGCCAGCGCGCTTCGATTCTGGCCGACGTTTTTGAAGCGGTCATTGGGGCGGTCTATCTCGAATCGGGGCTCGAAGTGGCGCGGTGGTTCATCCTCGAACAGCTCCATCCCTACCTGATGCGCATCAGTACCGGCGACGTGAGTCCGCACGACTTCAAGTCCAAGCTGCAAGAAGTTGCCCAAGCGACCTGGCGGAAAACCCCGATCTATCGCGTCATCGGCGAGCACGGCACGTCTCACGATCGAAAGTTCTTGGTTCAAGTACTTTTCGATGAAGAGGTGATGGGCGAAGGGCGCGGCCGCTCAAAAAAAGAGGCCGAGCAAGAAGCGGCGCGCGAAGCGTTGGAACTGATCGAGCGGGCCACGCGGGCGCGGGAAGCGGCGATGCATCCTTACGAACGGTAAATCGGCCCGAACCCTGAACAACGGAAACTTCGATGCGACGGGTTGAGTAGTTTCTGTCGGGCATGAAGGCCGACAAAGAGCAATTTCGCATCTCCAAGACCGGCGGACATCATGCCGTCGAGCTCATGCACGGCGCCTACTCGACCCACGAGTTTCCCCGGCACTTCCACGATGGATATGTCATTCAAGTGGTCGTCGAAGGGGTCAACGCGTTTTGCCACGGCCGAGAAACGTATCGAATTGGTCCCGGAGACGTGGCGTTTTTCAATCCGGGCGAGGTCCATACGGGCAAGAGTGTGGACGGCCGGCGGCTTGAGTATCGCGCGTTCTATCCCACCCTCGAAGGCATGACGGCGATTGCCGAGGCCGCGAGCCTAACCGGCGGCACGCCGGAGTTTATCCATCCGGTCGCGCACGATCCCGCGCTGGCCCAGCGCCTCTTCGAAGCCCATGTGATGGCCACCAACCGTCCGAGTTCGATAACGGATGACCTCGTAAACGGCGTCCTTCTCGATGCGCTCGCTCGCTATGGCCGCTCAAAAACAACGCTCCCACCGCGTGATCCCGACCGGCACGAAGCCGTTCGCCGCATCCGGGAACTGGTTTCGCTCGAGCCCGCGCGAAACTGGTCGCTCAGTGAGCTGGCGGAAGCATGCAGCTATAGCCCCTACTACTTGGTCCGGCTCTTTACGCGAATCGCCGGTATTCCGCCTCACGAGTACTTGCAGGCTTATCGAGCCGAGCGTGCGCGGGGGCTTCTGCGGGAAGGACGACGTGCCTGGGAGGCGGCCACCCTGTTGGGATTTGCCGATCAGGCCCACTTTACGCGCGTTTTTCGCCGCATCGTCGGCTTGACCCCAGGTGCATTTCGAACGGCACACCACGAATCGGCCGAAGGGGATTGATCGTCAGAAGTAGCCCTTGGAGCTTTCATGAGCGGCATCGAGATAGTCGCCGATGAACTTGAGGAGCTGGTCTTTGGTCACATTGGCGCTCTGGGGAATAAAGCGATAGAACACCCCGTCCGTGTTGGTTCGGTTCAAAAGCCGTTGGACGAACATATCCCATTTCAACCCGACCGTTGAAGGGTGAAACCCGGATGGACCCCGATAGAAAAACGCGGCCAACGCGCCGCGACGATTGGGCCCATCCATCTTGGTGAGCGTGACATCCAGTTCGCCTCGGGTTTTGGAGGTCACCTTTTCGGAGGTCTGCTCAACCAAGGTCCACCCTTGGCCGGAAAAGCAAACCCGGGGATCATGGAAACTCGACCGGCTTCGCGAGGCGATGAGGACGACGTCAAAGGCGTTCTCTGCGTTGCCATAGACCCGAGCCACGATGCCGTAGGGCGCGAGCAGCTTGTAGGTCCGGTCATCCATACGGTAGCTCTGCTGCGGATTGGCCTCGCTTTTGGCAAATCCAAGTCCTTGAATCGCCGGAGGGGCATGCTGCTCCATCCACTGCTCGGTCTTCCCCGGTCCTTTGCCGGCGATTCCGGCAAGGGTGTTGAACGCGCCAACCGCGAGCATCACGCCGGCAAAGATGAGGACACGAACTCTTAGTTTTTCCATCCGAGCACTCTCGCGAATCGAAACAGGATAAAGAAACAGATCAGCAGCGTAATGTAGCCGCTGTAATCGTGGAACGACATTCCCGCATCGTGCCCCCATCGATCACCGACCATTCCGATGAGCGCCACTCTCAACCCGTTGATGAAGAGCGCCAGGGGAACGATGGCGGCGAACATCAGAAGGTTGGCCCACCATTTCAAGCCGCTGATCAACACGAAGAACACGGTAAAGGCCGTGATGGCGACGATCAGTTTGAACCCGCTACACGGCACGCCGACGTCGAGGATGAAATTGCTCAAATAGATCGTGGTCGAACCCTCTTCGCGCATGGGCTGAAGGCCAGATGCTTGGAGAATGGCGTAGGCGATCTGGGTGGAAAGCTTCTGAAGCGGGTTGGTGTAGATGTCGATCGCGAAAGTCCAGACCGGCAAGGCGAAAACCAGGTACAAGATCGGCGCGGCGAGGGCCCACATCCACCGAATGCCGGCCATGAACCAGGTTCCGAGCAACAGCGACGCCAAAAAGCTGAACGAAAGCAGGAAGACGATATCGGCGGAGTAAGCCGCCCGCAAGACGATCAGATTGATCGCCAAGAAGACCAACGCCGTCCATCCGACCTTTACGGGAATGTCTTTGATCCGGTCCCATTTACGGGCAATGATGAAAGCGGAGATGAAGGGGACCAAGAACCCGTGCGAGTAGTAGCCGTCTTCGCTGTTCCAGAGTTCGTAGAGCGACAGAAACAGCGTCCAATAGCACGCGGTTAGCCCGAGGGCGATCGCCACCCCGGGCCAGAAACCCGGCGAAGCATAGGCGGCCGCGAGCCCGTCTCGGATGCGATCTCCGATCGAGGGTTCGCGGGGCGCCGGCAATGCCGCTTCAGCCGCTTCGCTCACGTCCAAGTCTCCATTCTAAGTCAAAAGGGCAAAATCCGTACCAACAAAGGGCCGGAAGTCGATGGGTGAGCCAAGGGTATGCTTTCCCTTTCCTCCTATGTCGACGTCCGCCCTTCCCAACGTAACGATTCGTCGGCTGGAGAAGTTCGCAGATTCGCGCGGCTGGCTCGCCGAGATTTTTCGCGAAGACGAAATCGAACCGTCGCGGATGCCGGTGATGAGCTATCTCAGCGTGACGCTCCCGGGCGTGGCGCGGGGGCCACATGAGCACGTCGACCAGACCGACCTCTTCGTCTTCTTCAGTGGTGCGTACGAGCTGCATCTTTGGGAGAATCGGCCGGGGTTGCCAAATCTCTACGAAGTGCATGCGGTCGGCGAGGCGAATCCGGTTGCGGTTTTCGTACCGCCGGGAATCGTTCATGCCTATCGCAATGTTGGTGAGAAGGAGGCCTACGTTTTGAACCTCCCCAACCGACTCTATGCTGGAAGAGGCAAGCAGGAACCGGTCGATGAGATTCGGCACGAGGACATCGACTCGGAGTTCAAACTGCCTTAAGCAACGGGCGCGAGCCGAAGACCCTTGCGACACACCGAGGAGCGACTTTTTGAATCTTTTGGTCACCGGCGGGGCCGGGTTTATCGGGTCCCATTACGTACGATTGGCGCTTGAGCGCTATCCCGACGCGAACGTCTCCGTGCTCGACGCGCTCACCTATGCGGGCAACTTGTCGACGCTCGCCGACGTGGCTGAAAACCCCCGGTATCGGTTTCATCGCGGCCTTATCCAAGATGCCGCGTTCGTGGATCACGTACTACAAAGTGACCGGATTACGCATCTGGTCAATTTTGCCGCCGAAAGCCACAATGACCGCTCGCTGATGGCCAGCGGCGGGTTCATCCAGACCAACACGTTTGGCGTCCATGTCCTGTTGGAAGCAACGCGAAAACACGGCCTCGAGCGGATGCTTCACGTCAGCACCGACGAAGTCTACGGCTCGATTGCCCAAGGCGAATTCACCGAGGAGAGCCCCCTTCGGCCCAATACGCCCTATAGCGCCAGCAAAGCGGGCGGCGACCTTCAGTGCCGCGCGCACTTTACGTCGTTCAGAGCGCCCGTGGTGGTGACGCGGGGCGGCAACAACTACGGACCCTATCAATATCCGGAGAAGCTGATCTCCTTCTTCGCGGTGCGGCTGCTCGAAGGCAAAAAAGTTCCCCTTTACGGCGAGGGGGAGCAAGTTCGCGAGTTCATCCACGTGATGGATC
>CAYONY010000082.1:12322-13245 GCA_964405415.1 uncultured Fimbriimonadaceae bacterium | reverse complement strand
GGTTGTACGCGCCGTCGCCCGCGATCCCCGCCTTGAAGAACGGGGTGTGGATCATCGCGTTCGCGGCGCTGAAGGCGCCGTAGCTGTGGCCGCCGATCCCGAGCCGGTTCCGATCGATGAAGCCTTCCTTATCGAGCGCGTTGATCGTCGCGTAGAGATTCGCCCTCAAATCCGGCACGTAGCTGTCGTTCATGCGGCCCGCCGGCCCCACGATAGGGCAATCCGGTTCCACCACCGCATAGCCGAGCATGACGAGGAGATCCTTGCTCGATACGCCTACTGTCGGGAACAGATTTTTGTTGAAGTTGCGTTTTGTCCGGTCATAGCCGGCCTGATCGTTAAACTCGCTCGGATAGAACCAGAAGAACGCGGGCAGCCGATCGCCCTTGGCGTGATTCTTGGGCACCGTGACCTCGACCCAGAACTTGAAGCCGTCGGCGCGTTCGATTCGCATCCGGTGGCGCTGGGCTCCGGTTACGTCCGGGGCGAAATCGGTGTTGAAGGTGAGCGCTTTGGGCTCGCCCCCCGAGGCCGAGACCAAATACGCGTTGGGCAGCATCGTCGCCGATTGGCGGTTCAGCACGAACCGCGTCGCATCGACATCAAGCATTGCGCTCATCGTTTCGTAAACGTCGGGGCTGCTTTGCCAGACGCGGCGCTTCTTGCCGTCGGCTAGGCTCACCGCATCCAGGAACGGCCGTGGCGCTTCCTTCTCGGGGTCTCGGGCATACTGGGTCCCCTGCAAATAGGCCTCGCCTTTGGTTGAAACGAGAATCGTGCTGATGCCCAGTTCGTTCGCGTCCGACACCCACGTTCCCGGGTTGTCATAAAAATCGTCGGGCGCTTGGGCGCCGCCGGGCCGCGGAGGCGCCGCGCCTCCCGCCGCGGGAGGTGCCGCCGGAGTTCGCCGCGTCAAGATCGAC
>CAYONY010000082.1:0-12312 GCA_964405415.1 uncultured Fimbriimonadaceae bacterium | reverse complement strand
ACTGCTTCTTGGTTGGGTCCGCTAGGCTCACCGCATAGGTCGTGGTGCTCCCGCTCGCCGACTCGGTCACAAACAACGTCTTGCCGTCGCTGCCGAATTGGGCGGACGTGATCGAACCTTCGACTTCGTAGATCGCCTTCGCATCACCTTCGCCGTAGGGGGCCACCCACCGCATCACCCGGTCCTTACGAGTTCGGGGCGCCTGCGGCGCGCGCTCCGCTTCGTCGCCTTCGCGCCGAGGGGCCGGTTCGAGCTGAAGAAAAATGATCCCGTTCCCGTCGGGCGCCCAGGAGATGCTGCGTCGGCCCGAGTTGGCCGGGCCGCCCTGGCCGCCGCCGCCGAAGCCGCCGCCGCGTCCACCTTGGCCGCGGCCCTGGCCCCCGCCCCCTTGCTCCATCAGGAATTCATAGCCCACCTGCTCAAACCAACTGAAATCGAACAGGCTGGGGTCGACGCCGGTCGGGTCGGCGCCGCCGGCGCCGATCCGCAGATTCTGCTTGCGGATCTCGACGATCGATTTGCCGCCCAGGTCGACGATCTCTTCGATCGAGCCGAAATTGGAGGTGGGGACGATATACGAAAACGGCTTGAGCATCAGCGTCCGCCGCACCAGCTTGCCATCCGGCGAAGGATCGATCGAGCGATACATCGCGGGCTCGCCCACCTTCTCCATGCGGCCGCTTCCCACATCGACCTTCATGAGTTGGCCGGTGGTGAAATACTCGAGGCGCGCCTGATCGGTCGCGTCCTGAAGCAGGTTTCGATACGTTCGCGTCGGATTCTTGGAGGGTTCGCCCACCCGAACCAGCGGCGAAGTGGCCACCGGGCCGCTCTTTGGCTCCGCCCCGCGATTCTCGGGCACGAAGACCGCGAATAGGAACTTGCCGTCGCCGGTCCACTCCGGACGCGTGACTTGGGTGGCCAGCAGCGGCGTCCGCGACACGATGCGCGACTTGCCCGAAGCGCAATCGGCCACCGCGAGGTGAGATGCGGTTGGCGTGTGGACCAAAAAGGCGATTCGCGACCCATCGGGTGACCAAACCGGGGAACCGACGCGGCTCTCTTTGGGGACCTCGATTGGCGTCTTCTTTCCGGTATCGGGATCGAACAACGTGAAACCGAGCGCGCCGCCGGTGGTCATGCTTCGCGCGCGGCTGGCCGCCGGATCAATCTGAATGCCTCCCAAATTGAACCAGGGCTTGCCCATTTCGTTGACCGTCGGCATCCCGGCGCTTTCGCTGATGAGAAAGAGCTTGCGGTTCGGACTGAGATTGGAGAGATTGACGTTCTTATGGCGCGGCGCATTGATGAAGTCGGCGATCGCGCCACCCGGAGACGAATAGGCCTCCACCTCAAGGACCGATTTGGCGGCCGGACCTTCGCCCTTCGCCGCGAGCAGATCGCCTTGAGAAAACGCGCGAGTGGCGAGCGAAGCCGTCGTCGCGACGGCCATGGCGAGAAGGATGAACCGAGACTTCATGGGAGACCCCCTCCAATGGTTCGGACAATACCTCTTGTATTTTCCCATTTTTCTTAGTAGAGTGACTAACTAAGTCGGAAGCGAAGGATGGAACGGGATGGAGAGATCGGGGCCGAGGACATTCGTTAAGGGTTGGCGATGTTTCTTCTCGATTTCCGAGAGATGTCGACCGCCAATGGCCCGACACGTTCGTCCCTATCGTTGTGGTACGGGCGAACCGGCAGGTCCCTATTGCCGGCGATCTCGGGCGGTTCGATACATGGATGGAGCCTCGGAGAAGGGACCTCGACGGCGCCTTCGCCGGCCGCCCCTTGGCGTCGGCCCCAACCCACTCACTTGGGAGGTGAGACGATGAATATCGACCTTTCGGCAATCAACTGGATCGCGGTCGCGGTCTGTTCGGTCGTTGGATTCCTTTTGGGAGGCATTTGGTGGATGGCCCTTTTCGGCAAGCCCTGGATCGACGCCTATGGCTTCTCCGAAGCCGAGCTCGAAGCCGCCAAGAAACAGACCGGAAGAAACTTCGTCGTTTATCTCGTGACCGGTTTTGTCATGGCGGCGGCGATGGCCGCCCTATTTCAGCGCGTCGGCGTGCCTTCGATGGAAGTCGGCCTCAAATTCGGCGCGCTGATCGGATTCGTCATGATCGGGGGCGTCACTCTCATGCAAGTGATGTCGGGAAACTACAAGCTCAAGGCATTCTTCATCGACGGGGGCTATTACGCCATTTGGTATACGATCATGGGCGGCATTTTGGGCGCTTGGAAGTGAACCTCATGCCCCTCCCTTGAGGGAGGGGATGGGGTGGGTGAGGCCAACCAGGGCTTCGGCGCCATCCACCCCCCCTGCCCCCTCCTTCAAAGGAGGGGGAGCGTTACCACCGCGTCGTGACCGTATACGTCACCTTTTTCACTTCATTCGCCTTCAGCGCCACCACAAACTGCATCGTGTTCGCGTCCAGCTTGGTCCACTCCATGCTGTTGGCGGTCACCCGCCAATCGCCGTAATGCCGCTCCAGGAGGTGCACCGTCTCCGGCACTTCCTTCCGGTTCCGAAGCTCGATCTCAAAGGACTCCTCGAACGAGGTCGGCGACAGCCGCCGAAAATTCGTCCGCTTCCGCTCGGCCACCACGTCGAACGAGCGCCCGACGACCAACGAGACCTTCTCATCTTTGGGCGTATGGTCGATCCTATCCTCGACGAGAATCTGCACCGAGACGCTCTTGTCGCGCTGGTACACCTTCACCGTCCCCAGCGGCAGCGGCATCCCGAGCCCCACCGACTGCTTGTTTTCAAATTCCACCCGAACCTGTGGCTTCAGCACGCCGGTGCCCACTTCGCCTTCCTGGGGATAGTAAACGCCCCAACCCTGAAAGGCATCGACGATCAGCTTCTTAGTGACCGGAAACCCCTGAGCTTCGAGCAGCGAAAGCTGCTTGATTTCGCGATTCCGGATCGTGGCCGGACGCTGCAGCGTGTACAGGTGGTACTCGAAGAGCGACTCCTCTTGAAAGGGAGCCGCTGCCTTCATCTCCATCGCCACCCCGCCGCGCGGCATCGCCCGCGGCGCCGTCGGTTGGGCCCGCGCGACATCACCGGCCAAGAGCTTCAGCTTCGTATTGGAGAACGTCGCCCCGGAGTTGTTCGTCATCGTCACCCAACCCTTGAGATCCCCCTTGCCCAATCCATCGAGCGTCAGAACGTAATCGGCCGCCCAGCTCATCCCTCGGGTCAAATAGCTCAACTCCACGGTGTGGCTCTTGGCCGCCGCCGCATCAATCTCCCAAAGCAGGGTGGGGCGGCTGATCAGCCCGTCCGGGATGCTTGAAACCTCGATTTCACCGGTCGGATTGAGCACGATCCGCCCATCGTCGGTGCGGATCACCATCCCGTTCCACGTCATCGAGCCGCCGCCTTGCGCATCGCCCACCACCGCGGTCGGCGAGCTCACCAGCGTTCCGCTTAACGTCTCCTTCACTCCGTTGGGCAACACCCGATGAAAGCGGATCGACTTCCCCACCGCTTTGTTCAAGATTGCAGTCGGCGAGATCAGATCGTATTGGTAGTTCTGTTCGAGCACCGAAAACCCGTCCGGATCGGTCAGCGATTTGATTCCGACGCTGTTCGTTTCGATCTGCGAGGCGACGTCTTCGACGGCAACCGTCTGGCGGCCTTGGCGCAGGCTGATCTGGCGGTTCTCCTTCACCAGCGCAAAGCCTTGGTTGTAAACGGTGATCTCATTGGATGAGGCGGCCTGGGCCACCAAAAGGCCAAGAAAAGAAGCTAGATGCATCGGGGTTCCTCCAACCGGGGCGGCTTGAGTCGAAACGCCGCTCTCTGGAAAGGACGCTACCCGAAAGCCCCCGTGTTTTCACGGGCCGAGGATTTGTGGCCAATCGCCCTCTAAAGGGGACGCCACCGACTGCCGATAACCCAACTGATAAGCCGTATCAGGCCCGGATTTTTGCGAGGGTCGATCGGCACGCGAGGCATCACGGTTGTCGGAGATTCTTTCACAGGCGGAAATCGAGGCGCTGCTCAAGTCCTTGGGCGGCGAAACGGCCGATCCGGGTCGGGCGGCCAGCGTCACGTCGCGCATGGACTTTGCCAACAAGGCGGCGCAGCAAGCCGAAACGTCGGTCCGCGTCGCGAATCGCGTCGGCTCTCGAACCGAAGTCCAGTACGAGGTCTACGATTTTCGACGTCCCGACAAGCTCAGCAAGGACCAGCTCCGGACGCTGCAGATGCTCCATGAGACGTTCGCCCGACTGGCCTCGTCCAGCCTCTCCGCATACCTGCGCTCGGCGGTGAACATCGACCTGATCTCCCTCGAGCAGGTCCCCTACGAAGAGTATCTGCGCAGCATCAACGGCTCGGTTTTCACCATCATGTCGCTGCCGCCGCTCACCGGCCAGGCGGTGATGGAGATCGAGTTCGGCCTTGCGTTCTCGATGGTCGATCGCCTCTTGGGCGGCCCTGGCAAGGCCTTCAGCCGAACCACTCTGACCGATATTGAACGCCCACTTGTCCGCCAATCCATCGAACGCATGTTTTCCGCCCTCAAGACGGCTTGGGAAGGGGTCGTGGTGGTGCACCCCACCATCGAGGCGCTCGAGACCAGCGCCCAATTCGTCCAGATTGCCCCGCCCAACGATATCGTGGTGATGATCCTTTTCGAGTTTCGAATGGGCACCCAGCGCGGCGCGATGAGCCTCTGCATACCCTACCTTGTGCTTAAGCCCATCACCGCCAAGCTCAGCGCCCAGAAGTGGTTTGCCAGCGGAAACCGCAAGACCAACCCCGAGACGCGCCGAATGCTCGCCAACCACGTCACCCAAGCCTCAGTGGATTGCGCAGTGCGCTTGGGCAAAGCCCGCTGCACCGTCCGCGATTTCCTCTCCCTTGGTTCGGGCGACGTGTTGCGACTCGACCAGCGCACCGCCAACGATCTCACCCTCATGGTGGAGGAGATGCCCAAGTACATCGGCAAGCCCGCGATGCAGGGCAAGAAGCTCGTTTTCTCCGTTACCGGCTTGATGGAAGAGTAAGGATCGAAGATTTATGGAGTTCATTCACCCCGAGTTCATTGAGGCCCTCAAAGCCCAGCAAGACATCCTCTCGCGAGGCTTGACGGACGCGCTTTCGCAGAACCCCGACCTCCCGTTCACGGTCGAGATCGATACGGTTTCCACCGTCAAGACTTCCGACCTGTACGCCGACCTGGCCGATCCCGTCCTCTCGGTCCAGTTCAGCTTTGCCGAGATCTCCGAGCACCCTCAAGCCTTCCTGCTCTCCGAAGAGACCGCCCTCGGCATCGCCAACTATGTCCTCGAGGAGAAGGTCGAAGCGATCGATGAGAACCTCGTCAGCGAGATTCGCGAGACCCTCGAAGCGATCGTCCAGGGCACCTGTTTGGCGGCGGGCGAGATCCGCGAGGAGCCGGTCGTGGCGGCAAACCTGGCCATCCGCCACCAAGTCTTCAGCCTCCCCCACAACCTGCAGCGGCTCGACGAGGTCCTTCGCATTCAACTCAAGCTCGCGGGCGACAAAGAACTCGGCAGCCTCATGTGGCTGCTTGATGCGGAGACCGCCGCGGCCGTGGTCACCAAGTCGGATGACGATGCCGAGGCGTCGCCGTTCCTTCAAATCGAAGGCGGCGGCATCGGCCGGTCGAACGAAGATACCGGCGGCATCGAGCTCCTGATGGATATCCCGCTGGAGATCAGTGTCGAGCTCGGGCGCGTAAAGATGCTCGTGCGCGACGTCGTGGAGCTCGGAACCGGTTCGATTGTGGAGATCGACAAGGCGGCCGGCGAGCCGGTCGACGTGATGGTCAACGGCCGCGTGGTCGCCAAGGGCGAAGTGGTCGTCATCGAAGACAATTTTGGCGTCCGGATCACCGAGATTCTGACCCCCCAGGAGCGGCTCCAACGCCTGGCCGAGGTGGCCTAAGTGAAACGCATCCTTCTTCTGTTTGCGCTTGCCCCCGGGTTGGCTCTCCCCCAAACGCTGGGCGGCAAAGCCGAGCCGATCACTTCGGGCACGCAAGCGGCCGCATCTGGGTTTGGCCCGCTGCTCAACGTCTTGCTGGCCTTGGGCATCGTCTACGGTTTGCTGCGATTCGCCATGCCCAAGCTCGTTTCGAGGATGAACCGGCGGCTCGCGGCCCAAGTGGGCAGCGACATCCGGATCGAGGAATCGGCCACTTTTGCCGGAGGAAGCCTTTACGTGGTGTCGGCCCGGGGCAAATCGCTGCTCCTTTCGGTGAGCACCCAAGGCGTGCAGTGCCTGGCCGACCTTACCGCCGAAACGCCGGCCCCCGAGCCGTTGACCTTCGGGGACTTCGTCGAACACGAATTGCGGACTCGCGAACCGATTCCGGCCGCAGCCGAAGCCGACCGCTTTCCGTACGAGGCGCGGGTGAAGCCTCGTCAAGAAGCGCCGCAAGCTGAGGATCGTGCCGACGGCATTTCGGAAGCCTTGCGGCGACTGGAGCGCCTGGCAAATTGAAAATGAAGCAAAACTGGCCCGGAATTCTGCTGCGAGTTGGCCTGGTGATTTTGCCGTGCCTGCTCGCGGCGGCGGCATGGGCCCAATCCTCGGGAGCGACCACCATCCCCTCGCTCAACGTCAAGCTGGGCGGCGCCGCCAATGACGGCGAAGTCAGTACCTCGCTTCAAATCCTTGCTCTGCTCACGGTTCTCAGCGTGGCTCCCGCGTTGATGATCCTCACGACCGCGTTTACCCGCATCGTCATCGTCTTCAGCTTCGTTCGAAGCGCGCTTGGAACGCCGAACATTCCTCCCAACCAGGTCGTGATCGGCCTCAGCCTCTTTCTCACCTTTTATGTGATGGGCCCAACCTACACCCAGATCAACGATCACGCCCTTCAGCCGTATCTGACCTCGGATAAGGCCAAGAAGATCACCTTCGACGAGGCAGTCGACCGAGCCGAAAAGCCCCTTCGGGCCTTCATGCTCAAAAACACCTACCAAAAAGACCTCCGCCTCTTCCTCGATATGCGCGGCGAAAAGGCGACTCGGGAAGATGTCTCCATGACCGCGCTCATCCCCGCCTTTGTGATCAGCGAGCTGAAGACCGCGTTCATCGTCGGCTTCTATATCTTTGTGCCCTTCCTAATCATCGATCTCATCGTCGCCAGCGGACTCATGAGCATGGGCATGATGATGCTTCCGCCCACCGTAGTTTCCCTTCCCGCGAAGCTGCTCGTGTTCGTCTTGGCCGATGGCTGGTCCATGCTCGTGCAGACGATTCTTGGGGGATACCGGTAGTGGATCCTAAATCCGCCGTCGATATCGCCCAACAGGGCATCCAGGTCGCCCTCATGGTCTCGCTTCCGCTGCTCGCGGTCACGCTCTTCGTCGGGCTCGCGGTCAGCGTCTTTCAAGCGGTCACGCAGGTCCACGAGATGACCCTCACCTTCGTTCCCAAGCTCTTGGGCGCCGCCATCCTCATGGCTTTCGTCGGCAACTGGACGCTTCAAAAGCTCGTCGCCTTCACCGTGCTCTGCTTCGAGCAGGCCTCGCGAGTGACGGGATGAGCCTCGACTCCGGCCTCCTTTGGGCGTTTCTGCTGGTCTTTGTCCGCTGTTCGGCTACGCTGCTTGCTTCCCCGGTTTTTGGCGCGCAAACCACCCCCATCCAGATCCGGGTGATGGTGACCCTGGCGATCAGCGCGGCTCTCGTTTTCGTCCTCCAACCTTCGGCGCAGACTCTTCCGCAAGGCTTGGGGGAGCTCATCCTCGCCATCCTGAACGAAGCCGCGTGCGGGCTCTTGCTCGGGGCTTTCGTCTCGCTCTCCATGATGGCGGTCCAGTTTGCGGGCGCCTTTCTCGACCTCAATGTCGGTCTCGGGATGAGCCAAGTCATGAACCCGGTCACCGGCGTGCCCTCCAGCGTCATCACCCAGTTCAAGTCGATGCTCGCGGTCGTCGTCTTCTTGGGGATTCAAGGCCATCACTTCGTCCTTCAGGCCTTTGTCCACAGTTACGACGCGATGCCGACCCTCGGCATGCACTCGCTCGAACCGCTTCGCGGCGCGCTCGTGGGGCTCGTTGGCGATATGGCGCTGCTCGGCCTTCAGATCGCCGCTCCGGTCGCGGCGGTCGGCGTCATCGTGGACCTCGCGATGGGCGTGGTCAATCGCGCGGTGCCTCAGATGCCGGTGTTCCTGGTGGGCCTCCCAATCAAGATCGTCGCCTCGATGGTCGCGCTCAGCGTCGCCCTGCCAGCGCTCGTGTTTGGCGTCCAAAACGGGGTCGAACGCTCCACCGACGCGCTCTACTCGTTCTGGTCGTCCTCGCGCGCCAATGCGCCCAAGCGATTTGAGATGGAGGCGCGCTGATGCCTCCGGACGGCCAAGAAAGGACCGAGGAAGCCACGCCAAGGCGGCGTCAGGAAGCGCGACGCAAAGGCACCGTTGCGAAATCGGTCGAACTGACCAATGCGATTGTCTTGCTTGGAATTCTCGTGACCCTTCCCTGGATCGTCGGCCGGCTGGGCGCCGAGATGGTTTCGGCAATGAACCGGGGCATGGGAGCGATCCCGACCGACGCCGGATTCACGTCGATCCAGAACTTCACCGCTTCGCAGCTGGTCCCCCTGGCCCAAGCTTTTTTTCCTTTTCTCGCGGTCGCGCTCATCCTGGGGCTGGCGACCAATTTTGCCCAAGTTGGGTTCACGCTCAGCGGCGAAGCGCTCAGCCCTTCTTTGGCCAAGATCAACCCCTTCACCGGCTTTCAAAGGCTCTTTTCGGCGCGATCCGGCATGGAAGGCCTCAAGGCCCTGGTTAAGAGCGCGCTGTTCGTTTATCTGGCCTGGACCGTCGTCGAGTCGCGCTGGGAACAGATTCTCAGCCTTGCCGCCCTCACCCCGTTGGCCGCCGCCTCGGTGATCGGCGCAATCTTTCAAGCCATCCTCCTTCGAGTTGGAATCGCCTGGCTCGCGCTCGCCGCCTTCGACTACTGGTTCCAGCGCCGCCAAACCGACAAGCAGATGCGCATGACCAAGGATGAGGTCCGCCGCGAATTCCGTGAAATGGAAACGTCGCCCGAACTGCGCGCGGCGATGGCCCAGCGCCGACGGCGGCTCTCCAAGGGTCGGGTGTCCCAAGCCGTGAAGGACGCGGATGTCATCATCACCAACCCGACGCACTACGCCGTCGCGATCCAGTACGACCGCGAGAAGATGCACGCCCCCCAAGTGGTTGCTAAGGGCGTCGATTATATGGCCCTGCGCATCCGGGAGATGGCCGCCGATTCCAAAGTGCCGATCGTGCCCAATCCCCCGCTTGCCCGCCAGCTCTACAAGAAGTGCGATGTGGGCGACTTCGTGCCTCGCGAGATGTTCCAAGCCGTCGCCGAAGTGTTGGCGTATGTGTATTCGACATTGAAGAAAGTGAAGGGCGGTTAGCGGTTGGCGGTTGGCGGTAAGGGGTTGGCGGTTGGCGGTAAGCGGTTGGCCGTTAGCAGTTAGCAGTTCGCAGTTAGCAGTTAGCGGTCCGGAAAGAGCGCGGGCTTGAGCCCGCTTGAGGCCGAGGGCGGCCCAGAGCCGAAGGCAAAAGGGAAAAGGCCGTTGGCCGGATGCGGCTGCCTCCCCTATCCCCTATCCCCCATCTTCCGGACCCGACCTCAATTCCGAAGGCACCAAACCCAGATACTCCTTCACACTCTCCCGCAAGCCTTGGGCCGTGCCAAATCCCGACTCCGAAGCCACGTAGTCGATCGAATCGTCGGTCGTCGTCAACAAGCGGACCGCCAATTCGGTGCGCGTTCGATCCACGAACTCGTGAAATCCCACCCCCACTTGCGCTTTGAAGATCCGCGAGAAATGGAACGGCGAGTAGCCGACGAAGTCCGCCGCCTCCTTAAGCGGCCAGGGCCGCGCCGGGTCGCTCCGTACGGCTTCGACCAGCCGCCGAGTGATCTCGGGGAGGTCGGCCGGAGCGGCGGCCAAACTATGGGTGTTGTCCGCCAGCGTCAGCTTGGCCGCCAGTTCCATTACGACGCCCGCGATCACGTGTTCGGACACCGCATCGGCCGCGACGATCGCCTCGGCAAGCCGTCGAAAGGTCTCGCTATGAGCGGGATGAATCGGATGGGTTCCCAGACACTTCCGACCTTCGGAACGCCGTCCCTCGAGCCAGCGTTCGAGAATCGGCATCGTGCCGAGAGGCCACGACACGATGAGCGCCTCATGAATGCCTCGCGACAACCGAACGGATATCTCATTGGGAGCCTCGACAAAGGTCGCGCTTTCGGGCGCCGCCACCCGCCATTCGCCTTCTCCCGCACTTCGATAGAGGGAGGCGCCTTTGGCGGCAAAGACAATCGCCCCACCCTCAAAGCCGAAACGCGCGGTCGTGGTCAGAGTCCGATCGAGCGTCGCGGTCAGTCGGTCAGCCCGAAGCGCGGCGCCTCGAAAAGCGGCCGCCCGATTCACGCCTCCCCCCGCCGGCTCGCAAGGCGGGACGAACTGGATCCAGCCGGACTCGTTCATCCGTCGCTCTCCAGTGTACTGAAACCACTCCCCGATTCAGCGTTCCTCCGGACTCTTTCGGTTTTCGGGTATGACGAGATGATGATCGAACCGCTTTCCGTCGCGGTCGTCGGCGCCACCGGCGCGGTCGGCCAAGAGATGTTCCGGCTGCTTGAAGAGCGCCGGTTTCCGATTCGCGAGCTCCGGCCCTTGGCCAGCGCGCGTTCGGCGGGGAAAACGCTGAGCTTCCAAGGGCAAGCCGTGACGGTTCAGGCGGCGACGCCCGGCGCATTCGAGGGCATCGACCTCGCCCTTTTCAGCGCCGGCGCGTCGCGCTCTCGAGATTTGGCCCCGGCCGCGATCGAGCGCGGGGCGGTCGTGGTCGACAACTCGAGCGCGTTCCGGATGGACCCCGACGTTCCCCTCGTCGTGCCCGAAATCAACTGGTCTGACGTTCGGCCCGAGCACCGACTCTTCGCGGTCCCCAATTGCACCGCGATCGTCATGCTTATGGCCATCTTTCCGCTCTCGAAGTTAGGCCGAATCGAACGGGTCGTCATGAGCTCCTACCAGAGCGCCAGCGGAGGCGGCGCCGCGCTCATGGAGGATCTGGAAAACCAAACCCGCGACCTCTTGACGACCGGATCGGCCACGCCCAAGGTCTCACCGCACCCCTATGCGTTCAACCTCTTCAGCCACAACACGGCAGTTAACGCGCACGGCTACAACGAAGAGGAGTGGAAGGTCATCGAGGAGTCCCGCAAGATTCTGGGCATGCCCGGCCTGCCCATCAACGTCACCTGTGTCCGCGTGCCCGTCCTCCGGGCCCATAGCGAGTCGATCACGGTCGAATTTGCCGGTGAGGCGCCAAGTGAAGAATCGGTCCGCGCCCCGCTGAGCGAGGCGCCCGGCGTCCGCGGCGTCGACGCTCGGGCCGCCAACCACTTTCCGATGCCCGCCGAAGCCTCCGGCCAAGACGATGTGCTCGTCGGGCGCATTCGCCGCGACCTTTCCCACCCTTCCGCGATCTGCCTGTTTGCGTGCGGCGACCAGCTTCGAAAGGGCGCCGCCCTGAACGCGATCCAGATCGCCGAGCGCGTCTTTGGGCGTCAGCCCGCCGCGGCGGGCTGAACCTTGGGCACGTTTCGTATTCGGCCCATGACCCCAGAAGACTTCGACGATGCGGCCGCGCTTCAGCGCGCTTGCTTTCCGCCTCCTTTTCCCGAGTCGCTTCTTTGGACGGTGGCCCACTTGACCCGGCATCACAAGATGTTTCCAGACGGCCAAGCGGTGGCCGAGTGGCTCCCTCTCCCAGCGAGGGAGGGGGACGGTGAGGGCGAAGAACGAGGCCGAACCGGGTTGAGGGGGCCAAATCAGGTCATCGCTTCCGCCAGTTCCCTCGTCATTTCGGAAGCCAACTGGCAAGCCCACGCCGATTGGGACACCACCACTGGCGGCCATTTCTTCGCCGCCCACGATCCCAACGGGACCACGCTCTATGGCGCCGACATCAGCGTCCACCCCGATTGGCGCGGCCAGGGGATCGCCAAGGCGCTCTATCAGTTCCGATTCGACCTGGTTCGCCGGCTCGGTTTGGCCCGCTTCGGCACCGCGTGTCGTCTCCCGGGCTACGCGACATGGAAAGAAACAACCATGGGAGAGCCGCGCGCCTATGCCGATGCCGTTGTCTCGGGCAAAATCGCGGACCGTACCCTGACCCCCCTGCTTCGCGCGGGGCTGAAGTTTCGAGGCATCATCGAAGACCATATGGACGACGAAGAGTCCGGCCATGCCGCCGCCCTACTGGAGTGGTCGCCGTGAAGGTCGTCGCCTGGA
>CAYONY010000081.1:6043-13484 GCA_964405415.1 uncultured Fimbriimonadaceae bacterium | reverse complement strand
AACACGAATCCCCATGACTCAAGGGAAATCTGGGATAGAATCAAACTCGTCCATGAGAGCCCGGAAGCAAGGGAACTGGCTCTAAGACCATCTGTTGGTCGCGGTTCACGAACCGTCTTTTCCGCGAGGCGTTGCCGCATGTTGTATGTCGATTGATTTCGGTGAGACGAAGTGATCCATATCGGTGCTGAAATATCTGAAATCAGGGCTGGTGGCGCGTTTGGAAGAACGAGCAGCGCGAAGATTGTCGATTCGCAATTGGTGATTGAGAAGTCAGGATGCATCACAGCAATCGAAATTGACGAGATCCAATGGGTTAAGCGGCTTGAGATAGGTACTGACCCTAGTGGTCCGCCTCAATTCATCGTTGAACTGCGCGACGGAGCGGCAATCTATTTGCCAGCGACGAGGGAAGCACGAGAATTCGTAGTTGCGCTTTGCCGAAAAGCGGGCATCCTGGAGCGATTTCTAGCGCATGAGTCTCGAAAGAGAAGGATTGAAATTGTGATGATTGTCATGCTATTTGCCGCCACCGGAATAGGCTGTGTCCTCTACCTTCTTATGAGATAGTCCGGAAGGCGCCCTGACCCCGGACACTTGAATCGCACCCTCCTCCCCGACTCTGGGCCGCGGCACGACACCGCCAAACACCACCCCGACCCCGGGCCATCGCACCACGCCCAAACCTTCCCGACCCCTTCGGGGAGTGTCTAGAAATGACCCCAAGGGGGTCTTTGGATCGTTGCCTGGGGTCGATGTTCGTGCGACCCCAGGTTCGCGGACATCCAATACCAGGACCCCGGAAGGGGTCCCAGATCGCCGATGCTGCATTTCTCAACGGTCCCCAATCGGGACCGCCGCGAACTCAACAGCGGTTGAACCAACGCATGAACCCTCGCCCACGACACAAACCGACGATTCGTGAATTCGGTGCACGGACGTTGCTAAAAACACCGGCCCTAGGAGTTCGTCGCCGCCGGAACCGCCGCATGCAGCTTCTGCAGCATCTTGCTGATTTTCGAAGCTTGGGCCGGCTTCATTTGGGCCAGCAGCTCCGAGGCCTTCGACGCGTCCAGAAATTTCATCTGCTGGGCCAATTCGTCATCCTTCCAATCGGCGGCGATCAGCAGAATCGATGCTGCGTCCATCTCGTTCCAGAGCTTGGCTAGCTTCTTCCGGCCTTTGTCCAGATCCAATTCGGGCGGCTTCGTTTCGGCCGGCTTCGGCTCGGCGGGCGGATTCTTTTTCACCAGCGGCTTCTCGTCTTTGGCCTCCGTGTAGCTGGCCGCCGCCTTGGCCTTCTTCTTCACCGGCGAAAGCCCGGGAATGTCGATCATCCCCATCATCGCCGCGCCAACCACGCCGCCACCGATGAGCAGCACCGGCACGACGATCATCAAGATCTTCTTCATGGCTGCCTCCGGGCTTCAAACAGGCCCATCACTTTGCGGACATAGCCTTGGGTTTCGGCATAGGGGGGCACCCCGCCGAATTTCTCCACCGCGCCCGGTCCGGCGTTGTAGGCGGCCAGGGCCAGCTGGGGATCGCCCCCGAACCGCTGCATCATTTGGGCGAGATACTTCGCGCCCCCGCGCAGGTTCTGTTCCGGGTCGAAGGGATTGCCGACCCCAAGCGAGGCCGCCGTTTCGGGCATGAGCTGCGAAAGCCCAAGCGCACCCGCACGTGACCGCGCCGACGGGTCATAGGCGCTTTCACTGGCAATGAGGGCATCGAACAGGGCAGGGTCGATCCCCGCGCCTTCGGCGGCTTGGCGAATCAGCGGCGCGAACCGCTCGCCGTTGGGCGAAGGGCTCAGTTGCGCGCCCGACGCCAATGGGTTGAAGGGGGCAAAACCCTCCGGACCGCTCGCGCCGATCGAACCCATCAGCGGGCTCGACGGCTCGGTGGTGCCGTCCGGGTTCGCGGCCGGCCCTAACTTGTCCTGGATCCGGCGCTCGATCTCCTCCATCCGACGCCGGATGCCGTCCGGGCCGAGGGGGCTTGCGTTCAGGGGGCGAAGCATCATCTTAGGCGGACCTCCGTTGCGATGTCCATTCGTCGAGTTCTTTCTGCTCTCGCCGGTTCTCGTCGAGCATCCATTCGCGATAGGCGGCGTCGCGCAGCTTTTCCAGCTTCTGAAGCTCTTGGCTGGCCTCCAACCACTCCTCCTTGCGTTTGGCCTCGTCGGCCTCCAACAGGTCGATCACCGTCTTTTGTTGGCGCTCGTCATCGTCCAGCTTCTCCAAACAGGCTTCCAGCGCCCGCCGGTCGTCGAGCGAGTCGACCTTGGAGAAGACGAGCTCGCCCCGCCTGGTGCCGATCCGCTCGAGCTCCGCCATCCCCTCCAACCGGGCGGCTCGGGCCTCCAAATAGGCATCCTTGGCCCAGCCTTCCACCATTTCTCGGTAGGCGAGCACACGCTCCAATCGGAATCGAAACTTAGCCACCCGCCAACTCCTCGACGGTCTGAATCGTCTCATCCCAGTCGGCGCGGTCGTTTTTGGTCTGTCGGAGGAACGTCTCGATCGCCGGCCACTTTTCGAGCGCCTCGTCGGCGATCGGTTTGGAGCCCGCCTTGTAAGCGCCGATGCTGACCAGATCGTCGATATCCTCGCGGGCCGCGATCAGCTCCCGCAAATGGTTGACCGCTTTCATGCGTTCGGGCGGCGTGACCAACGTGATCACGCGGCTCAAGCTGTTCAGCACATCGATCGGCGGATAGTGGCCTTTTGACGTGAGCTTGCGGCTGAGAAACACATGGCCGTCGAGGATGGCGCGGCACGCATCCGCGATCGGCTCGCTCGCATCGTCGCCTTCGACGAGGACGGTGTACAGGGCGGTGATGCTGCCCACGCGTCCAGCGCCCGCGCGCTCCATCAGGCGGGGAAGCAAGGCAAAGACGCTCGGCGTATAGCCCTTCGTGCTGGGCGGTTCGCCAACCGCCAGGCCGACTTCGCGCTGCGCCATGGCAAACCGGGTGACCGAATCCATCATCAAGACCACCGATTGCCCCTGGTCGCGGAAGGACTCGGCGATAGCGGTTGCCGCCATCGCGGCTTTGATGCGGACAAGCGCAGGTTGATCGGAAGTGGCGCAGACGAGAACGCTCCGCGCCAGGCCCTCGGGGCCGAGGTCATGCTCGATGAATTCACGGAGTTCACGGCCCCGTTCGCCGATGAGCGCAATCACGTTCACATCGGCACTTGAGTTGCGCGCCACCATGCCGAGAAGCGTGCTCTTGCCTACGCCCGAACCCGAAAAGATGCCGATGCGCTGGCCGAGGCCAAGGGTGAGCAGCCCGTCGATGGCCCGAACGCCGGTGGCAAGCGGCTCCTCGATCAGCTTGCGTTCGAGGGCGCTCGGGGGCGGATTGTAAACCGGATAGGTGCGAGATGTTTCGATCGGGCCCCGATCGTCCATCGGCTGGCCCAAACCATCGAGGGTGCGGCCCAATAGAGCCTCGCCAACGGGAACGCGCAGGCATGAGCCGACGCTTTCCACCAGGCAACCGGCCCGGACACCGGCGAGCTCGCCGAGCGGCATCAGGAGCACGCGTTCATCGCGAAAGCCCACCACTTCGGCGGGCACCCAACCATGAGATGATTCGACGTGGCAAAGGTCGCCAATCCGAGCTTGGGGGCCGTTCGCCTCAATAACGATGCCCACGATCTCGGCCACTCGGCCAAATTCGCGGTAGCGCCTCGCCGCGGCGGCTTTGGGGTAGGCGGCTTCAAAGGTTGCGGTCATGCCGCCCTCCGAAGGGAATCGAAGGCAAGTTCGAGCTGCGTACGGACCGTGGCATCGATGAGCCCGGCGTCGGATTCGATCTTCGCGCCGCCCTCGATCGCCGGATCGTCAACGATCTCGACGCCACGAACGGTGGGGTTGGCCGCCAAAATCAGCGCCTTCTTCTTTTCGAGAATGGGCGCATCGAAGGGGTTCACGCGGATGCGGACTTTGTCCACCGCGGAAATCGCCTGAAGGGCTTCGCGGGCAATCTGAATGACGACTTCGGGCGACTGGGAAATCTCTCGGCCAATGACGCGGGCGGCAACGGCTGTTGCCAACGCGGCAAGGCCAACCTCCGCTTCGCGATACCACTCTTGCACGCGGTCTTCCACTCGAGCCGCCTGCTCGTCGAGGGCAATGCGGAACGCCACCACCCCGGCTTCATGGGCCAAACGGGTCGCTTCAAAAGCCTCCTGCTGGCCTTCGGCAAAGCCTTCGTGATAGCCGGCCTCCCGACCCTCGGTAAGCGCGACCTCGCGCAGTTTCTCCAAGGTTTCGGCGGTCCTTCCTCGGACTTGCCGAAGTTCGGGCTTGGCCTCCTCCACCTTCGGCAGCAGGGTTGCGAAACTTCCGCACTCGGGCGCCTCCCGGGCGCGAACGAACGCTCTAGACAAGGACATCCTCTTCGCCCGTTCGGCCGACAACGATCTCGCCCGCCTCTTCCAGCCGGCGGATGACGGCGACGATCTTTTGCTGGGACTCCTCGACCACGCGCAACCGTACCGGCCCCATGAATTCCATATCCTCTTTGAGCATGCCGACTGCACGCTCCGACATGTTCTTGAAGATCTTGTTCTGAACCTCGGCGCCGACCCCTTTGAGCGCGGTTGCCAGCTCCTTCATATCGACTTCGCGCAGGATGGCTTGGATGGCGCGATCGTCGAGCTGCACGATGTCCTCGAAGACGAACATCATGTTCTTGATCGTCTCGGCGAGCTCGGGGTTGTTTTCGGTAAGCGACTCGATGATCATGCGCTCGGTGGAGCGGTCGACGCGGTTGAGGAGGTCCACCAAGGCTTTCGGGCCGCCGGCTTGCGACATTTCCTGGTTCAGGATGCTGGAGACTTTGCGCTCGAGCACCTGTTCGACCCGTCGAATGACCTCCGGCGGGGTTTGATCCATCGTGGCGATCCGGGCCGCCACATCGGCGCGGAGCTCCGGTGAAAGCTTGGCCAGAATCATCGCGGCCGAGCTGATCGGCATATAGGCAAGGATGAGCGCGACGGTCTGGGGGTGTTCGTCCTGGATAAAGCTGAGCACCTGGGCGGGGTCGGCCTTTTTCAGGAATTCGAAGGGGACGACCTGCATCGCGGTGACGACTTTCTCCACCACATGCTTGGCGCCCTCATCGCCCAATGCCGCCTCGAGCAGCTTTTTGGCGTAGTCCATTCCGCCTTCGGCGATATAGTCCTGCGCGATCGCCAGATCATAGAACTCGTGAATGACCTGCTCGCGTTGGTCGGCGGTGACGCGGTCGAGCCGGGCGATTTCGAGCGAAAGCTGCTCGATATGGTCCGGTTCCAAGTGCTTGATGACGTTGCCGGAAACTTCCGGACCCAGCGCCATCAGCATAATGGCGGCCTTCTTTTTCGGGGTGAGTTCCTCTCTCTTCCGCATGGCTTATCTCGTCAATTCCTTGTCTTTTTCGACACTCGGCACTGGACTCTAATCGGTGATCAGCCAGCTCTTGATGAGCATCGCCGCGACGGTTGGACGCTCGACGCCCATCTTGCGAATCTGTTCAAGCGGGACGTTGATCTGGTCGGGGATGTCCTCGATGTCTTCCACTCGCGGTCCCTTTTTGCGTTTCTTCGGTTTCCACGATTTGGCTCCGGAATCGTCCTCGATCTCTTCGTAGACATCCTCTTCCTCGCCGTCATCGGCGTACTCCACGCGGCCCGCAGAGGCGCTGCTGCCGCCTTCGGCCATGACGGTCGCTCGCCCAAGCATGCCTTGCGGCATCGACCCACCCGGTTTTCCGCCCACCGTGATCAACCTTCCATCGGGCAAGGCCTGAATCAAAACGTTTTCGCTCCGCGCGGCTTTGCCCAACGCTTTGAGCACCACAAAGGCCACCAGAACCAGCGCGGCGACGGGCAGCATCGCTAGAATCTGCTGCAAGCGCTCCTTGCCCGCGGTGGCGGTCGCGGCTTGTTCGACCTTCTTCTCGTCGCTGCGGTCGAACTCTGCCGAGGTCACCATCGCCGAATACTTTTGTTTGTCGTCTTTGTTCGGGCCCAGATAACCCTCGAGCAGCTCTTGAACGGGCTTGGTATCGGTGATCTTTTTGGAGTCGACCAACACACTGATCGCCATCGCATTGATCGCCCCGGGAGCGCGGGTCTTGGTTTCCTTGATCTCGCCGCTTCCGTAATCGATGTGCTCTTGCTTTGAATTGTATTTGGCGTTTCCGGCGCCTCCGTTGGCATCGAGCGTGCTCGGCGCGCCGACGCCGCCATTGGCGCCCAGTCCGGCGGCCGGAGGAGTCGCGAGGGGCCGATTCGCGCCGTCGCCCATGGTCTCGGTCGAGCTTTGTTTGCTTAGGGGGCTCTCGGCGGCGATGGGCGTCCGCGTATCCACCTTGGCCTCATCGAAATCCATATCGACGCGCGCGGTGACGATCGTGTTGCCGGGGCCATAGGCGTTGTCGAGGATCGCTTGAAGCTCGCGCTTGATTCGCCGCGCCTCGTTGATCTGGGCTTCGAGTCGAGCGGTGTATTTTCCGGTTTGGCCGCTCTCTACCGCACCGTCGAAGAGCGTCGCGCCCTCTTGATTGACAATCGTGACATCCTTCGTCTTGAGTCCCGGCACGGCGCGGGCCACGAGCGAGGCGATCGCTTTCGATTCATCGCCGCCCAAGCTCGCGCCGGCGCGTTCGGTGAGGGTGACGCTGGCGCTGGGCGGCTCTTCTTCCGCCGCAAAAGCTGAACGCTCACCCCCGCTGAGGAGAACGCGCGCGGCCGCGACGCCGGAAATCGTCTCGATGGACTTGGCGATCTCGCCTTCTCGAATCGCTTTGAGCCGCGCTTCCTCCACCGGCTTGGTGGACATCGGACCCATGTTCGCCAGGTCGCCATTGCCCATATGCCCGGTCAGCGGCGCGTTGCCGCTCTTGCTGATCGCGCTCTGCACTTCGGCGACCCGGTCGGAAGGAACCAACACGCCGCCCCGCAAATCGTATTCGACCGGAATTCCCAGCTTTTGAATTTCGGCGACGACTTTGCCTTGGTCGCTGGGCGAGAGCCCGCCCCAGGCCATCGTCATCTTCGGACGTGAGCCAAAGTAGAACGTGCCTGCCAAAAGCAGGATCAGGAAGGTGCCCCCAAAAAGGGTCACCACTTTTTGCGTGCGGTCCGCGGTTTCCCACCACGTCCGAAGTCTCAAAAACAATCCGCCCATAACGCTTCCGCTGTTCCCAAATTCGCATCCGGACAACCCAAGTCGCCGAATCCGTTGGCCAGCCCGCGTTCCTCGCTAACGGTCAGATCTGGGTGCGATTCAGCTCTTGATAGGCCTCAAGCAGCTTGTTGCGAACCTGCATGGTCAATTGCATGGCCACGCTGGCTTGCTCCATCGCGATCATCACGTCGTGGATTTCCACCGGCTGATTCGTCATCAGGGCGGTCTGCATATCCCGGCTGTGAAGCTGGGA
>CAYONY010000081.1:0-6033 GCA_964405415.1 uncultured Fimbriimonadaceae bacterium | reverse complement strand
GTTTGGGCGAAGTCGCCGCCCGGTTCTGGGACGCCCGCCTTGGCTCCCGAGGCGAGAGCTTGCGGTTGGATGGAGATGGGAGAAATCTTCATGAGAGCTTCGGGTTATTGCGGTCTTGCGGTGTTGCGTATTGGCTTCTACCGTCTACGATCTACGTGATTTCCCTAGATTTTTCCGATCGACAGCGCGCTGCGAATCATGCCTTTGGCGGAATTGAACGCCGCGATATTGGCTTCGTAGGCACGCGAAGCCCCGATCATGTTCACCATCTCGTGAATCGGCTCGACGTTGGTGTAGGTGACGCGGCCCTCCTTGTCGGCGTAGCGGTTGCCGGGATCGTCCACCACCCGGAACGGTTTCTGGTCTTCCACGATCCCCACGATCCGCACGCCATCCGGCGTGCCGGAGAGGGCGACGTCCCGCCGGCGATACGGGTCGCGTCCATCGATCTTCATCGAAGAGGCGTTGGCGATGTTGGACGAAATTACGTCCATCCGGAATCGTTCGGCGGTGAGGCCGGACGCGCTGATGCGCATCGCGCCGGAGAGTGTATTCATGGCTTACTTGCCCTCCCGTATCACGCTCTTGAGGCCGCTAAAGTACTTCGAGGTCATGTCGGTCAGCGCTTGAAACCGAAGCTCGGTCTCAGCGATGGCGAACACTTCGCGCTCGAGGTCGACGTTGTTGCCGTCCAGCCGAATGCTGGTGCCTTCGGTCTGGCGGGCCATGCGTTCTTGGCGGAACTGCTCCAAACGCGAGCTCTTGCCCATCTCCTCATCGAGGGTGATTCCGAAATCGAGATCCTGGCGCTTATAGCCGGGCGTATTGAGGTTGGCCAGATTGGCGGTCAGCAGCGTTTGCCGCTCGGTCGTGCGGCCGAGCGCCCGGTGCAGATTCCCCAAATGCGATCCAAAGAGGTGGTCGAGCAGCGCCAAGGTTTTCCCTTTTTGCGCATCCCTTCGCCGTTTCAGGCTCGCCCGAATCCCTGGGCTCGCCAAGTCCGACTCGTGAGCCGGCCTATCAGGAGTATCGGCGCCGACCCGGCGATCTTAAGGGGGATGTCAGCTTCGCTTCGCGTTGTAAACCGTCCAGATGCTCGAAAAGTCGTCGGTCCACAGCCCCACCGACGGGTCGGGCTCGGTTTTCTCCCACGTCCCATTGGCGAAAATCGCCTTGACATCGGTGCCGGGACGGAAGGCTAAGATCCAGTCCGAGGCGGCTTTGCGCATCGACCTGTCTTCCGGGGTAATGAAGAGATCGCGGAACTGCCAGCTCTCAAAGCCCAGCTTCTTGCAGATTTCGTGCACCACCGGCTCAAGGTTCAAATGTTTGTTGGAGATATGGAAGGCGATCATGCCGGTCGGAGTCAGGTGGTCGATGTAGATGCGCACCGCTTCCTCGGTGAGCAGGTGGATCGGCACCGCATCCGAGCTGTAGGCATCGAGCATCAACAGGTCGTACTTGTCGGTCGAGGCCTTGAGAGAGATGCGCGCGTCGCCCAATTTGACTTGGACCTTGGCCTTGGCTTCGTTGACGAAGGTGAAGAAGCGGGGATCGCGGGCGATCTTTTCCACCACCGGGTCGATCTCATAGTAAGTCCACGACTCACCCTCGCGGCCATAAGCGACCAATGTGCCGGAGCCCAGGCCAACTACCGCGTAGTGGCCCCCCGGGGGGCGGTTCATATGGGTGAGCACCACGCCGATAGGGCCGTTGGGGAAGTAGTAACTGACCGGATCGAGCTTATGCTCCGGTTCCTGCCATTGCATGCCGTGCAGCGTGGTGCCATGAAAGAGGCTGTGGAACTTGGTGCCATCGGTCATTTCGACCCGGCTGACCCCGAAAAAGCTTCGCTCGATATGAATGATCTTGCGTTTGTTCAGCCAAGTGTAGTTGCCGTAGCCAAGCATGACCGCCATCGCCAATCCAAATCGCAGCGGACGTTTGATGAAAAGCAGAATGCCCGCGCAGGCGGCGGTCGTGAGGAGCTGACGGGCTTGGATCGACGAGGTTTGCCCGAACGCCCGCTCCAGTGAGACCGCGCCAATGAGCAGCCCGAGCATGACGAGGGGGCCGACGATGTCGAAGGCCCATTTTCGTTTGATCTCCGTACGCCACTCGCCTGGATAAAGGCACCCCGCCAGGGCCAGCGCCAGCGGATATTCGAGCACGAGCGGAAAGACGACGGGGGCGACGATCGCGTTGAAAAAGCCGCCCAGGACGCCGCCGATCGACATCCATAGATAAAACTCGGTAAGGAATCGAACCGGAGGGCGGTCCTTGGCCATTTCGCCATGGCACACCATCGCGACGAAGAAGAACGCGACGAGATGGGCGCCGACGATCGCCAGCGTCGGCTTTTGAATCTCAAGGATGATGATCGCGGCCAACCCCGCCACCGTGACCGGCATCAACACCAAGCTGGCGACATGGGGGATGAGGGGGCGCTTGGCAAAGACGATCGTAAACGTGAGCAGGTAGAGCGCCAGCGGTACGACCCAAAGGAGGGGAACGGCGGCCACATCGGTGGTGATGAATTGGGTGACGCCCAACATGAGGCTGGAGGGCACGAATGCCAAGGCGATCCAGCGCAGCTTTCGCGGCCATGTGGGGGGCTCGCCTTCCGCTTCAGCGGCGCTCTCCACCGCTGAGGAGCCGGCGAGCCACGACGACTTTCGCAGGGCAAGGCCGCACCCGAGGATGCAGAGGACGAGGCCGATATAGCCGAACGCCCAATACTTGCTCTGATCGGAAAGACGGATGCTCGGCTCGACCAAGAACGGATAGCCCAAGAGGCCGAGCATGCTGCCCAAGTTGCTGGCCGCATAGAGAAAGTAAGGGTCGGCCGCCGCCGCATCGCCGGTGCGCGAAAACCAGCGCTGGAGAAGCGGTCCGGTGGAGGAAACGACGAAGAAGGGAAGACCGATGCCGACGAGCATCGTCGAAAGCATCCAAGGCACCGGGCTCTGGCTGCCCACCGGAGCCGAATCCGACGCGATGCCGAAGGGGAGGAAGATGAAGGGAAGGGCAAGCAGGATCAGGTGGCTGGCCAGATGGACCTTCGGCGGCAGGCTTCGGCTGGCCCAATGCGCGTACGCGTATCCGGCCAAAAGCGCGGCTTGGTAGAACAGCATCGCGGTGTTCCAGACCGCGGGTGCGCCGCCGACCAAAGGCAGCAGCATCTTGGCGAAGATGGGCTGAACGGAGAACAGGAGAAGTGCGGAAAGGAAAAGGGTGGCCGAAAAGAGCAGGACAAGCCGCCAATTGGAAGGGGCGGCTCCCTCGCTTTTTTCGCTTGGCGAAGCGGAAGGGGGGGCTGAAGGTGAGGGCTCGGCGTCCGGCCCCAGGTTTGCCCTACCCTCTTGATTGTCGGTCCCCATACTTAGGTTTGGGACGGTTCGGCTCGGCCAAGAGTGGCGCGCCTTCGGCGCGTTCTCGAACCTCAAACGTCTAAACTTGGAAGATGCTCGCCCTGACGCTTGCCGCCGCCCTTTCCTATGCTTTCCCAAGCGGAACAAAGGCCACCTACGACCTTACGGTCAGCTTCGAGGGCTACCTTCCCATTCTTGGGCGGCCTCAAAACAAGGCGGAGGTCCGGATGGCGATCGAGGTGCGGGGGGGTGAGCGAGACGCCGAAGGCAACTGGGTGATCGCCTATGAAGTGAAGGAGATGCAGGCCTCGGCCAATGGAGTGTCCCTTCCGTTCACGGTCACCAATGTCGCCGCGTATTTTCCGCCCGCCAAACTCACCGTTTCCCCGCTGGGCAAGGTCCTCAAAACCGATGCGCCCAACGTTGCGATGCCGATTCGGTTGCCCGGCCTCGATAGCCGGCGGCTGCCGGAAATCAGCTTCCTTCCCCTCGAGTTTCCGGTTCAGACGGTGGAGAGTCCGATTCGCAAGGAACAGCCTTGGACCTTCAATCGCAAATTCGGGGATGGAGAGATCACGTTTACCGCCGAGGCGTTGGAATTGGGGGAAAAGGAAGCTTCGTTCCGCGTGACGCTCCGCCAAGTGCAGACCTCGTTCGAAGATGCTTCCGGCGCACCGGCCCGGGGGGAAGCCCAGCGCGCAGTTCAACTCGACGCGATCCTCGCGGGAACGGGCAAAGTGACATTTTCGCCGGCGACCGGCCAAGCGGCCAAATGGGAGGCCGAATACGACGTGAAGACCACAGCCACCCAGCTCAAAACGAACGAAACGAGCCTTCGAACGCTGGCGACCAAGGTGAAAGTAGAGCGCCGCCCCTAGACGAGCGCTTTGCTCATCACGACGCTTGCGCGGGTTGAGCCCGGCCACCGCGCGCTCTCGACGTATCGATAGCCTTCTTTGATGAAGCGGTTCAGCGCATCGGTGGCGTTCGGGGCGATGTCGAGCGCGAGCTCTTTGGCGCCCGCCTCCCGCGCCCGGTCTTCGACATAGCGCAGCATGACCGCGCCCAGACCATGGCCCTGAAACTCCGGCATGACGGCAAACGGGCCGATGCTTGCCACATCTTCGCGATCGTAAAACGGACAGCCGGACGTATTCTTTGGGTCAAAAAAGACAATGCCGCCGATCATCCGCGTTTCCGAATTCGCGACAATCAGCTCGCCATGAGGGTTTTCGGGAGACCCACGGCCGACCAAATCGTCAAGCCAGTAGCGACGCAGCGCGTGATCCGCCAACAAGGCGTGAAACGTGTGGAAGAGACGGTCGATTTCCGTCTCGTTTTCCGCGGCCGAAACCGGCCGGATTTCTACCTCCCGATCGAGCGCCGTATAACGCATGGGCCCTCCTGCCTTTTATTCTATGCGCAATTTGGCCTGTTTGGTTTCAGAAAAAAAGGAATATGCCCCCTTCTTTGAGGGAAGAAGGGGGCAATAGGGCCGGATTACGGAACCATTCGGCGAATGACCAAGTGGTCGACCGCCGCTTCGGTTACCGAGTTGTTCGGGTTGTCGCTGGCAACGAACCGGACGCGCAGCGTCGCACCGAGCGGCGCGAACTGGCCGAGCCGGAACTTCTTCTGGACCCAGTTATTCTCAAGCCCAATCACCGTCTCGAGCGTGAACCAAGTCGTCCCGCCATCGGTCGAGACCTGGGCCACCAGCGCATCGCCGTCGATGTCGTCATTGAAGAACCACCGTTTGTACTCGATGATCGCGTCGTTGCCATTCAAAGCATAGGCGGGCGAGGTGATCGTGGTGGGACCGCCATCCACGTCTTGATCGCCGACCGCACCTCCTGCCGTGCCTTGGCCGGTGAAGAAGCAACTGACGCCGGGATCGCTCGAGTCGTTCTCGGGGTTCGCCGGAAGGCCATTCAGGTTGGTTCCGTTCGGATTGCCAAAGGTCCAGGCGCCGGCGGTTAGGCTCGTGTTGGCCACCGTCCACCCGCCCAAACCATCCATGAAGTCCTCCACGACGGTCACCAACTGCTCCGCCACGATGTAAGAGGCGGGCGCCGCCGGCGCGGTCAGGGGGTAGCGCGTCATCCGGCCCTGCGTGTCGGCGACCTCGATGAACCACTCCACCTCGGTCCCCGAGGGTGGCCGCTTGTGCAGCGAGAGGTACTTGTTCAGACCTTTGGGGATGATGCCGGTTTCCCGCCATCCGCTACCGTTGAAGCGGTGGAACGCCTTCAGGGTTGAGATGTTCGGGATGCCGGTATTGGGCAGCACTTCCACCTGGATGTTGATCGCCCGGGTGAACGTGCTCCATTGCTTGAAGGCCGGGGGGAGGCTGATCGGGTTGATCAGGACCCAAGCCACCGGGGGCGCAAAGAGTTTCTTGGCGCCAAAGCCGTCCGCGATTTCTTGGTAGTGCGGGGTGCCGTTGGTGATGTCGCTGTCGTCGTCGTCGAGCGTGAGCACGTCCACGGTCATGCCCGGCGTGACCGCCGGGGGATGCAGCAGGATGCTGTTGATGGCCAAATTTCGCATCAACGCCAACCCGGCCGCATGGCCGATCGTGGTGTCAAGCCGCATCACGGTCTCCCAAAATGCGCCGCTGACGATTTGCCCGGCGGTGTGGATTTCGGCTGCGGAGGGGTAG
>CAYONY010000080.1:0-13505 GCA_964405415.1 uncultured Fimbriimonadaceae bacterium | reverse complement strand
CAACCGCTACACCTACGTGCTCAACAACCCGCTCGCCTACGTGATGTCGAGCGTGGGACTCTCGCTTCTTGCGTGTGCGTTCGGCTGGGCGCTGGGCGGCGGCGCCACGCGGCCAGAGAACGGCTAGGCGGGCACGACTTCGACCTGGATGCCGATTTCGGCGATCACTGCGGCGGCGACCCGGCACTCGGTTTCGGTGGAGTGGTGGACGGTCGACTTGCCGAGGTGGTCGATTTCCCAAGCTTCGATGTAGGCCTCTTGGGCGCCGCACCCGGTGGCGGCCATGAGGATCATCATGACCTCTTCATAGGTGTTGTAATCGTTGTCGAAGACGGTGACGATCCAGCCGAAATCGAACTTTTCGGCGCCGTCCTCGGTGGGCCGATCGAGGACGCCGGGCAGGGACATCTGCGGATCGCTGCGATCCGGGCCGGCGAGCCAGAAGGGCAGGTCAGCCGCCTCGACGGGGCCGATCATATGCCGGATGCGATGCCGATCCTTCTTAAATGGATTTTCCCCAATCATTCCTCGTCCCATTCGCGGCGGACCTGGGTGCGCACCCCGATGCTGGCGATCATGGCGGCGACCACTTCGCATTCGGTTTGCGAGGAGAAGTGGACGGGCGCCATGCCGTAGTGGTGGGCTTCCCAGGTCTCGAAATAAGCCTCCTGCATGCCGCAGCCGGTGGACTGCATCAGGATGGCGATGACTTCATCGAACGGCGTCACTTCGTCGTTGTAGATCACGACCATCCATCGCCCGGTGGCGATGGGGTTCTCGATTAACTCCGGAAGGACGAACGGTCGACTCATGATGGTATGTAGGGCAAGGTTCCAGCCGCGAACCCGGCGAGTGCCCTTTCATTCTACAACGGTTTCTTTGATTATTCGAGCCGTTTTCGGATGGTGGGAGAGGAAGGGCTCCCCCATGCCTTATCCAGGTTGAATGGAACCCGGTTTGAATTCACGAGTTCACACGTTTCACACACATATTCTTCACCCGGATCCCCAATCCGGGGAATTGGGCCGTCTGGGTTCCGAAAAGAAGCCCGAGTGGGTGAAGCACCCGCACTCGAGGCACCCCTAGCTTCCAGTTCGAGTTCGAAGGTTGTCAATCTCGCCTCTCCAGAGAACTCGCCAAATGTCTACTAAACCGACCCGATCCCGTGCTAAACTGGTTTCTAGATGCTCGGACTTCGCATGGGGGGCCTGTACCATCGATTTGGCGAAGGGGAGTCGGCATGAGCGACGCCCAGTTCCTGGTGTATCAGTCGGCCCAAGGTCAGACCGAGATTCTGGTGCGGCTGGAGGAGGATACGGTTTGGCTGACCCAACAGCAGATGGCCGACCTGTTTCAGACGACCAAACAAAACATCAGCCTTCACGTCAAGAACGTGTTTGAGGAAGGCGAACTGAACTCGGATTCAGTTGTCAAGGAATACTTGACAACTGCCGCTGACGGGAAGAACTACAAGGTCCTTCACTACAACCTCGACGTGATCATTTCGGTCGGCTACCGGGTGAAGTCCCAGGTTGGCACTCGGTTCCGAATCTGGGCGACCCAACAGCTTCGGGACTACTTGGTCAAAGGGTTCATCCTGAACGACCGCAGGTTCAAGGAGGACCTGATCACGCTGCTCTGAAGACAAGTCGGTCGCTGGGAAACTGATCCCATGTTCTCCCGTCCAACTCCCGGCCCGTCGCGTGTTTTCGCACGCCTCCCCATTGCTTGAAGAAAAACGCCACTTCTGCCTGGTCGCATTGATCCTGGATGCTGCGAACCCAGTCGGCCTCCATCGGTCTTGACCTCGGCCCCGACTCTCCTCCCGCGATAACCCAGTGAATGCCGTCGAGGTTCATTCGGTCGAGAGGCCCGATCAGGGGTTCGCAAGATAGGAACCTCACAAGCGCAGGCGTCCGGCGAAGGTCGTCGATGCGTTGGATGACCCGCTCATCCTCCACGCTTACTCCCATCCAGATGTTCCTCGTCCATTCCAACTCTGGACCAAGGTCGACCAATCGCTTACTTCGCTTCGTCAGCACTTGAAACGTATGTTGGGGGCATTCATTCATCGTCTTGAAGACGGCTTGGATGAACTCGACCGGCACGTTTGGGTGAAACAGGTCGGACATGCTGTTCACAAAGATTCGACGTCCCCGTTTCCATTGCTTTGGTAGCTCGACGAGGTCAGGATGAAGCGTTACCTTGAATCCATTGGCATATCGGGGCGACCCCATTGCTTTGAGCCGCTTGGCCATCCGCAGGGCATAGCAGTTCTTGCAGCCTTGGCTGACCTTTGTGCAGCCGGTCACCGGATTCCAGGTCCAGTTGGTCCATTCGATATTAGTTTGCTTTGGCACCCCTCTTCCTCCGTTGCGGTAAACCCAGAGTGTGATTTCTGGCTTGTGTAAAGTCGGGCTGAGTGAATCGGCCAAAGATTTCGCCGATTCCGACCCCCGGCCTCAAGCATGGCGACTGCGATTGCTTGACCGTCATCGGTGGAGTTCATGTTGGGCACACCCCTCCGAACCAACTCAACAAGTTCACTGAATTGCGCTTGGCGATCATCCTCTGCAAACATGCTTGGGGTCGCGTCTGCCGCGTCAAAACCCTTCAGTTGACCGAAGTCTTTTGCGACAGCTTCCGATAGAAGCCAATAACCGTCGCCCTTGTCGGACAGGCCGAAGAAACCATATGCTTCCGTTCCAGAGCCTTGCTTTCGAAGACGATACAGGCCCGCGAACTTCTTCAGGGGCCTAATGGAATTCTCGAAAACCTCATATGCAACCTCCAAGGTTTGAACCCTTATATGTTCCGGCCCGAATATTTGTTGTGAATACTTGTGACCGTCGGGCGAAGCGCAAACTCGAACGGCTTGTGACGCCATGAAAACTCCGAGGATATCTGTGTAGGTCCGAGCGGCCCAAGGAGCGATGTCTTTAGCGACGGACATTTGTACGCATGTCTGTGGATCCAAAAAAACCACGGCTCCCATTCCCGTGATCTGAGGGAGAATTGCGTGAATGGCTTCCGCATGAGATGAGTTGATTGGCTTAAGAACCCCGTCCGAAATATACTCATTCAGATTTGCACACATGGATTCGAATCTTTTCGTGTCCTCTTCACAGGCGTAGACCGCAGCCTTCCCGCCCTCTCTGATCGCCTTCGCCGCGGCCTTGCACATGATGAGGGTGGACCCGGCTATTTCGCCGCCGTACATATTGGGACCTGAATAACCGTCGATCAGGGCGACTCCCCGGCCTACACGCTTGAGCTTGCTCGCCGAAGGAACCACTATTCTGCCAAGAATGGCGTGCTTGCGTCGCGTCCACTCCGGGCGCTCCTCTTCGAAATACTTGTCCAGGTTGCGTCGAGGCATGCAAAAGTAGTATACACCTGTCAAATCAAACATGGGGTGTGGCGAACAAAGTATTGCCCTCCAAAACACCTTGTACTTGCACTCCACCACCAGGGGCTAAACTCCAACTCCTTGAGCGACGCGCGCGAATACGGCTTTGAGACCCGGATGCTCCATGCCGGGCAGATTCCCGACCCCTACGTCGGGGCTCGGGCGACGCCCATCTATCAGACCACGTCCTACGTCTTCGAAAGCCCGGAAGAGGCGGCTCACCTTTTTGAGCTGAAGCAGTACGGCAACATCTACACCCGGATCAGCAACCCGACCACCGCGGTTTTCGAGGAGCGAATGGCCAGCCTGGAAAACGCGACCGGGGCGGTGGCGGTGGCAAGCGGGATGGCGGCCCAATTTGGGACCGTCATGACGCTTTGCCAGCCGGGCGACCATTTGGTGGCCAGCAACCAGCTTTATGGGGGGACGATCACCCAGTTCACCCATACGCTCAAGAAGCTGAGCGTGGACGTGACCTTCGTCGATCCGGCGAACCTGGAGGCCTGGGAAGCGGCGATCGGGCCCAAAACGAAGGGGCTTTTTGTCGAAACGATCGGCAACCCGAGCGGAGCGATTCCGGACCTGGCGGGGCTGGGCGAGCTGGCAAAGTCAAAGAAGATTCCGCTGATCGTGGACAACACGTTCGCCACGCCCTACCTTTGCCGGCCGATCGATTGGGGGGCGACCATCGTGATCCATTCCGCGACCAAGTTCATCGGCGGCCACGGAACGAGCATCGGAGGCGTGGTCGTGGATCGGGGGGACTTCGACTTTTCGCGTTGGCCGACGATCGCGGAGCCTTCGCCCAGTTATCACGGCTTGCGGTTCTTCGATACGTTCGGGCATTACGGCTTCTTAATGAAGCTGAGGGCGGAGACGGTGCGCGATACGGGGGCGTGCCTTTCGCCGTTCAACGCGTTCTTGCTTCTTCAGGGCTTGGAGACGCTCTCTTTAAGAATGGAAAGGCACGTCGCGAACGCGCAAACGGTGGCCGAATTCTTGGAGGCGCACCCTCGGGTCTCGAAGGTTCACTTTGCTGGATTGAAGAGCCATCCGCATCATGAGCGGGCGAAGAAGTTCTTGCCGAAGGGTCCGGGGGCGGTGATGGCGTTCGAAATCTCGCCTTCGAACGGCGATGCTCGGGAGGCGGGGCGGAAGTTCATCGAGGGGCTCGAGCTTTTCTCGCATTTGGCGAACGTGGGGGACGCCAAGAGCCTGGTGATCCATCCGGGTTCGACGACGCACCAGCAGCTTTCGGATGAGGAGCTTCAGGCGGCCGGGATCTCGGCGGGGACGATTCGGCTCTCGGTGGGATTGGAGACGGTGGAGGACCTGCTGTGGGACTTGGAACGGGGACTGGCAGCCCTTTGAGGGACGACTGCCATCTGCGGCGGGCGACCCCAAACGATGCCGCCGAGCTCACGCGGCTGTTCATTTCGACGCGGACCCAGTGCTTTCAGTTCTTTGAGATCACGTATGACTTTGCGATACTTCGATCTCTATTCGAGACGCGGTGGATTCCCGAATGGGACACCTGGGTTGCCGAGATCGATGGCGCGATCGTGGGCTACGCCGCTCGGAATGCCAACGAACTCGAAGCCCTTTATGTGCTGCCGAATTGGCATGGGCGCGGGGTGGGGACGCAGCTGTTGAACCTGGCCCGGAAGGAGAGTCCGGAGGAGCTTTGGCTCTGGGCATTTGCCAAGAACCTCCAGGCCCGACGGTTTTACGAAGGGCATGGCTTCGTCCTGGACCACGAAACCGACGGAGCGGACAATATGGAGAAAGAGCCCGATGCCCGGTATGTTTGGAGGGCCGCAAATCCATGACCTGCAGCATCAAACTCAACACCCAGCTTGACGCCGCCCAGCGCGAGCGGTTTCAGAACACGGCCGTGATTCGCCGCATCCTCGCCGAAACTAAAACGATCGCCCTGGTCGGACTCTCTTCCGAAAAGACCAAGGCAAGCAACATGGTGGCCAGCTACCTTCACGATGAGGGCTACCGGGTGATCCCCGTCACTCCCAAGCCAGGGGTTATCCTCGGTGAAGAGAGCTATCCGGACCTGAAAAGCATTCCCTTTCCGATTGACTTGGTGGACATTTTCCGGCCCGCCAACGAGGTGGCGGGGATTGTGGAGGACGCGATGGCGATCGGGGCGAAAGCGGTTTGGATGCAGCTTCGGATCATCGATTTGGAAGCGGCGGCAAGGGCGCAGGCGGCGGGTTTGGATGTGGTCGTGGATCGCTGCATCAAGATGGAGCACGGACGCTATTCGGGGCGGCTGCACTGGGCGGGAATGAACACGGAGCTGGTTTCGGCCCGGCGAAGAGCGAGCTGACCGATGTGGCAAATCCGCATGCTGGGCCGGTTCGAGGTGGTTTCCGCGGAGGCAAGGCCGGCCGCTTTTCGCTCGCGAAAGGTGGGCTCGCTGCTGGCTTTTTTGGCTTTGAACCGGGGCCGCGAGGTCGCGAATTCGACGCTCCAAGAGCTTCTATGGCCCGATTCGGACGGCGACCGGCAATCGCAAAGCTTCCGGCGGGCGGTGGCCGACCTTCGCGATGCGCTGGAGGCAGAGGGGAACCGCCGTACGTTGGTGCACACCGAGCAGGGGAAAACGAGTCTGGATTCAGAAGCGTTTACGACGGATGTGGAGCGTTTCGAATCGCTCCTTCTTGAAGCGGATGGCTCGCCAGACTTCGACATTCGGGCCGCGGAAGCGCTGGCGCTCTACGGCGGGCCGCTGCTTTCGCCGCTCGATGAGGATTGGGTGTATGCCTACCGCCGGCAGTTTGAAGAGATCTATTGCCGTGCGGTGGAGTCGCTCGGCATGCTGCTTTCGAATCGAGGCCAGGGGAGGGATGCGGTCCGTATCGCCAACGCGGCGATCGTTTTGGCGCCCCAACGAGAGGAGCCCTATTTGGCCTCGATTCGGGGCTATGCGGCGATGGGCAACCGCTCCATGGCGCTGCAGCAGTATGAGGCGCTGGAGCGGATGCTCGACGACCAGTTCGGCCAAACCCCTTCGGAGGAGGCCTTAGCCTCGGTGGATGGGCCGATGATCGCCTATCCGGGAATCCCCGATACGACGCCCAAGCCGATTTCACCGGCGGCGGTGGCGGCCTCGGGCGGGGGGATGGACGTCGAGTCGCGCTTTTACGTCGTTCGCGAGGCGGACGGCCAAGTGGACGCGGCAATGGCGGCTTCGGAAGCGGTGGTTCTGGTTTTCGGGCCGAGGCAGGTGGGCAAGACCTCACTCTTGGCGCGTTCGAGTTCGGGATTGCGTGGGCAAGGGGCGCGGGTGGTGGTGACGGACTTTCAATCGCTGGGCAAGGCGGAGGTGGAGCGCTCGGCCACGCTCTACCGGGCGCTGATCCATAGCTTCGCGACTCAGATGGGCTTGAGCTACGAGCCCTCATGGAACGAGTTTGTCGGACCCAATTCCAATCTGGATGGGCAGATCGACGGCCTTTTGAAGCAAACGCAGGGACGGGTGGTTTGGGCGATGGACGAGGTCGACCGGCTGTTCGGGACGGACTACGCGGACGACTTTTTCGGCTTGGTGCGCAGCTGGCACAATCGGCGGGCGCTCGATCCGGAGGGGCCGTGGAAGCGGTTGAGCTTGTTGATCAGCTACGCGACGGAGGCGCACCTGTTTATCAAGGACCTGAACCAGTCGCCGTTCAATGTGGGGGTACGGGTGAACCTGCGGGATTTTTCGGAGGCGGAGGTTTTGGAGTTGGGCGGGCGGTATCCGTCGTTCGTCGGGCGTTGGGCGAAAGAGGTTTTTGGGGTTACGAACGGGCACCCGTTTTTGACCCGGCGGGCATTCGGGTTCTTGGAAGGAAAGCGGACGATCGAGGAGTTGCGGGATCTGGCGCCAAAGGAGGACGGTCCGTTTGGGGACCATCTGAAGCGGCTTCGGGAGACAGTGCTGCGCGATCCGGAAACGGCGGCCGAAGTGCGCAGATTGCTAGAGGGAGAGCCATTTGCGAATCCGGGGACGCAGGCGAGGCTTACCGCGGCGGGAGTGTTGGCACCTTCGGCTTTGGTGGTCCGGGTTCCGGCTTACGCAAATTTCCTGCGGGCCTAGCTGTGCCCGGATCGGTGCTGTGCCAGACACGCAGCACACCATCGATGCCGACAGCCACGATCGTCCGTCCGTCTTGTGAGAATAGAGGCGTGGTAAGTCCGGAAAAACTTCTCGGCGCGACGACTGCCTGATCCACTTCAAATGGAAGTGACACGAGCTCATCGCCAGTGCGCCCATCCCAGATTCTCAACTCGTTGAAGTAACCGGGCTGCCACCCACTAAGCATGCGAGGCGAGACGATCGCCGCCACCCTCTCGCCATCAACCGAATAGGTGGCCCGGTAGGCGACCGCGCCCGATACTAGTTCACCCATGAAGCGGCCCCTCGATAAGTCCCACCGGACGACTTCTCCCGTGTTGGCGAGCGCCGTCAAGAATCTTCCGTTTGGAGAAAAGCCAAGCCCCATATGAGGGCCAACGTCTCCAGAAATCTCCCACTTGAGCGTTCCGGACGGTAAATCGTAGATTCGTACTATTCCGGGCTGGTCGAAGATTTCTCGTCCATTGGCATCTGCGTGTCGCAGCGAGACAGCGATTTTCCGACCGTCCGCCGAAAGCGCCAAGCCGGCGACCTTCTTCGTCTCTCGCCAGCGTCGCACAATGCCTCCTTCTTCGGTGTATACGGTTACTTCTGTATCGCCTACTGGATCGACCGACGCCAAGAAGCCACCCCTCGCATTGGCCGTCCGAAGTCGCGTTCCCGTCCTAAATCGCGAAAGTACCTTCAACGATTTGGCATCTACGACCGCGGTGTCCTGTTTAAAGGTCGCACCACCAGGTTTGTCTCCGGTGCCGCTAATGCAAATCAAGCGACGATTGCCAGGCGATACGATTGTGTAGATCCATGTGCCTTCATAAATCTGTGCTTTCCGGACCGTCTTCAAAGAATGAACATCGACCGCTGACAGCACCCCGCTATTGTGATTAACATAAGCGAGCGGCTGAGAACGAGATACCGTGATCACATTGATCTGGTCGGATCTGGTTCCGATCTCGCCAAAGTCACGACGGACTTCTCGGCCTGTATGGAGATCCCGGCTGACGAGAGATCCATCGGAAAGCGCAACCAGCAGCGTCCTTCCATCATAGGCAATCGTGCGATCGAGAATCCGCAAGCCAGGAAAGGTTAAAGTTTCCATCGCGGGCCGACTGGACGTCGGCCATACCACTACGTCTCCATCAACTCCGATACTTGCCAAGTACCGTCCATCTTTTGAGTACATAAGCCCAGTGATCGACGATTTCTGACCTAGAACATATCCCGTTACCTTCGCCGACCCTGTATCAAGAAATTTCACAGTGCCACTTGCATAGCCGATGGCCAGCTCTTGGCTATTGGGCGAAAAGCACAGCGCATGGGATCCTTCTCCCTTTTCGTAGATCTCTCGGACAAGGCCCAAATCCTTAGTCCTCCGAATTTGAAGCCTGCTGCCAAACTCCATTCGATCGCTAAAGATAAGAGCTAGGAATTGTCCGTCCGGGCTAATCGCGAAGGGGCGCTGGACATCGGGAGCATCTATTCGAGCTCGGAACAGCACTTCTCCGGTACGGCTGGTGATCAGGTATTCGCAGTCCGAAACTCCCCTAGCCCAGCACAATACCAAGACATTTCCATTCGGCAAGAAGCGGCCGCCATAGATCGCCCGGTTACATCTAATCGTGGCCCGTAACTCGTGTTTGCGCACCGATCTTATCTCGAGATTGTTGATGTCTTGACTCGTATTCACTAAGTATTCGCCAAGCACTGGGTCAAAATCGGAAATAAACTGACCCTTCTTAGCGGGTACGAGGATTCGGTTGGAAGGCGCTTCGCATAAGGTGTCGCGCCCATCGAGATTGTTCGTCCAAATGCGAAAACCTGGCCCGGAATGATACAAGTATTCACCATCACGGGAGCTCTGACCCTTCGCTTTAGCTTCGGCACGTTCGAGTTCCGCCTCGGGGTCCTTGGGCGCCCATACGGGATTTTCCTTTACAAGTGAGAGGTTGCGGATCGTAAGCTTCGAAGTTCTCGAGATGATAGAAATATCCCCTTGCGCACTGGCCTCAAAGGCTGCCGGCACACCTGTGTTACCAAACAAAACGGGGTTTCGAGTTAGGAGTGACAAGTGGCCCCATTCCCATTCTTTTTGATTCTCGCGGCTGAGCCGACTCATGGCTGCAGAGATCCGTCTCGCGTCCATCGTGCCTAGTCCTGCACTGACGTTGCTGATCAACGTGTTGTAGCTTTGCCGTTCCAATTGCTCCTGACTCGCGGCAAGCGCCTGAATGGTCTTCGCCTTTTCGTCTGACTCGCGCTTGAGGCCAAGATTCAGGTTTCGAGTTGCCATGAGGGCAAGCTCCCGCGCTTTCGTCATTTGCTGCAGTTCGTTCGTGCGCTGGTTCAACCTTTTAATAGCCTCGGCACGCTTGTCCGATGCCACTTGCAGTTCTTGAGATCGCTTTTGAAGTTCGACCAACGACTTCTGCTTTTCGGTAGACGCGTATTCCAATTCTTTTGCCGTCACTTGGAGTCTTGAATAGGCCCGTGTTTTGTCTGACGCCAGCCGGTTCATATTCAGCGCGACGCCCGTCACCCCCAACAGCACCACCCCCGCTACCGTCGCCGTGCGCAGCAGCGCCACCCTTGCGGCTCCCTGCTGCCGCCGCATCTCGGCCTCCGGCAAGCTCTGGCGACGCCACTTCTCATCGAAAAGGATCCCGTAGAGCCGGTTTCGAACCCGAAGGGCTCGCCGATCCTCCAACCCCACCCCCGAGAGGCGCAGCGTGGCCACCACCGGGTTCTCTTCGGCCACTTCCACCCGCTTGCCCTTCAGCACCCGGCCGTAGAGTTCCAGCACCTGGGTCCGTTTCTCCTCCGGCGAGAGCCCCGGTACGTCCGGATCCAGCATCCGCCGCTCGACATCCGAAAAGTTGGGTTCCCGCTGGCGGGCCTCCGGGGTCAGAAAGAGCCGCCGGACCAACGCGTCGACGTCATGGGCCGTTCGAATGGCCGAATCCTCGACGATGTGCCGGCAAAGAAGTTGGGTGAGATAGGGGTGCCCGTTGAGCCAGAAATTGACCCGGGCCATGAGCTTGCCGCCGTCTTTGCTGCCGTTGGCCAAGACTTCGACATAGAGGTTGGTCTCTTCCGGCGTGAAGTCGGAGATATCGATGCGGGTGCCGATGTTGAACGGCGTGATCTCGGGGTTGCGGATGAGCTGGCCGGGGGTGGCGACGCCGACGATGCAAAAGGTCACCCGTTCGAAGCCTTTACCTTCAGCGCGGCGGTTGTAGCAGTCGCGGATGCCGGCAAAGAACTCATCGGTGGGAAAGGGCAGGGCGCGGACGAAATCGACCTCGTCCACAAAGATGACGACGGGGGCGTTGCGCTCGGCCAGCAGCACGTCCTGCAACGCGCCGATCCACCGGGCGAGCGGGCCGACCGCGGGGTTGGCCTTCCAATAGTCGAAGAGTTCGGCGGTGAGGTCAAGCTCCTGCCCGATGGCGGCGAGCATGCCGGCGTACCACTGCTCGGGGGTGACGTTGGCGCCGATGCGCTGGAGGTCGAGTTTGACGGTAAAGATGCCCTGATCTTTGAGCCGGACGATGGTCCGGGCGACCATGCTGGACTTGCCCTTCTGGCGGGAATCGAGCAAGAAGACGTACTCGCGCGCAAGGAGGGCCCGCAGGAGGTCGTGGTCGGCCTGCCGCTCGATATAGCTGGGGGCGGAGGGGTCCATAGTCCCTCCGGGTCGGAAGAAGGGGGCGTCGCCGGGCATGGATCTATGTTAGGCGATGGGGTGTGACGAAACCGGTCACACCCGAGTCACGACGCAAACCCTAAAGTACTCCCAGGCCCGGCCGCTTCTGGCGAGGGCCGGAGGGCAGGACATCATGAAACGACAGACTTTGGTTCGAGCTTGCGGCGCGGCTTCGGCGACGGTTGCCGCACTGGGGCTTCTCTACGGCTTTGCCGGGGCCCCGCCGGCCGCCCAACTCATCTTCGTCAGCAATCGATCCGGCATCGTCTCGGGCACGCCGAACGGCAACGAGATCTATACGATGGATGCCAATGGCAACAATGTGGTGCGGCTGACGAACAACACCTCGGCCGAATGGGAGCCTCATTGGAGCCCGGACCGCACCAAGATCGCGTTCGTCAGCAACCGCGATGGGAACTGGCAGATCTACACGATGAACGCGGACGGCACCAACCAGGTCAACTTGACGAACACTTCGTCGTTCGATTTCGGCCCCGCCTGGTCGCCCGATGGCACGAAGATCCTCTTTTCCTCCGATCGCGACACCCCCGGTTCGGCCGACATTTTCGTGATGAACGCGGACGGCTCGAACCCGGTGAACCTCACCAGCGGCTCGACCGGCGCCGACGGGCATCCCATCTGGTCTCCGGACGGCACCAAGATCGTTTTCCGAACCACGCGCGATGGGAACTACGAAGTCTACGTGATGAACGCGGACGGCTCGAACCCGGTAACCCTCACGAACCACCCCGCCGACGATACGGAGCCCTCCTGGTCGACCGACGGAACGAAGATCGGCTTTATGAGCTCGCGAGACGGAAACCTCGAGATCTATGTCATGAATGGGAACGGCTCGGGCCTCAAGCGGTTTACCAACAACACGGTCGATGACGTCGAGCCGTGCTGGTCTCCGGATGGGACGAAGATCGCATTTTATCGGGGGAGCAGTTCCGGAACCTGGGACATCTACACCATGAACGCCAGCGGCAAGGGCAACGCGACGAGGCTCACCAACAACTATCCCTATCTGGATGCCGATCCCGATTGGAAGCCCTAAAAAAGGATCGGATGCGAACGTCTCCCCATGCGTTCGATGGGGAGACACATCCTCTAATGAGGAATTCCCTATCCCTTCAAAGCATGTTAGGCTTTCACGACCTGAAGGAGCGATCACCCAATGCATTCAACGAAGAAGACTTTTCAATTGATCACCGGCTTTTCTCTGGTGGCAGCGGTTGCGGTTCTTGCCGGAGCATGGGTTCCCGGCCAGACGCGTGGCCCATCGACCGATAAATGGCAGAACATTCGGCTGCTCTCATCGAACCTGCCCTGCGACTGCGGGCCAGAGGCCGGAGTTCCCGGCCAGGCGAGGCCAACGCCCAGGATCGCGCCGGGCGAATGGTGCATTACCCAACAGGTCTTCGAAGCACAAAAGGGTAGGGGAACCGACGTCTCGGTGACGGCGGCCTGCCCGACCGAAGGGGCGCCTGATAATCCGGCAATCCGGGATGCCGCCATCCCCGATGCCAACTCGCCGATCAAGACCGTCCGCCTCATCTTCCACGTTTTCGCCGAAGACAGCGGAGCGAATCCGGCGGCAAGCGCGGCCGACGTCCAAACGGCGGTAGACCGGCTCAACGCCAACTATGGGCCGTGGCGCTATCAGTTCGTCTACGAATACCGCTTCATCAATAGCACGAAGTATCGCTACCTCGATCGAAACACGGAAACGGGAGGGATGAAGAAGGCTTACAGCCAGTCCCCGTCGACCAAGTTAAACATCTTCGTCGTGGATACGGGCGGCGTCTGTTGGGGAACGTTCCCGTGGACGAGCTTTGCTCTTACCAAAGACGGCGGCGTGGTGATGGATGACACCTGGTTTGGGATTTCGACAAACCTGCCCTCCATCCTCAGCCACGAAGTGGGCCACTGCCTCGGGCTTTGGCATACGTTCCACGGCGTCGACGAAGTCAACCCGTGCAGCGATTGCTACGAACCGGCGGGGCGGTCGGCGGCGGTCGGGGACACGACGGGCGACTTCTGTTCGGACACCCAGCCGACCTTGCGCACCGCGACGGCCTGCGCCGACCCGGCGGGTACCGATCCCTGCAGCGGCAATCCGTGGATCGATACGCCCTACCAGAACTTCATGAGCTACTCCAACCAATGCGCCATCGAGTTCACGCCGCAGCAGGCGGGACGGATGCACGCCTGGACCAACCTGGAGTCACTCGGCGCGGGCATCGGCGATTCGCTGTACG
>CAYONY010000079.1:10005-13515 GCA_964405415.1 uncultured Fimbriimonadaceae bacterium | reverse complement strand
CGCTCAGGCACCGGCCCACCTCTTCCACCTCGAATTGGTAGCCGTTGCCGTCGTAGGGCAATTCCACAACCTCTTCGCCGGACTCGGTTCGAATCGTCATCGCCGAGGGCTTCCAAAAGGGCGAGTGCACCCGGATGCTCCCCGATTCCCCGAGAATCGTCGCTTCCCATGGCGTCGTGGTTTCGAGGCTCGTATAGAGCGAGGCCATCGCCCCGTCCGCGTGGCCCAGAACAAAAGCCGATTGGGCGTCGACCCCGGTCGGCGCGGGCGTCATCGTTGAAGCGATGGCGTTTGGCCGGCCGAGGAGCATCGATGCGAAGCTGGCCGCGTAAACCCCCACATCGAGCAGGGCGCCGCCGCCCAGATGAGGGTCAAAAAGTCGGCTCTCCGGGTTGAATCCGGGCCGGAAACCGAAATCGGCCGCCACAAATCGCACCTTTCCGATCGCGCCCTCGCGGACCCGCTCGCACAGGAGGCGGGTGATCGGGAAAAACCGCGTCCACATCGCTTCCATGAGAAAGAGGTTGCGCTCGCGAGCCAACGAGACCATCTCCCGCCCCTGAAGGGCGTTCATGGCAAACGGCTTTTCGCACAGGACGGCCTTCCCGTGCTCAAGGCAAAGCCAGGTGTGGTCGCGGTGCATCGGATGCGGCGTCGCCACATAGACGACGTCGACATCGGCGGCTTTGGATAGGTCTTCATAGTTTCCAAAGGCGCGCCCAGCCCCGAATTCGGACGCGAACGCTTCTGCCTTAGCCGCGTCGCGTGATGCCACGCCCGCCAGTTCAGCATCCGGCGTTTCGCGGATCGCCGTCGCCAACGCCCGAGCGATCGAGCCGCATCCCACAATCCCCCATCGCGTGCTCAAACCTTGCCTCCCGTAAGGGCCGCCTCTCGGTTCGGGTTGTGACATCGAAAACAGCGAGGGCCTTCTTCGCTCACGGCGGGATCGCTTTGAACGCAAATCTCTTGGCGATTGGCGCACCGAGGCTCGAATCGACAGCCCTGGAACCGCACGCGCGGATCGGGAAGTTCGCCCGGCAGCGGATCGGGAAGCTGGCGCAGCTTCTCGAGCGTCGGCGCCGAATCCATCAGCGCTTTGGTGTAGGGGTGGCGCGGGTCCGAAAAAACCGCCTCGGTGGGCCCCTCCTCCACGATTCGCCCCAGATACATCACGGCGATGCGATCCGCCAGGAAACGCACCGTCAGCAGGTCGTGGGAGATGTAGAGGAACGAGCAGCCCATCTCGCGCTGGATCGCTTTGAGCAGGTTCAAGATCTGAGCCCGAATGCTCAAGTCAAGGGCCGCGGTGGGTTCGTCGCAGATCACCAGGGGCGGCTTGAGCGCGAGCGCCCGGCCAATGGCGACCCGTTGCCGCTGGCCCCCGGAGAGCTGGTGGGGAAAGCGCGTTTGGAAGTTGGGGTCGAGCCCGACTTCGGTGAAGAGGGCGTCCAGATCGACCGTCTTGCCGCAGAGCCGGGCCGGCTCGAGGGCGGACTTGCCCACGGTCCACCGTGGATCGAGGCTGGCGTAGGGGTCCTGCCAGACCATCCCGACTCGTTCCGCATTGCGTGCGCGCAGGCCGCGAACCATCTCACCGGAAACCTCGATCTGCCCGGCGCTGAGCGGTTGGAGACCAAGCACCGCCCGAGCCAGCGTCGTTTTGCCGCAGCCGGATTCGCCGACGACCGCGACGATTTCGCCGGCATTCACCTGAAGCGAAACGCCATCCATCGCGCGGATCGATCCGCCCGGAGCATGGAATTCGACGACCGCGTCGGTGACGGTGAGGAGGGGGGGTGACATGAGGAGTGAGGAGTGAGGAGTGAGGAGATTTGTGATGGGATGATGGGATGATGGGATGATGTGATGATGTGGGCCGGAGGCGGATCCAGAAGCGGAAGCATACCAAGCCGCGAAAGCGATTAAGCTCCCCTCCTTTGAAGGAGGGGCGGGGGTTGATGCGCTCCGTGGACCGATCGGTATGCCTTCGGGGTCCGCAGCAAAGTGGGCGAGCGCGACAGAAAGGCTCGGTGTCTACGCCGTACGTGTCCCGGCGAGACCACCCACCCCTTCCCCTCCCTCAAGGGAGGGGCCGCGCTTGACCCTCCATCGCTACACTCCCTAATGCCTCGGCGGAGGGAAAAAACCCTCCCTTTCCGCCGTTTGGCCCCAAAACAGCCGGCTGCCCAGCTTCGAAAGAAAGTCGTGCTTGTCCACGCAAATCAGCTTCGTCACCCGCGGCGATCGGGTCACCCGCACCTCGTCCCCGCTCAACAGATGCAGCCGCGTCTGCCCGTCCGCCGAGAGCACCGAATCCCCTTCCGTCTGCACCAACAGCCGCACCTCGGCATCCGGCGACACCACCAACGGCCGCGCGGAAAGCGTATGCGGGGTCAGCGCGGTGAGGATGATGAGCTGGACCGTCGGATCGACGATCGGCCCCCCCGCCGAGAGGTTATAGGCGGTCGAGCCGGTGGGAGTCGAGGCGATCACGCCATCCGCCGGATAGGCCGCCACCGTCAGCCCCTCGACCTGGATCTCGAACGTCATCATGCGCGCTGCGATATCGCGCTGCAGCGCCACTTCGTTCAGGGCGTGGAGCGTCGCCACCGGTTGGCCGCCCCGCATCAGCTCGCCTTGCAGCATCATGCGTTCTTCGATCGGAAGCTGCCCATCGATCACCTGGCTCAGCACCGCTCCGAATTCGTCGGCCGTGCACTGGGTCACGAAACCAAACCGCCCGAAGTAGACGCCCAAAATCGGGGTGCCCTTTTCCGAGCACAGATGAGCGGCGCGGATCAGGGTCCCATCGCCTCCGAAGCCGAACACGACATCGGCGTCGGCAACCTCGCTTGCCGGCACTTCCGGAAGATCCAGCAAGGGTCCAAACCCAATCTCGGTTGCGCAAATCGGTCCACGAGCTTGGATGGCGCGCGCGGCCTGACGGGCGGCTTCGACCGCATCGAGCCGATGCTCGTTAACCAGCAGATGGATGCGCAAGCTTCGTTACTCCGTACCGCGGAGCCGTTCCAGATTCACTCGAGCCTCTTCGAAGTTGGGATCGAGCTGAAGCGCCTTTTGGAGCATCTGGATGGCCTGGGTTCTGCGGCCCAGTTTATCCAGCGCCACCGCCAGGTTGTTGTGCGCCTGCGCGAATTGGGGACTGTAACGGATTGCGAGCCGGAACTCGGCTTCCGCTTTGGCCGCCTCGCCCTTGGCGAGCAGATAAAGCCCAAGGCCGTTGTGGGCCTCGGCGTTGCCCGCGTTCATCAAGACCAGCTGGTTGTAATGGTAGCGGGCCCCATCCTGATCGCCCGCCCGCCACAGTGCGTTGGCCAGCGAGAGCCGAACCGATTGACGGCCCGGCTCGGCGCGAATCACGTCTTTCCAAAGGCCGATCGCCCGATCGACGTCGTTCGTCTTGGAGCATGCGGCCGCGAGGTTCAGCTTGGCGTCCAGGCTTTTTGGGTTCAGGCCGGAAAGCTTGTCGAACAAAGTCTTGGCCTC
>CAYONY010000079.1:5622-9995 GCA_964405415.1 uncultured Fimbriimonadaceae bacterium | reverse complement strand
TTCCGCATTCCCCTTCTCGAGTTCGATAAGGCCGAGATTGTTCAAGGCGTCGAGCTCGTTCGGGTTGATTTCGAGGGCCTTGCGATAGGCCGCCTCGGCGCCCGGCTTATCGCCGGCGGCCGCCTTGAGCACGCCGAAATTGTGCCAGAACTCGGCGTCTTCAACCGCGCCCGCTTGTACGCCCTCGTAGAGCTTGAGGGCTTCAGCGCGTCGGTTCAGCCGGGTGTATTGATTGGCCAGCGCGATCGAAACTTTGAAATCGGCCGGCTCGAGCTGGTGCGCGCGTTCCAAAAAGGGCAGCGCGGCGGCCGGCTTTTGCAAGCGGATAAAGGTAAACGCGGCGTTGCGAGCAAAGGGCGCGCTGTCTTTACGAAGGTTTGAAGCGTTGGCGTAGTGCGCCGCGGCCCGCTCAAAGTTCTTTTGGCCCTCGAAGGCCGCCGCCAGGTTGTTTTGGATGAATGCGTCCTCGGGTCGAATCCTCGCGGCCCGGCCAAAGGCTTCGATCGACGAGGTCCAGTCTTGCCGCCGCAGGTAGATCGTGCCGATGTTGTACCAAGCTTCGAAACGGTCGGGCTGCGCTTGGGCCACCTGCCGGAAATAAGGCAAAGCTTGATCGTATTGCTTCAGGGCCAAATGTGAGCTGCCTAGGTTGTTCATCAGCTCGACCGTGCCCGGCTTCTTTTGAAGCGCCTTCTCCAACAGCGGAACCGCCGAAGCGGCCCGATCGGCCCGTAGGTAGAGAAAGCCCATCCAACCCAGGGCATCCTCATCGTCCGGATGGTCGGCAAGCGTCTTTTCGAGCGAGGTGATCGCCTCGGGAAGCTTCCCATCACGATAAAGAGCGATCGCTTTTTGAACGTCTTGCTTGACGTTCGCGCCGCCTTGGGCGAAAACGGTCAGGGCCGAAACGGCCAAAGCCGCCCAAACGAATAGGGTTCGCAGCTTCATTTCAAGTTCAATCCAACGCAATCAATCATCCGAAGGCAAATCTTATGCCAAGGGGTGCCTCATCAAATTCGGAAGCGCCGATTCGTACGCTTCGCGCAACCGGCTCACCTCCATTTCGATGGCTCGACGGCCCCCGAGGTTTACTCGAAAAACGCCGGAACTTGCCCGTTGGGTTCCAATCTTCGTCCATCCCACTCGATGCCGTTCGGCCGCCGCCGCCACCTCGGCTTCTCGGCTCGGATCTCCGCCGATGAGAACCCACCCTGGGATTTCGCCAAAGAGCCTTCCCGCGTCCGTGGCCAACCCTTCGAAGGGCAAGGCCTTCGGATCGAGGTCGATCTCAAGTCCCGTTGCGCCGACGATCGCAACCTCCGCCGCCGCCACCGCCAACCCGCCTTCGCTCACATCGTGAGCCCAATCAACGAGCCCGGACCCGATTTCCGTGGCCAGCAGCTCGCAAAGCCGTCGTTCGCCGGCCACGTCGGGAGCCGTCGGCAGGCCATCCTCAAGGCCTCGAAGCGACCCGAGTTCGCTTGCCCCAAGTCCCTCTTGCCGAATCTCAACACCAGGCAGATACAGAATATAGATCGTCGTTTCTGCGAGTCGGGGCCGCATCGACGCCCGCCGTTCGGCATCATCCAAGACTCCCAGCACCCCGATGAGCGGAGTCGGAAGGACCTCGCCAAGGTCGCTTTCGTTGTAAAAGCTCACGTTCCCCGAAATCACCGGAGTTCCCATCGTCTCGCAAGCGTCGGCGATGCCGCGCACCGCTTCGGCAAACTGCCAATACACGTGGGGACGCTGCGGGTTGCCGAAATTTAAGCCGTCGGTTGCCGCCACCGGCCTTCCCCCGACGCAGGCCACATTGCGCGCGGCTTCACAAACCGCGAGCTGGCCGCCCACGTACGGATCGAAATAGACCTGGCGTCCGTTGCCGTCGATCTTGATCGCAAGACCCTTGGGGGTTCCCCGCGGCGCGAGCACCGCGGCATCGCCTTCGCCGCAAACGATTGCGGTTTGCGTCTGAACCTGCTGATCGTACTGCTGCCAAACCCATCGCTTCCCCGCCAGGTTGGGGCTCTTCAGGAGGGCGAGCAGCGAGTCGCCCGGATCCAGCCCGTCAACAAGACCCGCCGGATCAAACGCCTGCGCCTTCCGGTGATATTCGGGGATTTCCGGCTCGGTGCGATAGGTCGGGCAATGATCGGTCAGAAGTTTGGGGTCAAGTGCGACCTCCTCATCGCCCCATCGTGTGACCCGAAGGAGGCCGTCCCCGGTGACTTCGCCGATCACCACCGCCGCCAAGCCCCACTTGGCAAAGACGTCCAGGACCTCCTGCTCGCGGCCGCGATGCGCCACCGCCAGCATGCGCTCCTGGCTCTCGCTGAGCATCAGCTCATACGCGCTCATGTCGGCCTCGCGCATCGGCACGCGGTCCAAATCGACCCGCATCCCGACCCCACCCTTGCTCGCCATCTCGATCGTGCTGCAGGTAAGCCCGGCCGCGCCCATATCCTGGATCGCCACGATCGCCCCCGTCTGGAGCGCCTCGAGCGTCGCCTCGATAAGCTGCTTTTCCGCAAAGGGATCGCCGATTTGCACGTTGGGCCGCTTTTCCTCGTTGTCTTCTCCAAGCGCATCACTGGCGAAAGTCGCCCCATGGATGCCGTCTTTTCCAGTCGCCGAACCGAGATAGATCACCGGATTGCCGACCCCCGTCGCCGCTGCCGTCGTAACCTCGTCGATCCGCAAAAGCCCCACGCACATCGCGTTTACAAGCGGATTGCCGCTATATCGGGGGTGGAACGCCACTTCGCCCGCCACCGTGGGAACCCCCACGCAGTTGCCATAGCCGGCAATTCCGCCCACCACGTGTTCAAAGAGGTAACGGTTCCGATCGATAACGTCCTTGTCCGCCGCGCCTTCGACAATCGGTCCGAACCGGAGCGAATTGAGCGAGGTGATCGGCCGAGCTCCCATCGTGAGGATGTCGCGGATGATGCCGCCGACCCCGGTCGCCGCCCCCTGATAGGGCTCCACCGCCGACGGGTGGTTGTGGCTTTCGACCTTCATGGTCACGCCCAAACCCTCGCCGATTTCGACAATCCCCGCGTTCTCCAATCCGCTCCCTTCCATCGCCTCTTTGTACTTTTTGAATAAGGCGAGGACCGGTCGCGAGTATTTGTAGCCGCAATGCTCGCTCCACATCACGGCGAACATGCCGAGCTCGGTGAGGGTGGGCCGCCGGCCCAAGAGCTCGAGGATGCGGGCGAACTCGCTCTCGTTCAACCCCATTGAGGTGTAGACTTCGGGAGCGATGGCGGGCATTGGAGGCAGTATATCCGGCGGATCGACGATCGGACGGCTAGGCCTCATCGGCCTGATGGGGCTCTTTGCCGTCTCGTGTGGCGCGTCGTTTCAATGGGCCGGAACCTGGACCGGCAAACGCAATCTTTCGCTGCCCAAAGGGGGCGATCCGAGCATTCTCGCGACGATCAGCAAAGTTGAACTGAAGATCGAAGAGAATGGCCGGTTCGAGCTGTTCGAGGGCGGCGTCCACAAGAGCGGTACTGTCCGCTCGGAGGGCCGTCAGGCGTTTCTTCGCGTGACCCACTTCTTGGATAGGCCGATCGAGGCTCAAGGCGAGGCGGCGGTAAAAATGAACCAGGAGATTCTCCTCTCGGCCCAGAAAGATGGAAGCGTGATCTTCACCGACCCGGCCGGAATCGCCGACGCGACGGTTCGGCTGCGACGGGAAAAGTCGGAATCGCAACGCTAGTTCTCTCGCGTCCGTATGGGAAGTGCAAGGAGTTCGGAAAGCTAAATGATCTGGGTATTAATCGGAGTTCTCGTCCTATTGCTCTTTGTGGCGATCGGGATGTACAACAGCCTGGTTTCGCTTCGCCAACAGACCGGCAATGCCTGGGCGCAGATCGACGTCCAGCTCAAGCGGCGCTACGACCTGATCCCCAATCTTGTCGAGACCGTCAAGGGGTACATGAAGCACGAATCGGAAACCTTGGAAAAGGTTATCCAGGCGCGCAACATGGCGCTCCAGGCCAAGACGGTGAAGGAAAAGGGCCAGGCCGAAAGCGCGGTCGGCGCCGCCTTGACCGGCATCTTCGGGCTCGCGGAATCGTATCCGGACCTCAAAGCCAACGAGAACATGCTCTCGCTGCAAGAGGAATTGAAGAGCACGGAAAACAAGATCGCGTTTGCCCGGCAGTACTACAACGACATCGTGACGACCTACAACACGAAGACCGAGACGTTTCCTTCGAGCATCTTCGCTGGGATGGGCGGATTCAAGCCGAAGGAACTCTTTGAAATCGAAGAGCCGGCGCAGCGCGAAGCCGTGCAGGTGAAGTTTTGAACTCCTTGCTCACCCATTGAATGAATTGTCATTCTGAGGAGGAACGACGAAG
>CAYONY010000079.1:0-5612 GCA_964405415.1 uncultured Fimbriimonadaceae bacterium | reverse complement strand
TCAGGATGACAAGACAGCGGATTTGCCCTTGGCCCGCGCCGTCCGCGCTCGCGCAATCGCCTCTTCGGTCACCGCTTTCTCAAAGGAACGATAGCCGGCCAGTTTAAACCCGTGCTTGGCCGCCATCGCCTGGGTCTCCTCAACCTGCCCCACTGAAACATCTTTGCCAAGAGTGAAACTCTCGGCCCGGTTCTCCAGGGCCAGCATCATCGTCTCGCTCATGCACGCATAAGCGGTTCGGGGCGGAAATCCGAAGGAAAACCCAAACTCCACGTCGCCCGGTACCGCCACGACGCCGCCTTCGATGACCAGCACATCGGGGCGCTCTTTCCCAACGCGAATCGAAACATCGCGCGGACGCGCCACATCGCACACCACCGCCCCCGGCTTCAGATGCTCGGGCAAAATGATCTCCGCATCGCTCGAAGTCACCGTCACCACCGCATCCGCCTCCCGCAAGACCGAGAGATCCGTGGTCGCTTCCGAGCGGGCAACTTCCCCCGCGACCGTTTGCGTGCGAGCTTGATCGCGGCCCACTAAGAACGTTTTTCGGAAATGCGGCGCGAGCATCAGGGCGCAGGTCCGGCCAATCGCGCCCGTCGCCCCGACCACCGCAAGCACGCCCTCATTCAACGGAACGCCCACTTTCGCGCACGCATCGAGCGTGCCCTCGATGGCGGTGGCCACCGTGTAGCTGTTGCCGGTGGTCACCGCAATCGGCGAATTCTTGGCGATCGTGATGCCGCCATCGCCGACGACGCTGGTAAAAGCGCCCAGCCCGATCAGCTCGGCGCCCTGCTCCTTGGCGATCTCCGCGCATCGCCCGATCCGTTCGTAAACGAAATCCAAAGGCATCTCAACCATCTGGCGAGGCGTGAGCGGACAGCCGATGAACCACCCTTCGGTCTCCGCACCGGTGATCGATCGGACCCCGGTGATCTTGCTCACCACAAAAGGCTTTTTGTACTTCATCACCGCTTCGACCCACGTATCGGGCATCCAGCGGGCAATCGGGTACTTGCGGGCGATGTCGCGCGCGGAAATGGGGTGAATGACGAACGCGAATCGGGTCACGGGGCTTTCTCGCGGCGGGCAAAGCCCCGCGCAAGCCGAATTATGGCCCATCGCGAATCTGACCTTGGCCCTTCCCCTTCGGGCGGGGATTTGCTACAATGGCCCTTGCATCGGCAAACGGAACGATCGATCCGGTTCGAGTCGCCCTTCGCCAACGGATTTGGCCTCGGGAACTTCGCGTTTGGGGGGTTGGGAAGGTTTGACGAGGTCCAAGCGCCTTGCGAGGGCAAGGGGAAGGAGCATCGCATGTCGGTCAAGACCCTTTTCGTGGGCAACATTTCGTATTCCTCGACCGAAGAGGATCTAATCAACCACTTCGCGGCCTACGGCGCCACGAACTGCCGCATCATCGAGGGCCGCGGCTTCGCCTTTATGGATGTGGATGCCGAACAATGCGGCGCCGCCATCGAGGCGCTCCACAATTCCGAGCTCGGCGGCCGGAAGCTCAACGTCGACGAAGCCCGTCCGCGCCAAGGCGGAGGCGGGGGCGGAGGCGGGGGCTACGGCGGCGATCGACGCCGCTACTGAGCCCCGGCCCTTCGCGGTTGCGTCAGCGGGATTAGAAGAAGCGCCAGCGCGGCGAGGGCCGCGCTGGTCATGAACGCCGCTTCCGATCCCCAACGATCCCATATCAGGCCCGTGAGTAGGCTCGCCATAAGCGTCGAGATGCCGGAAAGCATCGCGAACATCCCCATCGCCGACCCAAGGGCGGTGCGCGGCGCGACGTCGGCCACCAGGGCCGTTCCGACCGCTTTGGTCAAACCCATGTAAACCCCGTAGAGCGCGAAAAGGGGCCAAACCCAGGCCGCGCCCGCCAGCGCAAAACCCGCATAGACCAAGGCATACAGCCCCCAGCCTCCGGCGATGACGGGCCAACGGCCAAACCGGTCGCTTAACCGGCCGGCCGGATAGCTTGAAAGGGCAAAGGTCACGTTGTAGGCCGCATAGGCCAACACGACCAGAAAGTCGCTCATCCCAAGACTTTTGGCCCGCAGCAAGAGAAACGTGTCCGAGGAATTGGCGAGCGCGAAAACGAGGTGCAGCGCGACGATACGCCAAAAGGCCGGCGAAAAGCGAGGGTGCGAGGTTGCGCGATGAGGCTCTGGGGTCCCATCCGCCCCATCCGCCCCATCCGCCCCATCCGCCCCATCCGCCCCATTTCCACTCTTCTCCCGAATTCGCAACGTCAGCCCCAGGGAGATCACGCCTGGAACCAGCGCCAAAACGAAGATAAGGCGGTATTCGCCGGGCAGAAAATACAGCAAGGCCAGAGCCGCGAGCACGCCCACGAACGCCCCAGCGGTGTCCATCCCGCGATGGAAGCCAAACGCGCGGCCGTACTCGGACTTCGGGACCGATTCCGCCAACAGGGCATCGCGGGCCGAGGTCCTCAGCCCTTTGCCGAATCGATCGAGCAGCCTTCCGATGAAGAGCATCGGCCACGCGGTTGCCAGAGCCAGTAGAGGCTTCCCCGCCGCGCTCAGGCCATAGCCCCACCGCACGTAGGGTACGCGAACGCCCTTGCGGTCGGAATGCCAGCCCGACCAACCCTTCATGAAGCTGACAAGCGCCTCCGCGACCCCTTCGACCGCGCCCAACGCGATCGCCGGGGCCCTCAAGGTCTGGGCGATAAAAAGCGGCAGGACCGGGTAGGCCATCTCCGAGGCGACATCGGCCCAAAAACTGATCCAGCCAAGCTGGCGAACGCGGAATGGGAGGGAAGAAGGGGACTTAGGGGTCAAGGGGGCTCAGGGCTTGGACTTCGGAAACTGACTGAAAATCCGCCCGGTTGAAGGTGAGAATTCGCCTAACACCATTTGCCGACGCCACCGCAGCCAGGCGAAGGTCATGGCATCGTTTTCCAATCGGCCGGTACTTTCTTGCCAATTCTTGCCATCGGCCCGCGACATCCTCCGGTTCGGGAAGAAGCACGCTCGCCTTGAACATCTCCTTGAGGCTTTCTTGCACTGCTGGCCAGGTTTTGCCAAGGCCGTTCGCTTCAATTGGTCTTGAAGCGACGGCGCAATACTCAACCACGATTTGAGCGCATATCGCCGGCCCATCCCCTTGCTCTTTTGCTCGGTTAAGGGCCTCGAAGCAGGCCATCGCCGATTCCGTGTCGATCTCTTGCATCCGCAGCCAGATATCAGTATCTACAAGAATCATCTAACCGCGTCCTTCATAAATGGAATCGCGGCTCAAAGCTTCGTCGGATAAATGGACGCCTCGCACGCCTTGTGCCATGAATCGTTTGAGAGCCGCTCTCCATTCTTCGGAGTCTTTTTTAGCTTCTGAACTAGTCGAAGCGGAGTACTTGCGTTTTTCCGCGTTGCGCAGAGTTTCGAGGGAAACTCCGAAAATTCGGGCAATCGCTTGGCGCTTCATGCCCGCCAATTCAAGTTCCCGAACTCGGGCCAGACTCTCAACGCCCTTCCATTTTTCGGGGCCTTTAACCACAATGGGGGGAACGTGGGTGTCCATGATCGGATTCTACCGCCATTTGGCAAAAATGCCAAACTACTTTGCATAAATGCCAAGACGATCAACCTTAAGTGACCGGCTCACAGGCGGCGGCAAGGGCCGTCACCATGGCCCGATAATAGTCGCCGGTGGCCTTCACATAACTCCTCGAGACCTCATCATCCGGGCTAGTCCAATCGTTCCACCAGCCCATGCCGCCAAGTGCCCAGGACGCTTCCACGGCCGCGACCAGAACAACGGCATCGGGGTCAGCGTTCGATGGAAAGGCGCATCGGGCTCGCTGTTGAACCTCGTCGATCGTCGGAAGGTGCTCCATAGGCCCGGTTTCGGGGAGGTTGGACGTTGTAAGCCCAGCCGATCTCAAGACGCATCGGCCAAGCAAGAACATTCTTCCAAAAAACTCCTCAGATGGACGGAACTCACCTTGATATTCGAGGATTGCCGCTAGGGCTTCATCGAGTTGGGCGGACGCTTCGGGAATTGTTGCGCGAATTCTGTCTTGCCCTGCCTGAACGCTAAACCCACCTCGATAGTGGTGCCAGACTCCCGAGTCCCCACGCTTTTCGAACTCGGAACTTTCGTGCCAAATGATTTCGTGGCCAGCGGGGTGTGAAGTGACGGGGGCCCATCTTGCTCCGCCGGCAAATCCGACCAGCATGTAAGCGTCGCTACCGTCGACATAGGGCTCGACGAAAAAAGCGGTATTTGAAAAGCCCTGTTCCGAGAGCCCGCGGAACCACTCATTCGGATCGTTCGCCAGGGGTTGCCCCCCTTTATCGCCAACACCGAAACCGTAGTCTTCAACAAAAGCAAACCAAGGGTTGTTTCGCCAATCGAGCTCCTCACGTTCGCCATTCAAATAGGCTTGGGCGTAGGTGACCAGAGTTACGCATTGACCAATGGAAGCAACCATGACAAGGGTCTAAGCCTTCGCAAACTCCCGCCGATCGTAAACTAAGTCGCTCGCGATCTTCCAGACCTCCGGCTCGATCCGATTCTCCGGCAGAATCTTCGAAAAATGCACAATCGCCGAAGTCAATCCGGCTTCCAGCGCATAGTGCAGAAAGGCCGAGTTCAACACGACCCGGGCGGCCGGCTTCAGTCCGAACGAGATATTGGAAACGCCGAGGATCATGTTCACGCTCGGATGACGCCGCTTGATTTCACGGATCGCCTCAATCGTCTCCATGCCCGCCTCCCGAAACTCCTCGTCGCCGGAACCCAAAGTAAACGTGAGCGCATCGATAAAAACGTCGTGATCCGGCAGGCCGTAACTTCGCGTTTTGGCCAGAATCCGCTCCGCGATCGCCACTTTTTTCTCACACGATTTGGCCATGCCGTCCTCATCGATCGTGAGCGCGACCACCGCCGCCCCATATTTGCGACAAAGCCCGAGCACCCGGTCGGTCCGCGCTTCCCCATCTTCGAAGTTGATGGAATTGACGATCGGCTTACCGGCCAAGCCCTTCAACGCGGTCTCGATGACGGGAGCTTCGGTCGAATCCACCATGATCGGCACCGTAACGTGCTGGTTGTAGCGGCGCAACAACTCCGCCATATCGCGCGATTCGTCCCGGCCCACATAAGCCGTACATACGTCGAGCACGTGGGAACCCTCGCCCTCGAGTTCGCGCGCCAGCTCGGTCAGCCCCTCCCAGTTCTCCGCCGCCAGCATCTCGCGAAACGCTTTGCTGCCGTTGGCATTGGTTTTCTCGCCGACGATCAGAAAGCTGCTGTCTTGCTGATAGGGTTGAAACTGGTAAAGGCTGGAACACCCGATGAGTTTGAGCGCAAGACCCTGGGCCTCCCCCTTCATTCGAAAATCGAACCCAGAGAACTGGGAGCGGACGCGCTGCCAATGCGCATTCGCCGTGTGCTTCTGCCCGGAAAGGGCCTCGGAAACGACGCGGATGTGCTCCGGCGTGGTTCCACAGCATCCGCCGACCATCGCGGCGCCCAGATCGTTAACGAAATGGCGATGGTGCTGCGCGAGTTCTTCGGGCGAAAGCTTGTAGACCGCCCTTCCCTGTTCCATCACCGGAAGGCCCGCATGGGGC
>CAYONY010000078.1:4736-13643 GCA_964405415.1 uncultured Fimbriimonadaceae bacterium | reverse complement strand
CCGTCGTCTTGATTTTGCGCGATGCGTTTGCCACGATCGTGATTCCGAAGACGGTCGAGCATCGCTTCCAAGTGAGCACGATCTATTACGGGCTCGTCTGGCGGATCTGGCATTGGCTGAGCGATCACATGGGCCAATGGCCGCCCTTTCGACGATCCTTGGTCGCCTTTGGGCCCCTCAGCTTGCTCTTCCTCTTCGTCACGTGGGCCGGCTGCCTCGTCCTTGGGTTCGCCGCCGTCCACGATGCGCTGCAAACCTTGGCGCCCGGCGTCTCGTTCGGCGCCTACGCCTACTATTCCGGCGTCACGTTTTTCACGCTCGGCTACGGAGATATGGCGCCGGTCACCGATCTGGGGCGGATGGTCGCCCTCCTCCACGTGGCCTGCGGCTACGGATTTTTGGCCATCGTCATCGGGTTCGTTCCCACCTTCTATGCCTTCTTTTCAAGGCGCGAACGCTTCATCGTGATGATGGATACACGGGCCGGCTCGAACCCATCTGCCGGCGAGCTCTTGCGGCGCCATGCGCAGGCCGGAGCGATGCCCTCGCTGCAGTCCTGGCTCAAAGATGCGGAAGGGTGGTGCGCCGAGCAGCTCGAGGGCTACCTCAGCTTCCCGGTGCTCGCCTACTACCGCTCCCAGCACGACGACCAATCGTGGCTGGCCTCCATGACCGCCATCCTCGATACTTGTGCCCTCATTCTTGCCGGCATGGAGGGCGAAGATACGGAAACGAAGGAACTCCGATTTCAGGCGGAGGCGACCTTTGCCATGGCGCGGCACGTCATCGTGGACCTGGCCTACCTGCTCGACAACCCGCCGGCGGAAGATCCGATGTCCCGGCTGACACCAAAGGACGAAGCGTTCTTGGCCGAGGTCTTTCGGCTCTGCCAGGGCGAATTGCGGCGCGACATGTTCGAACGCCTTTCCCACTATCGCGCCAAATACGAACCCTACCTGGTCGGCCTCGCCCAAGACCTTTTGTTCACCCTACCGGCGTGGACGCCGATGCCGGACGCCATCGACCATTGGAACATCTCCGCCTGGGACCAAAAGGAGCACTTTTGAGCTTAACGGTTGTCGGAGCCGGCTTCGCCGGGGTCGAGGCCGCCTGGGCCTGCGCCCAGCGCGGCATCCCCGTCCGCCTCATCGAGATGCGGCCCCTCGCGACGACGCCCGCCCATAAGACCGACCTGTTTGCCGAACTCGTCTGCTCCAACAGTTTCAAATCGAAGCTTCCCACCAGCCCCGCCGGGCAGCTCAAAGTCGAGATGGCCGCCCTGGGTTCCCTCGTCCTCGAAGTCGCCGAACAAACCGCGGTCCCCGGCGGCGAGGCGCTCTGCGTCGATCGAGATGCCTTCGCCGCCGAGATAACGAGACGAATCGAAACGCATCCGCTCATCACGGTCGAACGCCGTTCCTTCAACCCCGAAGATGCGCGCCAATTTGAGCGGGAAAACGCGCAACCCCTCATCGTGGCAACCGGCCCGCTCACTTCCCCTGAACTTTCCGCCTGGCTCGCGGAGGCGACGGGCCGCAAGCACCTCTACTTCTACGATGCGGTGAGCCCCACCGTCGACGCCGCATCCTTGAACCTCGATATCATCTTTGCCCAGAGCCGATACGACAAGGGCGGCGACGACTACCTCAACTGCCCTTTTGACAAGGACAGCTACGAAGCGTTCGTCGCGGCTCTGGTTTCCGCCGAACGCGCCCCGATCCATGCGTTTGAAGCGGGGGGCGTCCGTTCAAGCCCCGCCCTTGAGGGAGGGGTTGGGGTGGGTGAACTCCAACCGCGGTCGGACAATCCGACTCAAAACAAAAGCCAAACATCCTCCACCCCCCCGCCCCCTCCTTCAAAGGAGGGGGAGTTCTTGGAAGCCGTCAAGTACTTCTCCGGCTGCACCCCCATCGAGGCCATCGCGGAAAAAGGTGCCCGTTCCCTGGCCTTTGGAAACTTCAAACCGGTCGGCCTAACCGACCCCCGCACCGGCCGCCGGCCCTGGGCCGCCCTCCAGCTTCGCCCCGAGAACGCGGAAAGGACCCTCTATTCCTTGGTCGCCTGCCAAACCCGCCTCAAATGGGGCGAACAGAAGCGCGTCTTTCGCATGGTCCCCGGCCTCGAAAACGCCGAGTTCGTCCGCTATGGGGTCATCCACCGCAACACCTATCTCGAAGCTCCGATCGCCCTCGATCCGTTCCTTCGGCTTCGAAGCCGGCCCCGCATCTTCATCGCGGGCCAGCTCACCGGCGTCGAAGGCTACGTCGAGAGCGCGGCGATGGGCATTTTGGCCGGGCTCCACGCGGCTCACCAGATGCAGGGCCTAAAGCCGATCGACCCGCCCCGCGAGACCGCCTATGGTTCCCTTTTGGCCCACCTTCGCGATGCGACCCCACGCGAATTCGCGCCGATGAACATCAATTGGGGCCTCTTTCCCGATCCGCCGTTTGAAACCCGCGACAAAGGGGTCAAGCGGGCGGCGAAACTGGCTGCCGCCGCCCAGGGCCTGCGCCACTGGCTCGCGCAACTTTCAGGCTTGCCTGAAACTTCCCCGCCGGCCCAGGTAGAATAGCTGCGCATGGCCACCCTCGCCCAACCTCCGCTGACGATCGAATCGATCGCCGATCAAGTCCATGCGGGCGAACGGATCGACTCCGGCCAGGCGCGATTTCTCTTCAACCACCCAAACCTTCTCGATTTGGCTTCGCTCGCCGACGTCCGACGCCAACAGCGCGTCCCCGGCCGGTCCGTCACCTACATCGTCGGCCGCATCCTTAACTACACCAACGTCTGTTGGGTTCGCTGCAAGTTCTGCGCGTTCTACCGCGTTCCCGGCCACGAGGAAGGCTACACTCTCACCGAAGACGAGATCATGGCCAAAGTCGGCGATACGGTTCGCGTCGCGGGCAGCGAAGCGCCCGATTCGGTGGAAATCCTCTTCCAAGGCGGGCTCAACCCCAAGCTTAAAATCGACTGGTATGAGGCGATCTTCCGGAAGATCAAAGCCGCCTCTCCCCAAGTCATCCTTCACGCCCTCAGCCCGGCCGAGCTTATCTATCTCGCCCATATCTCCAAGCTGAAGCTTGAAGACGCCTTGATCCGCCTGAAAGCCGCCGGACTCCACTCCATCCCCGGGGCGGGCGGCGAGATCCTGGTCGACCGCGTCCGCAAGATCATCGCCCCCTACAAGGACACGACCGACGAGTGGCTCAATTGCATGCGAACCGCTTCAAAGCTCGGCATCCGCAGCACCGCCAGCATGATGTTCGGCCACGTCGAGACCCTCGACGACCGGGTGGAACACCTTCAACGGATCCGCGACCTCCAGGACGAATGCGCCCCATTTCGCGCGTTTGTCACGTGGAGCTTCCAACCTGAAGAGACCAATCTGCCGATTCCCCGCAAAGCCTCGGGGCTCGACTATCTGCGTACGGTTGCGGTGTCCCGCATCTTTCTGGACAATATCGACAACCTGCAGCTCTCCATCCTTACCCAGGGGCCCAAAATCGCCCAGCTCGGCCTAAGCTACGGCGCCAACGATTTCGGCTCGGTGATGATCGAAGAGAACGTCGTATCCGCCGCCGGCAACAAGTTCATCCTCAACGCTCAGGAATTCGAACGGCTCATCGTCGACGCCGGCTACGAGGCCCGCCGCCGCAATACGCGCTACGAAGTCCTGGCCTAAGGCGGACCCCACGGCCCGCCCCGTTCACCGATACAGCCGAGGCCGCATCGCTTTGCCAAGCTGCACGCCATATCCGCCGGCCCGAGAGCGGCCCTGCGGACCCGAGTCGGGCGTCCAATAGACCACTTGCTCGATCGAAGAATCGAGGCGTACGCTGCCGACCCCTGATCCATCGACGTTGCCTTTGTAGATGCCGTAGATTCCCGGATCTCCGCTGATGACGGTGTAGGCCACTTGCGTCCCCGCTTCATTCAAGCTCGGACCGTACTCGTCTTCCGTCGAACCGATCAGCTTCGTCACGGCCGTCCCATTGGCGTTCATCCGATAGATGTCGAAATGGGCGTTGCGGTCCGTGGACCAGACGATTTGCGTCCCGTCCTTGCTCCATTGAGGCATGAAGTCTTCGGATGCGTTGTTCGTGAGGTTCACAAACCCGGACCCGTTCACATTCATGGAGCAAATATCACCTGCACCGCTAACGACTTTTGTGAACACCAATTTGTCTCCGGCCAGGTTCAAAAAGGCTTCTTCGCCATCGCCAAGTCGAGCTAGCGTTCCCCCGCCGACGTTCACCGAATAGACTCCAAAGTCGCCTTCCGAACGGGAAGCGGTGAAATAGATCTTCGTCTTGGCTTGATTGAAGACCACCGTGCCGACGTAAAGGAAATTCCAGAAGTCGTTCGATCCGCTTTGAGGAGTGAGCCGTACGGCGCCCGTCATGCTGACCGAGGTGTTCTGCCAGAGGTTATAACGAATGTCGATTCCCGGACCCGGGTCGGCATCGAGCTCGGCAAAGAAGGCAAATGCGGTTCCATCGTCGCTGACCGTCGCATTGGGAATCTCGGCGGGCAGCGTCGCGAATAGCGCATCGCCCGAACCGGTGGGCATCACACGACGGATCTCTTTGCCCGCGCCCGCAAAGCGGCTGTAGAAAATCTGATCCGGGAACAGGCTTCCCGTCGTCCCGCCGGTCGTTCCGGTCGTGGTGGCGGTGGTCGTGGCCGTCGTGGTGGCGGTCGTCGCCGTGGTGGCCGTAGTTGCGGTCGTTGCCGTCGTTGCCGTAGTGGCCGTGGTCGCGGTCGTCGCCGTGGTTGCGGTGGTTGCGGTCGTTGCGGTCGTTGCTGTGGTCGCGGTCGTGGCGGTGGTGGCCGTCGCCGTCCCCGAGCCCGTGTTCACGCCGCCATTGCCGCCGCCGCCGCCGCCCCCGCCGCCCCCGCCGCAGCCGATCACCAGCGCGACGACGCCAAAAAGCGCCAGCCCGCAAAGCGTGTCTCGATGACGGTGCCAGATGGGGGACTTCATACGCATACTCACCTATTGCCAGACGAAGCGGCCCGCGCTTTCGTTCTTGATTTCATCTTCGGCAGATACCTCGACAAGAGAGAGGATCCGTGGGTCGAAATAGCGGGCCCGAAGCCACATTTTGACCCGTCAAGCCCCCGCAATTGGGCCCAGAAGCTGAGGAGATTCGCATTCCTGCCGACGAGTAAAGCGATGACCCTTCTCCCGCTGCTCCTCGGCCTTGCCCCTCTGGCCCCTTCTGACGAAGCCATCCGGCTCGAACGCACGTTCCAAGTCGGCGAGCAAGACCGCTATGCGGTCCAATTCCAAATCGTGACCTATTTGGGGGAAACCTCGGTGAATCTGGATCTCGCGTTCAAGGTCCAGCAGACGGTGAAAAAACGCTTGGAAGGCGGAGACGCCCTCATCCTTTCCGAGATCAAAGACTATTCGAGCGCGATCGATGGCGGGCGAAGCACGCCGGACCCCTCGCGCCACGAAGCCGCCGAGTTCCGACTCGATTCCCGCGGGATGCCCCAAGCGGCCGGTCCGAAGAGCCCCCTCGTTCTTCGCATGGTGCACTACGTGGGGCTGCTTGGCTTCCAACCCCTCAAGCTGGGGCAACCGATTGAGATGGAGAACCCGAAGTCGAGCCCGGACCGCGTGACCGGGCGCGTCGCGTTAGTGAGCCAGGAGGCCTCTGAAGTCAAGCTCTCCTCCAATTGGCGCATCGAAACGCCCGCTCAAAACCCGATCCAAATCGATATGACCTCCTTCATCGACCCCGCGTGCGGCAAGCTCCTTCGCGCTTCAGGCACGATCCAAACCAAAGCCAACGACGTGCCGCTCCAGGCGATCCAGTTTTCGGTCAAACGCGAAAACAAATAGCCCCCGGAACCGACAGGTTCCGAGGGCCATCGAGAACCGACGCGCCTACTTCTCTTCGATCAGCGCCTCGACCTCTTTGCGGAACTTCGCAAAGCTCTCCGGGCTGTAGCCGATCTTGATCTCGCGAACCACGCCCTTGCGGTCGAGCAGCGTCACATGGGGGATCCCCGTGATGCCGTAGGCTTCAAAGTTTGTCCGCTCGCCATAGGCCACCGGCCACGGAAGCTGATGCTCGGCGATGAACTCGCCCATCTTGCCGTACTCCACGTCGCGCGGCATATCGCGCTTGGCCGTGTTTTCCCGCTTGTAGTAGCCGTAGTAGGTCGTGATCTGGACGATCTCGAAGCCCTTCGGCTTGAGGTCCTCATACAGCTTCTTCATATCCGGGAAGGAGGCGATGCACGGGCCGCACCAGTGGGCGAAGAAGTCGAGCATGACCACTTTGCCCTTCAGAGACTCCAGTCCCTTGAATTCGCCGTAGCTCTTCTCGATCGTGAGCGCGGGGGCCACATTGCCTTTCATCGTCAGCCGGATCTTCCCCGCTTTGAGGGTCCGCGCGTACTTTTCCGGAACCTTGGCCAGGCCGGCTTCGAGCGCCGCCACCGCATCGGCCGTCTTACCCGCTTCAATCAGCATTTCGGCGCGCGTCTGATGAACCGAACTGTAAACGTTGTAGTACGTCCCCAGCTTGGTCTCCTTCACCTTTTCATCTTTATCGTTGGCGAAATCGTCCGCCGTTGGGAACAAGGATTCCACGCGGGTGAGCGCCTTGAGTGCCGCATCCAGTCCCATCGTCTTCTGAATCGTCTCGGCATAGACGCCGGCCGTTACGGACGCCAAGGAGAGTCCCGCCATCGCATCCGGCGGCACGATCGCATCGAGCGTCATGGCCAGCATGTGGCCCTCGTTCAGCGCATTGCAGCTGCGCATCATAAGCGATTGGGCTGCATATTTCTGCCCCGCGTCCGGCTTGGTCTCGAGGTACCGGGTGGCCGCATCGCAGGCTTCTTTGTGCATTTCCGCCATCGAAAAGAGCTGGGCCCAGGCGAATCCCTGCTTGGGGTCGATCTTCGCCGGGTCGATGCCCTTCACCGCCGCTTTGGCCTTGTCGCGCGCTTCGTTGCCTATCGCGTTGACCGACGCCGCCGTGAGCGGCTGGCCGGACGTGCGCAGCTCGTTCATCTTTTGGTTGCGAAAGTCGCTGATCTGCTTGAGGGTCTCGGCGGGGTCGGCGCCTTGGAATCCGGCTCCGATCGCGACGACGGCCAGCGCCAGAATGGCGAGTTTATGCATTGCCTTCATCGAGTTCTCCTTGCGCCGTCCCGAATTGCGGACGCACACGATTCGCGCGGCGATCGCTTAAAGTACCTCGATTCTTCGAATTCTGCTCCCAATGACCCTCAATTCCCTTTGCTCCACCAGCTCGCCACCTGAACCACCTATTACCATGCGTCTCATCCGCGCCCTCGCCATCCCTATGAGCACCATGCCAAGAGCCTTATAGTTCATTGATTGACTTGCCACACGAACTATCCTTGTTGGCATTTCGCGGAATTCGTGATAGGATTCGGATTATGGGGAGCATCACCGTATTTCGACGGGCATCGTACCGCCTCTTTGCCTTTTCGCTCTGTCTCTCCATCACCTACAGCTCAGCTTCCTCGAGTTTCAATTCTCTGCTCCTCTCTTTGCCAAGGCTGCTCGTCCTCTTCCAAGGCGAACCCCCGCAGTTCACCGAAACTCCCGGTCCCCTCGACGAAGGCCCTAATCCGAGTGTAGACCCCGATTACCGCAGCGGCATTTGGGACGATGATCTGCGCATCCGCCTCGGCGACATGCAGTGGTACGAAAGCACGGATTCTCCCTTTCCCGACGCCCTGCCCGAACCGGGGGTCGGCGGTGGCGGCGCGGCCGCCCGCGGGGGCAACTCTAATCTCGGGGGCGGGGGCGGGGGCGATCCGAGCCCCTATCCCGGAATCATCGGCAACCCCTATAGCGGCCGGCACGATTGGGAGGCGATCGGACCCGGGGGCGGCTCTCCTGGTGCGCCAGGCGGGGTCAACACCAACACCGGCAACCGACAGACCGCGGTTCCGCTTGTGTCCTATCCAATTCGGGGCGGGATGAGCATCGACCTTACGCTGTATCACAACTCGCGCAATGAGGGCCTCTACTCGGCCGGCTATGGCTGGCGAACTTCTTTTGACTTCACCGTATACCAAGACCCAAGCCCGATTCTCGGGCTCCGAACCGCCGTCGTCCAATGGCCTGACGGGACGTACGTCCCCTACAAGGAAACCGCCTACGGGAGCAACGTCTACGTTTCGCCTAGCGGCGTCTATGAAAAGCTTGTCCGAGTCTACGCCGAAGGTTGGCGCATCGTCACCAAGGGCCAGATCACCTACCGATTCTGGGCATCTGGCAGCTCATCCGGACTCCTTAAGAGTATCACCGACCGCAGCGGCAACACGATCACCATCGGCCGCACGAACGGCCGCATCAGCTACGTCAGCGACCCGCAAGACCACCGGCTGTACTTCGAAGTCAATGCCGGCGGCCGCATTGCATCCGTCCGTGACGAGCTCTTCCGAACCTGGACCCTTTCCTATTCCCCCGGCAACGACTTAACCGGAATCTCGTACCCGATTCTCGACGGCACGGTCTACACCCGGAACTTTGCCTACGACGCCAACCACAACATCACCCAAGAGACCGACCTGCGCGGCAACGTCTGGACGCAAGGGTACGACGCAAACCAAAAGCTCGCTTGGTTCAGGAATCCGCTTCAAAACCAAACGACCTATACATATTTTGGAAGCCGAACCAGTTGGACGCTCCCTTTGGGCCAGGTCGAAGGCACCCACTATTATTCGAGCGGTCTCCTGGTTTCCGACAAGGATGCCGCCGGATTCAGCAACGGGCGGACGTATGACACCAGTCGGCGGGTCGTCACCCTCAAGGACAAGAGCGGCTTTTCTTGGATCTACACCTTTGATGCCAGCGGCAACCTGTTGACGGAGCGGCGGCCGGGCGAGGCAAGCCCTTCTCGCTTC
>CAYONY010000078.1:0-4726 GCA_964405415.1 uncultured Fimbriimonadaceae bacterium | reverse complement strand
ACGCGTTCAACGACATCACTAGCTTTTCGTGCCCGACCAGCTCCGCGAACAAATGGCTGTTTGGCCGGGATGCGGTTGGGCGGCTTACTTCGGTGACCACTCCGACCAACAAGGTTGTCGCTCAGTATGGCTACGACACCTACGGCCAGCAGACGTGGTCGAAGGATGGGATGCTCCGCCAGACCGACTTTGGCTTCGATGCATATGGGCGCCTAACCAGCATCGATCCGCCGGGAAACGGGGCTGGCGCGACGACCATCGGCTACGATGCTCTTCACCGTCCGACATCATTCACCGATCCGCTGAACAACGCAACCAGCGTCACTTACGATGCCTGGGGCCGGACCGTCGGCGCCACCAACCCCGACAACTCCACCATCAGCGCCCAGTACGATCGCGAGGACAACCTGGTCGCGGCAATTGATGAACTGGGACATACCTCGAACTTCACCTTCGACTCGGCTTGTCGAAAGACGCAGTTTGTAAATGCAAGGGGCGATATCGAGAGCTTCGGCTACAACGCCAACGACTGGCAGACCTCGTCAACGAATGGCCGAAACTACATCCAAGCGCTTTCGTACACGGCGCGAGGCGAGCTCTGGAAGCTCGTCCTCCCCGATGGCGCCACCGAGTATTCGAGCTACGACGGACGGGGAAACCAGACGACCTACACGAACCCGCTGGCCAATGCGATCCAGTACGTATACAACCCGGTCGGCAATCTCGCGACCGTGGACTACCCGGCTGGAATCGACACCCAATTCACCTACGACCCGATGAACCGAGTGGCAACGATGCTCGACGCCACCGGCCAAACCACTCTTACTCGCGACAATGCGGGCTGGATGAACACGCTGGCCACGCCACAGGGCAACGTGGGCTACACCTACAACAACGCCGCCCAGCGCCTGACGATGAACGCCTACGCCGAAGGCACGACGAACTACACCTACGACACGTCGGGGCGGCTCGCCACCCTGAGAAACGGCCTCAACGAGACGACGACCTTCGACTACGATGCCGCTTCGCGCACCACGCGCAAGACGTTGCACAGTGGGGCCAAGGAGGATTACGTCTTCGACAATCGCTCCCGGCCGACGAGCATCACCCTCAAGAAAAACAACAACCAACTGCTCGCGTCGCAGAGTTACACGTATGACGTCGTCGGCAACGTCTTGACCCACACTCAGGACAGCGTCACCACGAACTACGGCTACGACAACATCGACCAGATCCTTTCGGAGACAAGGTCCGGGTACGCCGCTACTTACACGTATGACGGCAACGGCAACCGTCTGACCAAGACGCTCAACGGCGTCCAGGAGGTATACGCCTACGATCCCGGCGACAAGCTCATCGACGTGCGGGTTGGTGGAAACCCCATCAAGACCTATGGTTACGATGCGGCCGGACGGACGACGTCAGTTGAATCCGCCTCGGGAACGACCATCCTGGCTTACGACTTCGAAGACCGGCTGACCTCGATCTCCGGGGGCGGAGTTCCGGCCACGACTTATGCCTACAACGGGCTGGACACCCGGGTCTCGCGCAGCGGATCCTCGAACCAGACCTACAAACGCGACGGTGTGGGCGTCACTTCGCCGGTCCTAAACGACGGCCTGGCCGGCTTTACTCCCGCTATCTCCGAACGGCGGAACGGAGCCACAACCTACTCCCACGCTGGGCTCAAGAACAACGCGTCTCAAACCGGATCCTCTCAGACCGTTACCGCTTCCAAAACCTACGACGCGTATGGACTCCTTGCGACCTCCTCTGGAACCTGGAAGGGACCCTTCTCCTACGGTGGCCCGTTTGGCTATCAAGAAGACTCTGAGTCCGGCCTAAAGTTGTTGGGGCACCGCCACTTCGATGCCAGCACAGGTAGGTTCTTAACAAGGGATCCAAATGCCTCAGGGCGTAATTGGTACACCTACTGCATAAACAACCCATTAAAATCGGCAGACGTCAACGGCCTAGATCACTATGTTATTGTCGTCGGCGAAGGCAGCAAAGGCGAAGAAGACGTTTTCCCAGATCGCTTCATCCAACTTGCACGAAAATGGGCGACATACTTGCGATCCCTTGGGCACACCGTGACGATCTTGTACGGGCCCTCACAGCAGACGATGCAACACTCCATTAGTAGGGCTGATGGGCTCATCTTTATTGGTCATGGCTACACCACGGGATTTTGGGCAGTTGCTCAGGGTAGGCGTGGAGTCAAAAACGCACTGAGCCCCCAGGACCTCAAGCGGATGCTCGGAAGACGCCGCTTAAAAGTAATAGTTTCCTATGCTTGCTATATGTTCGCATCCGAAGACAACGGTGACCTCTGGGAAGAGTGCGCACGTGTTGTTTTCGGCTTCTCCAACCTTGCCTCACACGTCAGCGATATGCTCGAAGATTGGTCAAAATACGTTAAGGGCCAACCAACGCTTGAACTTCCTCATATCAGTGGCAACCCTGGGAAGGGCGCCCTTACTCCAATTCCGCCTAATCGAATCCGGTAGAAATGCTCATGACGAAGACACAGCTACTTCGATGTGCAATAGCAGCATCACTAATGAGTACCATTGGGCTCTTTGGATGCCAGGGTCAACCTAAGGACCCATGGAGGCCGGAAGTTTCGCCACTACCTCTGTTGCCTAAGCTGATTCAGAATTATTATCTTGATAATGGCGAGTTGCCATCAAAGGTGAGTGACCTGTTGAAAGACGACGCAGTCGCATCGAGTGCGATCGACCACAAATCAAGGCGGTACAATTGGAAAATCCTAAAACACCCCCGATCCGATCCCGAAAACATTTTCCTGGCACGGCTTCTCGTCGAAGGGGAAGATACTGAAACAAGGACTCGCTCTGACTTTGAATGCAATATTGAATTGGGTAAACGATTTCAGTCTTGGATAGTTGAGGAAGAGCTGACGTCCCAGGGCAGTTTTCGCATCGTAAGAACGGCTTTTAATGTCTCCGTGCTGATTGCTCGATCCATGATCGACATAGATCACATGGCGGTGAAATGGCTTGAGACTCAAAGTTCTGCGGTGAAGGCGTCGGCATTTGTGAATATGTTCGCGTTCACTATCAATCCATTTCAGCGGATAAGGGAGTGGCCAATCTTGAATGCGATATCGCTCTCACTAGGTGACGATCAAAAGCTGACCGTCAAGATTGACGGCTGGAAGGGCCAATTTGATTTGCGGCGCGGTCTTAGTAGTACTCCAATGTGGACGAAAGTCGCCAATTGACTGGACGATTCTTTTCCCTCTCGACAATGCCGACGAGAGGGCTGGACATTGAGAGGAAGAAATGGGGGCGACAAGGACCGACGGGTGGGCAGGACATTTGATAGGAAGAGAATGGGGTGCCGCGTACAGCCGGCCCTTCGCGAGCTGGAAATCCTCCACGATCCGTCAGTCCGTGCTGGCAGGGGAACGAGGAGAGGAACGGGCGGCGCCGACCCTCCTCCTCGGAGCCTCGGGCCACGCTCCCCCGAGCCGAAAGGCCTGTCCAGTCGATTTCCATCAGACGAGGTTGACGTTCTTCAGCCTCACGCATAGGACTAGGCGTCCCTTTCGATCCGACCGAGCCTCCAATGAAGAACGAATCCCTAAACCCGTTCCCAAATGCATGCCCAAACAACGGCCGATTCATGAATCGCCCCGTGAACCAACCGCCCGTTTCGAGCCCGAAGCAGCCGCGCCGCGAACCGGAAAGCCGGTGAACCGCCGTGTGAAACCATTCGTGAACCCGTGCATGAACGCTCATCCGCGACACAACCGAAGATCCGTGAATCCCCGTCAATCCCCGTGGCCTCCGTGTTGAATCCGGAAAACAAGATCGCAAGATGACGAGGATTCCTGGGATTCTGAGGATCGGCCAGGCGTCGGAGGTTGGAAGAAACCGACCCCGCCGCCCAACAAAAAAAAGCCCCCCGAAGCTCGGGGGGCAAAGTACCTTTGGTTCTTGGAAAAGTCGATTTAACGGGCGTAGAACTCGACCACCTGCTGCTCCTGGAAGAACGCCGGGAAATCCTCCCGCTCCGGTAGGCCGATGATCTTGCCGCTGAAATTCTGCACGTCCGGCTCCATGTAGACCGGCACCGCCGCGCCTTCGTAGTGGTTCATCCGCGCGATCTTTTTGCTTGACTCGCGGTCCCGAACCTGGATGATGTCGCCCACCTTCAACTGGTAGCTGGCGATGTTCACCGGATGGCCGTTCACCGTCACATGCCCATGGCTCACGAACTGCCGAGCCTGGAAAATCGTCCGCGCATAGCCGAGGCGATAAACTGCGGTGGCCAACCGGAGCTCCAGCAGGCGAAGGAAGTTCAGGCCGGTGTTGCCGTGCATCCGCTGCGCTTTCTTAAAGGTGTTGCTGAACTGCTTTTCGAGGAGGTTGTAGTAGCGGCGGATCACCTGCTTGGCCTGGAGCTGCTCACCGTATTCGCTTTGGCGGCGCTCCCGAAGGTTCGGCCCGTGCTGGCCCAGCGGATAAGGCCGCTTGGCGCTGGGGCACTTGGGCTTGCCCCAAATATTGAAGCCGACCGTGCGGCAGATGTCCGTTTTTCTTCCTCGATAAGTTGCCATGCGCTCAGGAACGCCACTATGGACGCGAACGGAGATTATACCGCGAATGCCCGCGCGCGTCCACCGATCCGCCTCGACCTTTCCCGAATCCGTCAAAATGAGCCATGCGATCGACTTTGGTTTCTCTCTTCCTGGCGG
>CAYONY010000077.1:0-13689 GCA_964405415.1 uncultured Fimbriimonadaceae bacterium | reverse complement strand
CCTATCCCTATCCCTATCCCTATCCCTATCCCTATCCCTATCCCTATCCCTGTCCCACGGCCCCACCCAATTCCCCACATCCCCAATCCGGGCTGCAAAAGATCATGTGAATGTGATGATTCCGATTAAACACAGGAGCAGATAGAGCAAGGGAAGCATAAGCGACGCGATCGTCCTATCCCCATCGCCCCTCGCCCATCGACCTCATGATGGCTATCCACCGCCAACCGCCAACGGCCAACTTCCGGCAGCTCTCTGCCGCCATAACGCCCGTTAGCTCGTCTGGTAAAATTGACCGTCTTCCGGAGAGGGATTTCCGCCGTTGAACCAGCCCCGGCCCATGAGGATTCTGCAGGTCGTGTCCAGCTCGGCCACGTCCGGCGCCGAGCGGCACGTCTACCAACTCTCCACCCTTCTCAAAAAGCGCGGCCACCACGTCGAGGTCGTCTGTCCGCCCGGCGGCTGGCTCAGTACCCAGCTTCGCGACGAGTCGATCTCCGTCCTCGAAACCGATATGAAAGGGGCCGGCTGGTTCCGCACCTTCGGCTACCTCGCCCGCCGGATCCGCAAGGGCCAGATCGACGTGGTCCACACCCACCTCACCCGGGCCACCTGGTTCGGCGTCCTGGCCGGAACCGTGCGCCGGGTGCCGGTGGTGGGCACGGTCCACATCGGCAACCACGACCAGATCTACAAGCGGATGGCCCGCGGGCGCAACCGGCTGGTTGCGGTCAGCAACTACGTGCGCGGCATGCTCCACGGGCGCGGCATTCCCGACCGCTTCATCGACACCGTCTATAACGGAACCGACTTCGTGGACGTTCTTCCTTTGGGCGGGATTGGGTCCGTCCGAGAAGAGTTCGGGATTCCCGAAAGCCGCCGCTTGATCGGCCTGGTCGGGCGGGTCTGCCGCGAAAAGGGCCACCTTTTGATGGTGGATGCGATGAAGGACGTGCTGGCCCAACACCGCGATGCCCACGTGATGTTCGTGGGCCGGGTCGAGCAGACGTTCGATCCCGAGGTGCGGGAAGCGATCTGGGAGGCGGGGATCGGCGAACACGTGACGATGACCGGGGTACGGCACGACGTCCCGCGGCTGCTCGATGCGATGGCGTTTACGGCGATGCCTTCCCACCGCGAGACCTTTGGGATCGCGGCGATCGAGGCGATGGCGCGGGGGAAGGCGGTGGTGGCTTCGCGGGTGGGGGGCCTCCCCGAAGTGGTCCGGCATCAGCAGACGGGGCTTTTGGTTGACCTTCGTCCGGACGAGCTTTCGGAGGCGGTCTCCTACCTCTTGACCCACGAGGACGAGCGCGAACAGATGGGCGCGATGGGGCGGCGGATCGTGGAAGAGAAGTTCACCCTCAAGCACATGGTGGACCGGCTCGAGGGTGTTTACCAGAAGACAGTTGGCTAGCCCCGACGCCATTCGACGCGCCGGCCTTCGCCTTCCAAGATAAGCGTGGCGCCGCCGTTTTCGAGGCGGTATTTGTACTCGCCGCCCGTACCGTCATCCCAGACGAGGACAAGCTTGCCTTCGCTGGCCGCCCAATTGCCCTTTTCCGTGTTGTCGGATTTGTTCTCGACGAACACGCCGGCGCCACTGGCGATGCTGTGGCTCTGGGTTCGCAATGCCATCGAGCCATCGGCATTCAGAGCGGCGGTGCGCTGATGGTTGCCGACCAGAGAGGCATCCCCCGGCCGACGGCCGCCCGAGCTTGAAGAATCGATGATTGTTTCGGAAACGTAACTCCATTGACCCACCAGGCGGCTGTCGATTTCGACTTTCCCGGCTCGAAACGTGGCAAAGATCTTGACCAGCGTCGGCTCGAGTTCTTTGAGACGGTCCGGCTTCATAAGCGTTAACATTCCCACCGAAAAGGTCTTGAGAATGGTGGTGAAAAGCCGCGCTTCGACCTTACCGCCGTCGGCGCCCGGTCCCTCGTAGGTGAGCATGATCCCGCGCCCGGCTGCATCCTTGGCCGGCTGAGCACCGCCCTTGCGCTGGAGCAAGGGGCTGATCTGCGTCGCGATCAATTCATCCGAGCCCATCACGATTCGGGGGTCCTTCGGATCGGTAATGCCCTCCGCGGGCAGCCCGGCAATGAGAACGGCTTCCGAGGCCGACTCCTTTCCGAAGGGAAAAAGCTGGAAGATGCCGCCCTCAAGCGGCTTCATGGTCCAATCGGCGGGGTAGCCGAAACTCAAGCCAAGAGGATGCCGAAAGAGCTTCCAGCCGGCGCCCGTTTTTTCCTTCGCGCCCTCTTCGCCTTCCTTCTTCTTGGCGGCAAAGGGGTTGGCAGCCGTTTTCGCTCCGACCCTCTTCAGGGTGTAGGTTTCTCCATCGCTGATGACGGTGAGCGTGTCGCCGGCGATCGAAATCGTGAAATAGAAGGAGCCACCCTGGATTTCGAGCTTCCCTTTGAGAACGTCTCCCACTTTGCGCGCTTTGAAGTCGATGCTCTGTCCGTCCAGAACGAGAGCGCCCGCATAGTCCGGCGTTTTCGGGTTTGGCCTTATCGTCAGCTTGTAGGCTTCGCCCTCAAACGTTCCCACAAACGGGTCCTCGGCTTGGGCGATGGGGCTTGGGGCGAATAGGTTTGAACTCCAAGCCGTCGGCACGGCAAGGGCCGCCACGACGGCGGTGACGAAGAGCAGGCGAATGGATGCGTTCATGATGAAACTCTCGAACCCGATTATAGGCCGAGATCAGGTTTCGGCGGGGGGTTCGCGGTGGTTTCGGCGGCGGCGAATCGCCTCTCGAAGCAAGAACTCGATCTGGCCGTTCACGCTCCGCAGTTCGTCGTTGGCCATGCGCTGAATCTCCTCCCAGAGTTCGGGGGGAATTCGGAGCAGGATGGGCTTGCGTTCGGCCATCGTCTTCTCGGTTAGCGGTTAGGAGTTAGCGGTTAGCGGTTCTTGGTCTGGGACCGCCAACCGCCAACCGCCAACTCCCCTACGGATACAGCGTTCCGGTATTCACCACCGGCTGGACGTTGTGCTCGCTGCAGAGCACGACCATCAAATTGGAGACCATGGCCGCCTGGCGCTCTTCGTCGAGCTTGACGACCCCTTCGTCCTCGATCCGCTTGAGGGCCATCTCGACCATCCCGACCGCGCCGTCCACGATCCTTTGCCGGGCCGCGATGATGGCGGCGGCCTGCTGCCTCCGCAGCATGGCGCCGGCGATTTCGGGGGCATAGGCCAGGTGCGACAGCCGCGCTTCGAGCACTTCGACCCCCGCGCGCTTTAGCCGTTCGTTCAGCTCCGCCTTAAGGTGCTCGGAGACCTCTTCCGTGTTGCGGCGAAGCGAGATCGACTCGTCTTCGGCATCATAGGGATAGCTGCCCGCGTTGTGGCGGACGGCGGTTTCGCTTTGCAGGGCCACGTACTGCTCGTAATTGTCGACTTCGAAGCTGGCTTCGTAGGTGTCGTTGACCTGCCAAACGATGATCGCCGCGATTTCGACCGGGTTGCCGGCCGAATCGTTGACCTTGAGCCGCTCGCCGTTGAGCGTACGGGCGCGAAGCGAAACGCTCCGTTTGCTCATGAAGGGGTTCGTCCAATGGAATCCGGCCCTCTTGACGGTGCCTTTGTAGCTTCCGAAGAGCAGCAACACTTTGCTGCCGTTGGGTTCGACGATGAAAAACCCTCCCATCATGAGCGACCAGAGCAGGACGGTGGCCACGAAGCCGATCATCCGCCCGGCGAAAGCGGGATTCTGCTCGCCCAGCTTCACCGCGTCGACGATGAGCCAGACCGCTAGGGCGAAGAGCAGGATTTCGACGAAAACCATGAGCCATCCGGAGGCGGCTCGGACCTCTTTTTCGAGTGTCATCTTTTTCCTCAGACATCAATATGATATCACATCGGAATCAAAATAGTTGCACCCTAGGGCTTTGGGGCCGATTTTCTTTCGGCACATAATCGAATCGGAAGGGAGGGAAGCGATGCCGATCCTTCGAGTGCTTGGGGCGCTGGTGCTTTTTGCGATCTTTGGACAAGGCCTGGCCCAGCTTCGGAACGGCACCTACGAAGTGCGGTTCTACGATCCGCGCACGAAGCGGATCGAGGCCCAGCCCAAGGGTCTGCCGCCTGGCCAGGTTCGGCGCGGGTTTGTTTCCGGGCTTCGATTCGCGGTGCTCGACATGATGAACGGCTTTCAGGGCCCGATTCGAAAGGCGGGCAAGGACTATGAATTCGTGTTTGCCGAGGGACCGGCTGGCAAGGTCAAAGGAAAGCCGGAAGTGGCCCGGGTTCGACTTTCGGCCGACGGCAAGACGCTGACGTTCATCATGAAGGGGATTGCGAGGATGACGTGGCATTGGAAGCGGCAAGAGGTCCCGATCCGGCTGCCGTACTGAGAGCCGACCTCAACAATTGAACCCAAAAATCCCAATACCCCCGTAAAAGTACTAGAAATCCCCCCCCCTCTTGCATTTTGCTCTTACCTGTCGTACAGTGGCAGGCATGAAGCGGAAGGAACAGGGAATTTTGCTGTTGTTTGTTGCTACTGTTTTGGCAATTCGAGGAGTCACCTCAGAGCCAGCCCTGAAGGGATTCTTCGTGACAGGTGCGAGTAATGAGTCGGGTGAAGGATGTCAGTACGTACCGGTTTCACCATAGTTGAGGTCTTGATCGCATTGGGCATCGTTGCTCTTCTTGCATCTCTGGTGTACGTCATGAGTGGCTCCGCTCGAGAACAAGCACGACAAACCGTTTGTGTGAGTCAGATGAAGTCAATCTATCAGGCCCTCACGCTATACGCGGCTGACTATGATAACGGCACCAACTACCCAGAGCTACATGGGCTCGCCTACGTCGGATCGAGGGGGCGAAACCTTGCGGATGTCCTCAAGCCGTATGGCTTCGTCCGCGAGTTCCTTTTCTGTCCGTCATCAAGTATCCGAATGAAGGAGAAGCTTGGCAGCACATATTTGTGGCCCATTAGAAGCGATCCCATTGACAGCTCTGGCCAGGTGTCCAAAAGCCGGGAAGTGCTCATTGAACGGGAGAAGCAGCAAGGCGATAGCATCGCTGTTGTAGAGTGTCACATTCACGACGAGCTCTTCTTCGCCAATGCCGAAAGCGACATAGATGCGTCAATCGCTTCGCCATATCGAATTCGCCTTCAAGCAAATGGCGCAGTCAAGCGTGGCCGCGTATTTCCACCTCGAACAACGTTCTTCACAGATATGGCCTATGGACGGTGAACAAAATGGGAACTATAAAGACACACATCTGCTTGGTAGCCGCACTCCTACTCCTTGTGCTAAGCTCCGCGGAGGCTTGGCAAATCAAAGAAGTACCTGGAACGGGGTGCAAATCGAGCTACAGCTACATGATCTGTGACACGGATTGCCATCCGGTCATCGATCTGACGTTTAAGTGCTGTAACACAATGGGGTCTACGTGTTGTCAAAGGCTATGCAGTAACGTTCATTGTGAGCCAGATCCGGGCGGACCTCCAAGTTGCAGTGGTTCCGGGACAACTTATAATGTCGGCGAACTGTTTACAGCACCGTGTCAGGCTAATGGAACATGCATCGACACTCCTGCGTGGTGGTGGGGACCAGCTTAGTCATCGATGAAACACTTCTTGTCTCGCCCTCTATTTCGCTACTCGCTGATCAGTGTGGTAGCAGTGATCGGTCTTCTGGTATACAAGCTCGTGGGGGCGAGACTTGAGGAGAAGAGCGCAGAGGACAGCGTTCGCCGAGTGATTACTGCATGGTTGACCGGCGATTATGCGACAATGAAGGAGCTACAATGGGGAAACGAACTTGAGTTACTTGCCATAACGCCTGCAGAGTTGGAGCGCTATAGAGTGGCGTTGTTCTCTGGCTACATTAACGAGAGTGCAAGAATCGAACTCAAGAGGGAAAGGCTCACCTATTCAGCCCCAACCAATGACTATGAACGCAATATGGTCAGGAAAATGCAGGAGACAGATTCTCGAAGTCCAACTTTCATAGTTAGGATTTTTCGGTCCGATAGTCCTGAGCATATTCAGTTTCCGCTAAAGGCTGTGCGAAATCAGGACAAGTGGGTCGTATCTCCGACCGCTGCACTTGCTTGGATTCAAATGTCGTACTCATCAGACGATCGCGAAAAGTACGCTCACATCCTAAGGTCGCTGCGAGAGGCGAAGTTAGGAGGGATTTGTGGTCCCGACGGCGTTTGGATGCGCCAAGAACGGATTCAAATGTTTCTTGACGGTCAGATTGGCGTCAAGGAAATCATGAAGTGACCTACTGAGCCGATGACCGTTGTTCTGAGGTGAGTGCAGGGTTGTAAACTACCCAGTATGACCTTCCAAGAGCTCATTCGGCGTCTCGACGACTATTGGTCCGCCCAAGGCTGCGCGATTCTGCAGCCCTACGATCTGGAAGTTGGAGCCGGGACAATGCACCCCGCCACGACGCTTCGATCGCTGGGGCCAAAGCCGTGGAACGTCGCCTACGTGCAGCCTTCGCGGCGGCCAGCGGACGGGCGCTACACGCGCAATCCCCAACGGAGCCAGCGCTACTACCAGTACCAGGTGGTGATGAAGCCGAGCCCGGACCACATCGTGGACCTCTACATGGGCTCGCTCGACGCACTGGGCTTCGATACCAAGAAGCACGACGTGCGGCTGGTGGAAGACGATTGGGAGAGTCAGGCCTCGGGCGCGGCGGGGGTCGGGTGGGAAGTCTGGCTGGATGGGACGGAGATCACCCAGTTCACGTTTTTCCAGCAGATGGGGGGAATCGAATGCAATCCGGTGAGTGCGGAGATCACCTACGGTCCGGAACGCTTGTGTTTGATGCTCGATAACAAACAGTCGTTTTGGAGCGATCTGCAATGGAACGAGACGATGAGCTACCGCGAGATCGATTTCGATTTGGAGATGCAGAACTGCGTTTACAATTTCGAAGTGGCGTCGACGGAGATGCTTTTCCAAATCTTCGATATGTACGAAGCCGAGTCGAAACGGGTGATCGAAACGCCGGTCTATTGGAATGAGGAGCAGGGGATCCTCTCGGCAGAAACTTCCGGAACCGCCAACCGCCAACCGCCAACGGCCAACCCTGCGTTGGTCTACCCCGCTCTGGATTTGGCGTTGAAGTGCTCGCACGTGTTTAATCTCCTGGATGCGCGCGGGGCGATTTCGGTGACGGAAAGAGCGGCCTATATCAACCGAATCCGTGGCCGCGTCCGGGCGTGTTGCCTGAAGTATGTCGAGCAGTTCAAAGAGGTGGCGGTGAGGTGAAGTACGAGCCAATTGGACTTGAGTTGGAGGCTATTGGCAAAGAAATCGTCGATGCCGCGATCAAAATTCATCGTCAATTCGGTCCCGGATTATTTGAATCGGTTTACAAGGTGTGCCTCGCGCAGGAACTTGCCAATCGTGGCCACTCAGTGCAACTCGAAGTTCCGATTCCCGTTGTATTCGAAGGAACAAAGCTGGAATGTGGCTTTCGTATGGATATGCTCGTAGATGGCAAGGTCGTCGTCGAACTTAAAGCAATGGACGTGCTGACCCCCGTTTGGGAAGCTCAGTTGCTAACTTATCTGAAGCTTTCTGGCCGACGCCTAGGTTTTCTTTTGAATTTTAACGTTACGCTTATGAAGGATGGAATCTATCGTCGAGTTGTTTAGCGTCAATAAGCCTGTTTACTCCAAAAGAAGAAACACAAAGTCACAAAGTACACGAAGGTGCACAAAGTATTGAGAACCCTTTGTGTCACTTGGTGTTCTTGGAGTCTTTGTGTTTTGTCACCAAGTGAAAGCAAAGTACAAATGGGAACGGAGGGCACCAGGAACCCAAAAGCTCCCTACTCCTTCTGATACTTGCCTTTATACGGCTCATTGGATTGGCCGGGGTATTCCTCAAGCAGCATCTCTTTCGTATAGACGAAATCTTCCCGATCGTAATCGGCCAACTCGAAATTCTTCCGCAGCACGATCGCTCCGGTCGGACACGCATCCTGGCAGTAGCCGCAGAAAATGCACCGGATCATGTTGATTTCATACCGCACCGCATACCGCTCGCCCGGCGAGAAGCGTTCTTCATCGGTGTTCTCGGCCGCAACGACGTTGATGCATCGCGCTGGACAGGCTCCCGCGCAAAGGGAGCATCCGATACACTTCTCAAGACCGTTTTCGTATTTCGTCAGAAAGTGCCGCCAGCGCGTTCGCGGATACTGCTCTCGAAGCTGCTCCGGGTAGATCAGCGTGACGTTGTGCTTCTTCTTGCGCTCCAGCGCGCGTTTGGCAGTGATGCCGAGCCCGGAGACGATTGGCTTCACGACGTCTTTGAGGATCTCCACGCTCATGCATTCACCTGTTCCAGTTCTCGGGGCTTGAGCTCGATGAGCTTGTTGCCCTTCGTCCGTTTGATCTTCTCTTGGAGCTTGATGACGGCATAGATCAGAGCATCGGGCGAGGGCGGGCAGCCGGGAACGTAAACATCGACTGGCACCACCTGGTCGGCACCCTGGACGATCGCATAGTTGTTGTAAACGCCGCCGCTGCTGGCACAGGCGCCCATGCTGATCACCCACTTGGGCTCCGGCATCTGATCGTAGATTTGCCGAAGCACCGGCGCCATTTTCTTGCTCAAGCGGCCCGCGATGATCATCACATCGGCTTGCCTTGGCGTGGCCCGAAAGGCCTCGGAACCGAATCGTGCGATGTCAAATCGCGAGGCGACGGTGCTCATCATCTCAATCGCGCAGCAGGCGAGCCCGAAAGTGAGCGGCCAAAGCGCGTTGGCGCGGGCCTGGTTCAAGAGCATATCGAGCGAGAGCAGCTTGACCACGCCCCCCGTCTCGATCCCGCCGACCACGGGGGTGGAACTGTCGTGCAGAACGAGGGTCTCGACGCGTTTGGGCATAAAGGTCTCTCGGCAGGAATCTTACCGTTTTGGACGGCTCGAAAAGCGAAACCGCCGCCCCATCCCTCGGATTGAGCGGCCGGTTCCGGCAAGCAAAGGGGTTCAGCGACGTCGACGGCGCAACAGGCCGAGCGCCCCAAGCGAAAGCGCGGCGATCGTCGCCGGCTCCGGCACGACGCCGTGGCACTCGATCTGGCCTCGAATCTCGCCTCCCGGGAAGGCGTTCGAGTGCACGTTGATGTAGCCGAAATCCTCGATCAAAGCGCTGAGCACGCCTTGGCGATCGCCGTCCAAAACGCCGGACCAGGCGTAGAGCGTGATGCCGCCAGGAAGATCGACCGGGGTCCCGCCGATCGCGTTGGCGATAAGGTCGAAAACCACCGGCGCATTTTGCCCCGGCCCGGCGGGGGCGTGAAGATGAGCGCCGGTTACATTGGGACCGCCCGTCGGCAGCCGGAACGGCAGCCCGGTCGTCGTCATCGACCCCGTCACAACCCAGGTCTGATCGTTGATGGTGAACGAAGCGGAGCCATACGCGTGAGATCCGGAAGGCGGAACCTCCTGAAACCCATCGATGATCGGCGCCGAAAAGCCCCAAATGAGGGCCTGCGAAGAAGATGCCGCTCCAAGGACGACCAAACCAAGCAAAGCCTTCTTCATTTTTCCTCCCAAACCAAGCCAAACACGCCGGCAACGCCGGAACACCCTAACTGTAACACAGAAACCGGCGAAGTGACCCCGTTAAATTGCGGGGTTGCCCCCGAATTTTGCCGGCTCTTAACCGTCGATCCGAACGCCGACTCCCGGTACAATCGGCGCGATGCGCGTGGCCGAATGGGCGCGCCGGCTGGCCGGGATTCCGGGGTTGGGTCCCGAAATCGCCGACCTCTCCGTCTCCTCCGAATGGCATGCCGTTGCGGACGAGGCGCGTCCGATGCTGCTTGCCGCCTCGTGGCGGCTTCACCCACGAAAAACCCTGATTCTCGCGCCAAACTACGATCGGTGCCTCAAATGGCAGACCCGGCTCGTGATGGCGGGGGTCAGCGAAGCGTGGATCCGCCAGCTTCCCAGCGGTACGTCGGCCCTTTTCGAGGATGCGGCTCCGGAGCACATCGCCCTTTCCGAGCGCCTTGGGGCGCTGGAAACCCTAGCCGGCGATGAGCCTTGCATTGTGCTCGCGGTTCCCCAAGCGGCGCTCGAGCGAACGCTGCCCGCCGAAGTCCTGCGTGAAGCGATGCTCACCCTAAGGCCGGGCGATGAGGTCGATTCAGATCGGCTGATCCTCCAACTTTCCCGAATGGGCTATGCCACCCAGGACCCGGTGCGGCTACCGGGCCAGTTCAGTCGTCGTGGGGGCATTCTGGACATCTACGCGACCGGCCGCGAGCTTCCCGTACGGGTCGAGTTTTTCGGCGATTCGATCGAGAGCATCCGGCAATTCGACCCGAACAGTCAGAAGTCGGTGGGCGCGGTACCTGAGCTCTCGCTGGCCCCTTCTCGCGAAACGCTGTATCCTGAAGATCCGGCCGCGTTTCGCCAGCTCTTGCTCGAGGCAATGGAGCGCGAGGCTTCATTGCTCGAAGAAGAGCCCGGGGGTCGGCTGCGCGAATTGGTGGAAGGGGATGCCCGGGCGATCGGCGACCGGCAATATTTCGACCGTCTGGACCTCTATCGGCCGCTCCTCCATTCGGACTCGGGCTGCGCGATCGACTTGCTCGGCGACGAGGGGCTGCTCGTTTTGGATGAGCCGGTTGAACTCGAGGCGATGGCCGCCCATGCCGAGCAGGATCTGGCGGATTCGCTCGCCGCGCGCGGCGCCCGGGGCGAGATCCTCCACAGCACCGCCCACGATTTCGTGCTTCCTCCCGAGCACATGGCTTCCGCCGCCACCGTCTTGGGGATGACCATCTTGGGCGCGATGCCGGAATGGCTGCGCACGCCGCGCAAAATCGAGATCAACGCGGCCTCGCTCGAACCCTATCGGGGCCGTTCGGATGCGCTCGGAACCACGCTCAAGACCTGGCGCGAATCGGGTTTCCACTTGGTGTTCTGCACCGATCAGCCCAACCGGGCTAAAGCGGTGCTGGGCCAGGTGGAGATATTCGTCGATGAAGGTGCGGCCCCGGTGGCCGAGACCCCCGAGCCGGAGGAGGCCAAGCTCGCCGGCGAAGGCAAAGCGCCGAATTGGGAGCCGATCCCCGGCGCCACGCTCTGCCACGGAAACCTCGGCGGGGGCTTTGCGCTTCCCGAGCACAAGCTGGCCTTCATCTCGGATGCCGAGCTTTTCGGGGTCAGCCGGCTGCGTCTGCCCCAAAAGCGCTTTCTGGAAGGGGCCCCGATCGCGACCGTCCTCGACCTCAAGCCTGGCGACTACGTCGTGCACATCCAATTTGGCATCGGCGTCTTTCAAGGCCTTGCCAAACGCGTGGTCGATGGGGTGGAAAAGGAGTTCCTTCACATCCGGTATGCCCCGCCCGACCAGCTCTTTGTACCCACGGACCAGCTCGACCGAGTCCAGAAATATCTGAACCCGGGCGATGCCGAGCCCAAGGTGAACCGCCTCACCGGCGGCGAGTGGCAAAAGACCCTAACAAAGGCGAAGGAGGATGCGGCCGTCTTCGCCAAGGACCTGGTCCAGCTCTATGCCGAGCGGAAGGCGGTGCAGCGCCGCCCTTTCGGGCCCGACACCCCTTGGCAGACGGAGATAGAGGCGACGTTTCCGTGGGTGGAGACGCCGGCCCAGATGCAGGCGATCCGGGACGCGAAGGGGGACCTGCAGAATGACTTTCCGATGGACCGCCTGGTCTGCGGCGATGTCGGATTCGGCAAGACCGAGGTGGCGATTCGGGCCGCGTTCAAGGTGGTCCAGGAGAAAAAGCAGGTCGCGGTGCTTTGCCCCACGACCATCCTCTCCGAGCAGCACTGGCGCAACTTCTCCGAACGTGTGGAGCCGTTCTCGGTTCAGGTCGCGATCCTGAACCGATTTCGCTCCGGGGCCGAAAAACGCCAGATCATCGAGGGGCTCAAAGATGGCTCAGTGGACATCGTTTTAGGCACCCACGCGCTGCTGGGCAAAGAGATTGCGTTCAAAAACCTCGGCCTCATCGTGATCGACGAGGAACAGAAATTTGGGGTGAAGCAGAAGGAAGTTCTGAAGAAGCTGCGGACGGAAGTGGACGTGCTCAGCATGTCGGCGACGCCCATTCCCCGCACGCTCAGCATGGCGTTGATGGACATCCGGCAGATGTCGCTGATCAACGATCCGCCGCCCGGACGCCTGCCGATTCGCACGTTCGTTCGGCCCTTCAGTGGAGAAGTGGTGCGCGAAGCGCTGCTTCGGGAGCTGGCTCGCGGTGGGCAGGTGTTCTATGTGTATAACCGGGTGCAGGGCATCATGCACATTGCCGAGCGCATCCGGCAGCTCGTGCCGCACGCGCGCATCGGGGTGGGGCACGGCCAAATGACCGAAGATGAGCTGGAGCCGGTGATGCTTGGCTTCATCCACGGCGAGATCGACGTGCTTGTCTCGACGACGATCATCGAAAACGGGATCGATATTCCCAACGCCAATACGCTGATCGTGGAGAATGCGGACCGGCTCGGGCTTTCTCAGCTGTATCAATTGAGGGGGCGGGTGGGCCGGTCGGATCGCCAAGCCTACGCTTATTTCCTTTATCGAACCGGCAAGGATTTGACCGAAGGGGCGCTTGGGCGGCTCCAGGCGCTGCAGGAGTTCTCCACGCTGGGCTCGGGCTATTCGCTGGCGTTTCGCGACCTCCAGATTCGCGGCGCCGGCGAGCTGCTGGGGGCCAAGCAGCACGGGGCGATGGCGACGGTGGGGTACGAGCTCTACACTCAGCTGATCGCCGATGCTGTCGCGGCCTTGAAATCGGCGGTGGAAGTTTCGCGGGGCGATGCGCCGGTAGTTCAAGTGGAGGAGGCGGAGCGAGAGGTTCCCTTGCCGACCTTCGAGATCCCCGCGATGGCGCTGATCCCGGACGATTACATCAAGGACCAAGCCCAACGGCTTTACTATTACCAACAGATGATGGGGGCACGGTCGGCGGCTCGGCTCGGCGAGGTCCAGGCGGAGATTGAAGATCGCTATGGCCACCCGCCGGAATCGGTGCGAAACGCGTTTTCGATCATCGATTTGCGGATTCGGGGCCGAGAGCTTTGGTGCTCCAAGCTCGAAGCCAAGGGCGGGCGGATCGCGGTGTGGTTTACGGATCGGATGAAGGTGCCGCCGTTAGCGTTTTCGATTTTGGGCAAGCGGAACCGGGAGTGCTATCTGTCGCGGGATTCCTTTGTTTGGCCGTATTCGGGAGAGCCGCTGGCCGCGGTCGAACGGATGATCGGGGAGTTCGAGCGGGCGGTGGCGGAAGTGGAGGCGATGGGGGAAGAGGAGTGACGCGTGAGGCGTGAGGAGGGAGGAGTGGGGCGTGAGGATGTGAGGATGTGAGGATGTGAGGATGTGAGGCGTGAGGATTGAGGAGTGAGGATTGAAGAGTGAGGAGTGAGGAGTGAGGAATGAGGAGTGAGGAGACGAACCCTCACCTGTCACCTTTCATCATTCGTCCTTCGTCAGTCCCCTCTCCCCTCTCACCCCTCATTTCTCAACCGGAGGACGTTTGATCCGCGGCGGATCCGCCGGCGGCATCGGCCACGTCGTCGGCTTCTTCTTGAGCTGGTCGAGAAGATAGGCCACCCCTCGATCCAACTGCGGGTCGATCCCTTTCAAAAATGCGTTCGGATCGCTTGGCACGTCGATATCCGGCGAGACCCCCGGACCCTCGATCGCCCATTGCCCG
>CAYONY010000076.1:0-13709 GCA_964405415.1 uncultured Fimbriimonadaceae bacterium | reverse complement strand
TGAGTACCGATAGCCTTGAGGTGAGAGTAAATTGAGGCGGCGATGAGCCGGGGCAAACCCTCTTCCTTGGGCCGCCGTCTGCTGGAGGTCGGAATCTTCCTCGCTGCGCTCGCCATCGCCTTCGCCGGCTACTTCTTCTATGATCCGGCGCCGACTGCGGTCCGCCCCGTCTTTCCTCCCATCCCGAATCCCAACGCCCTCGACACGTACCTCGCCGCATCCCACGCCAAGACCGCGCTCCACCTCCTGCCGAGCTTTGCCAAGGACGCCCACGCATGGACGCCCGAGCAGACCCGGGCCAACCTGGCCAAAGGCATCCCCCTCAACGCGGAAGTGTTTCGGCTCTTCGAATTGGCTCAAACGCAGAAGTTTGCTTGGCGGGCCCGCGCGTTGGGCTCTTATTTCGAAGTCTCCGGACCCAATGACCACATGGCGCTCAAAGATCTCGCCAAGCTCCTTTCCGCAAAGTCGGACCATGAGCTTCGCGAAGGTCGGCCGCGCGACGCCCTTACCACCGCGCTCGATGGGCTCGAGTTCAGCGAGCGAATCGGACAAGGGGGCGACACGCTTTGCCGGCTGATCTCACGCGCCCTCTACTCGATTGAGCTCACGGCGCTTTGGAAGGCGGCGGCAAAACTGCCACAAGGCGTTGACCCGATGCAATTGAAGCGGTTGGATGCCCTGGCGTCGGCCAAGTTCTCGTATAGCCGACTGCTGGAAACCCAGATGTCGATCGACCTTTGGACCATGCTCAACGGCACGAAGGATTGGGATTGGAAGGTCCAGATGATGCGGTCCGACGATTCTCCGGCGGGAGGCGGTTCGCTCGAACGACGTTGGAAACAAGCCACCGACAGCCGCCGCGCCGCCTACCGCCAGCTGAAGGCGCATTTCGCCTATTGGATCGACCGAACTCAGAAGCCTTTCGGCCCCCGAAACCGGGCCACCGAACCGGCCATCACGAGCCCGCTTGCCGAGATCTTCGCCAGCCCCGAGATGGCCTTTTCGCTTTGGGTTCACGACCTCGTGCGCCAAGCCGCCACCCGGCTCTTGGCGGCGGAAATGGCGATTCGCAACTTTCGCCGAGATCGGGGGCAACTGCCCAAATCGCTTGCCGAGCTCGTTCCCAAGTACCTCCAAGAAGTGCCACTCGACCCATTTCAAGCCGGCAAACCTCTGATTTATCAACCGAAGGGCAACGCCTATCGACTCTATAGCTTAGGGCCCGACCAGGTCGACGACAAAGGCGCCCGCGCCTTCGACATGGTCAACGGCAAGAAGGCGTACCGGGTCTTTGAAGGCACCAAGGGCGATGTCGTGCCCGGACCCATGAGCGGCAATCTTCCTTAGGCCAGGTACTTTTTCCACCAGCTCAGGATCTCATGGAGGCGGTGGATGCGGAGGTCGGGCGGACCCGATCGGCTCATCCCGTGGAACGTCGAAACCGGGTATCGCACGAATCGCGACGGGATACCTTCTTGCTGAAGGGCAGTGAACACCTGTTCGCTCTGTTCGACGTTGCAGCGCAGGTCGCCTTCCGAATGGATGATGAGCGTCGGCGTCTTGACCTTCTCGAAGTAGGCGATCGGCGATTGCCGCCAAAGGGGCTCGATCTGCTTGAGGTCGCCCCATGCCACCCCGCCGAAATAGCCGTTCTTGTTAAACGCAAAGTCGCTGTTGCCCGCCATCGAGACGAAGTTCGACACGCATCGATCGGTGATCGCCGCCTTGAACTCGTTCGTATGGCCGATCACCCAGTTCGTCATGAAGCCGCCGTAGCTTCCACCCATCACGCCCATGCGGCCCGCTTCGATATAGGGTTGATGCTGCATCCATCGCATCACCGCGGACACGTCGTCCCAATCCTTTTTGCCCCAATCGCCCCGGATCGCCGCGCAGAATTTCTCGCCGTAGCCTTTGCTTCCGCGGGGATTGGAAAACACCACCACGTAGCCCGCCGAGGCGAGAACTTGGAACTCATGGAAGAACCCCAACCCGTACTGGGTGTGCGGTCCGCCGTGGATCTCCAGCACCGCCGGAAAACGCTTGGGCGCCTTATAGCCGATCGGCTTCATCACCCAAGCCTGAACCTTTACGCCATCGGTCGAATCGATCCAAACCTCTTCCGGCTTGCTCAGGCTGACGCTCTCGAGATAGCCTTTGTTGAGCTGGGTGAGCACCTTCGGCTCGCCCCCTTTCCCATCGAGCACCGCCACTTCATTGAGCGTCACCGCATCGCCGGCCAGACACGCGATTCGCGAGGCGTCTCGACTGAGGTTGCCGATCGTGAGGACCTGCGGCCCCTTGGTGAGAACCTCCACGCCGCCCTTGACGGCATCGACCATGCCCAGGTGGGTCTCGCCATGCCAGCCGACCTGGACCACAAGGCTTTTCGAATCCGGCGTCCACTCGACCACCGTCTCGGCCGCCGCATCCTTTGAATCGCCCAGAGTCGAAACTGAGAGGCAGTAGTCCTGCTTGTCGCTCAGGCATTTGGCCTCGCCGCCCGCCGCGGGAACGACGTAGAGCTTTACATTGCGGACCCCCCAGGGGTCGCTGGGCTCCACGTCGCCGGCATACGCCAGCGTTTTGCCATCCGGGGACCAGCGGATCGCCGACTTGTCGCCTTCGGGCAGGCCTTTCACCTTCGACGATTTGCCCTTGAGGTCGACGATCCAGATCTGATCGTTCGGCGGCTCCGCCATCGGCCGTTTGCGGTCGGAATGGCAAACCGCGAGCGATTTCGAATCGGGCGACCAATCGAAACTCGCCATGCCCAAAGGCCCGAGTTTGGCCAGCTTCTCGGTCTTGCCGGTGGAGACATCGATGAGATACAGCGCATGCCGCTGCTCCATGAAGTAGCCATCGCCATCCAGCCGATACCAAACGTCGTCGATCATACGCGGCGGCGTGCTCAGGCCCTTTTCCTCGCGCTTTTTGGCCGCTTTCTCGGTCCAATCGGGGTGGGTTTCGCGGAACGTGCAGGCGATCCATTTGCCATCGGGCGACCAGCGGAATTCGCCGAACGAGCCTTCCGGAAAGTCGGTGAGCTTTTTGGCCTCGCCGCCAGAAGTCGCAATCAGATAGATCTGCTGCTTGGGCTTGTCGCGGCCGCTCACGAAAGCGATCCGCGATCCATCGGGCGACCATCGACCCGATCCGGCGCCGGATTCGCCTTGCGTCCACTGCTTCAGCTCGCCCTTGAGATCGACCGTGAAAAGGTTCGTGATGTACTTGTTTTTGTCGTTGATCTTCTTGTGGGTGAAGAGGATCTGGCTTCCATCGGGGCTGATTTGGGGGTCGCCGACGAAAACGAGCTCGAGAAGATCTTCCGGCTTGACGGGGCGCTTGGGCATAGGGTGAGGTTACCTGCTGAAAATCCGGGATGGATTTCAATTAAGAAAGAGCCAGCCCAAGCGGCCCCAAAATGCAAGAGTAGGAGAGGTTCAATGGAACCTGGTCGGGGCGACACGATTCGAACGTGCGACCTCTTCCACCCCATGGAGAGATTGGCAGGTTCAGCGAACAGATTTTGAATCTACGGGCGTCTCAGGGCGTCTCATTCTATCTCTGTGAATTGAGAGACAATTGAGAGACCGGAAACAGATATTCTGGGCCGAAGATGCATCGGCCCAGTATCGGCGCCACTCGACCGCCCTTTCAGTCCGGACAGACTCCCTCAAGAGTTCCGAACCACCATGACGGCTCAGGAATGGCGCCAAAGCGCTTCTCCGCGGGTTACGGCTTCCAGACCGGGTCCGCGTCGAGAGCACTAGATGTGGTGAGTCTTTTGACGTTCGAGCCGTTGGCGCTCATGCTGTAGATGTCGTAGAACCCGGTGCGCGTACTCCAGAACACGATCTTGGACTCGTCGGAGCTCCAGCTCGGCTCCGCATCGTTGGCGGAGTTGTTCGTGAGCTGCACGGTACCCGTGCCATTCGCGTTCATGACAAAGACGTCATAGTTCCCATAGCGATCGCTGCTGAATGCGATCTTTGACCCATTGATGGGCGACCAAGCGTCCATGAGGTCGGCCCAAGTGTTGTCGGTGATTTGGACCAGGTTGTTGCCGTCGGCATCCATGATGTAGATTTCTTGGTCCCCATCGCGATCGGAGTTGAACGCGATCTTCGTTCCGTCCGGCGACCAAACCGCCTGGCTGTCGTTTCCAGTCGCATCGGTTAGGTTGATCGGCGCACCCGAACCGTTCGCGTTCATTACGAAGATATCGGCGGTTCCAGGAGAATCGCGTTGGGAGTGGAACAGAATCTTGGTTCCATCCGGAGACCATGAGGAGCCAAAATCGGTCGCTGGGTCGTTGGTGAGCCGCACTTGGTTGGTGCCATTTGCGTTCATCACGTAGATCTCCGCATTGCCGTCCCGCAAGCTCGTAAAGGCGATTTTGGTACCGTCGGGAGACCAGGCAGGCTCCCATTCGTGAGCAGCCGTGTTTGTGAGCCGCACCACGCTTTTGCCGTCTTCCTTCATCACGTAAATCTCGTTGTATCCTCCATCGCGCTGGCTGACAAACGCGATCTGGCCGGCCGGCGGCGGTGGCGCGCTTGTGAATCCCACGAGAAGCGCGGGGACGATCAGCACGGCCACTCCGGTTCTGAGTCGTCTTGAATTGTCATGTCGTTTCATTGATCTTTGCCCTCCAGGACCAAACTCTGTCGGCCCGATTGCCAATGCGGCGATCATAAAGGGCGGGGCGTGATCGTTCCGTGATCAATCTCATCACGATGAGCTTTGTATCATGGGTCCATGGATCGTCAATCGGCCTTCTTTCGTGCGGGAGGGACCATGGAGCCCAACGCGCCCAACTACATCAAGCGCAAGGCAGATGTTCAGCTGTTCGAGGCGCTTATGGCGAGAGAATATGTCTTTCTTCTCGACTCGCGCCAGAAGGGAAAGTCCTCGCTCGTCGCGCGGACGATCCACAAGCTTCGCGAGAAGGGCATCCGGACGGTCAAGCTCGACCTGCAGTGGCTCGGCGCGAATGTGACTCTTGAGCAGTGGTATGCGGGACTCTTATCCGAGATCGGCTCAGACCTCGAGTTGGAGCAGGAGCTCCTCGAATATTGGAACTCGCATCAGGCGATAGGACCGCTCTCTCGATGGACTGGGGCCCTCCGAGACGTAGTTCTCGCCAAGATAACGGACCCTCTCGTGATCTTCATCGATGAGATCGACTTTGTCAGAGCCCTGCCCTTCCCCACCGATGAGTTCTTCGCCGGGATCCGAGACTGCTACAACCGGCGCTCCAACGGCGGGGGCTTCGAGCGCCTGACGTTTTGCATCGTAGGCGTCGCCACTCCGGGCCAGCTCATCCGGAATCCGGAAATCACCCCGTTCAATATCGGAACACAGGTGGACCTTTCCGATTTCACCCTCGACGAGACGCTGCCGTTTACCGTGGAGTTGACGACATCGGAGCGGGACGGGGCCCGGCTGCTAAGGCGGATTCATTATTGGGTGAATGGGCACCCTTATCTCACACAGCTCCTTTGCAGCCAGATTGCATCGAACCAGGAGATTAGGACGGAGCGAGCCGTCGACGCCCTCGTTCAGAAGCTTTTCTTTACGCCGGAAGCTCGTCAGAAGGAGTCCAATTTCGCGGACATCGAGCGGCGCGTGCTCGACCCGGACGTTCCGGGGATGTCTCCCGAGGAGCGGCGCGCCCAGGTTCTCGATCTCTATGGCCGCCTCTTGAAGGGCAAGTACGTCAAGGGCGCGGCAGAAAACCCGGTCGTCGCCACTCTGAGGCTGTCCGGCCTTGGACTCGAGGAGCGCGGCGCTTTGAGGTTGCGCAATCGAACCTACCGCACGGTCTTCGATGAAAGCTGGAGGCGGCAGAGCCTGCCCGATGCGGAGCTTCGCCGTCAGCGGGGCGCGGCTCGCCTAGCCATTTTGCGGACGGCGATGGTTGCAGGTGTCATCGTGCTGGCGATATCGTCGGCTGCAGTCGGAATCCTAAGGATTTCAGAGGAGAGGCAAAAAGCACTCCTTAAGCTGGGACTTAGAACCGATGAGCTCAGCCAAGTGTCCTCAGATCGCAAAAATGCGCTTACGAAGTTGGAACGGCTCAACGCAGACCTGAAACGAACGTCCAACGAACGTCAAATGGCCCTTGCGTCCCTTGCGAAGAGTGCCGAGAATCTCAGGACGACTTCACGGAAACGAGCTCAAGCCTTGATCAGCTTGGAGAGCCAATCCAGGCAGCTCAGAGATCGCAACGATGAGCTCAGCAGGGTCTCGAAGGAGCGAAAACAAGCCCTGGACGCGCTCGAATCTCGCACGGCCGAGCTCTCCGCCAAGAACTACGTTGGCATGATGTCCTCAATTGTGTCGGCCATCGATGACGAGCGATACACGCGAATTGCCGAGTTGGTTCAACAGTCAAGAGACCACCCGCTCCGGGGATGGGAGTGGGGGCATGCGGCGATGCTGGTCAATTCCCACGAAGCAGAATATTCCGTTCCCGAAAACTCCGTTCTTGAGCGCCAGACCGATCGAAGCGTACATCTAGTCACGCCAGACTCCATTTATGACTTAACGCCAAAAGGGCTTCGATTCATTCGGAGGCTAGTCGAGCCTACTATATTGCCAGCGTATCGAAAGGGCGGGTGGCGTGCTGGGAAAAACAATTCTACGGGCGCGCTAGTCTTACGAGACGCGCAGACCGACCAGTTGATTTGGTCCTATTCTGCCGGAGGCCGCGTCTTTGATTTCAGTCCCGAACGCAAGCGGTGCCTAATCGCAATTCGCTCTGCGGCTGGACCGGTCGAGTTGGAATTGCATTCGGTCGGAGAAGGCAAGCCCGTCATAACCCTTGAACGTGCCCCCAATTCCTCAGACCCTAGGCTTGCGCGTTTCTTGACCGATGGCACGGTTCTCTCCGTACATTGGGGAGGATTGGTCAATCGATGGGATGCAGCGGGGCGCTTGATTGCAAGCCACCGAATCCCATATTTCGACTCGCCTAGCAGTAGTGGGGAGAAGCAATTGCTGCAAAGCCGGGATGGTTCCTTGCTTTGCTTTTACGATTACCAGTACCGACTGCTTGAATTGCGGCGTTCGTCGGATCTTAGCGTTGTCTCGACGATGTCCGGAAACGCAATCCGCGCATCCTCTTGCTCTTTCTCGCCTGACCGCAGCAAGCTGGTCGTCGGCGGCTACGATGGCACCGTTCGCGTCTTCAATTCGCAAAACGGAAGGCTATTGAGAACATTTGCAGGACATCAAACCATGGTGCGCGCAGCCTTCTTTCCGTGGGACGGCGACAATCGATTGATCTCACTGGATGCCGACCGTCACTTGCGAGTTTGGTCGTTCGATACTCAGCTTCCCGTCGAAGTCTATGCCGAGCAAGAAAGACCCGTTATGGATGCTTGGTTGGTAAACGGGGGAAAGAATCTCGTCTCCATGGACCAATATGGTCTGTCTGACAAGGCCATCCTCAGCCGCAACTTGGAAACAGGAATCGTAAGCCGCAGAACAGACTTTACCGACTTTAACTTCTCCGAATCGAAAGCATTTGTCGCTCGGGAAGATGGCCGGGTTGAGCGGTTATCTTTCGACGGACTGAAATCCGAACAAACGGCCCAGGTCTTCGAGAATGGGAGCATGGGTGTTTGGCCGATCTCGGAAGATCGCCTGCTTGCCATAAGCCATCCTCCCCCCGGAGAGTTCTGGCCTCAGTCTTACGCCATTCTCGATACCCGCAGCATGAAAACACTCGCCCGCTTTTCGCTGGACTGGCCTCGGCAGTCCACGAACTACCCTGGGCTCTCAATGGATCGCACGGGAAGCAAATTGCTCTTCACCAATCCGATCAACACAAACTCGCCCTCATCGCCTCCTTTTGGAGGATTGGCCTACCTCGTTTCAGGAATCACCGGGAAGCTAATCGGGAAACTTACAGTGATGGACCAGATCTGGGGATCAGACCTATCGCCGGATGGGAAGATTATGGCGTTAGCAATATACGATCGAAAAACAAAGACAACTCAACTGAAGTTGTTTGAAGCAGGGACTCTGAAACAGATCGCTGTACTCCCGCCCGTTAAGACGTTCCTAAACGGAATTGCGTTTAGCCCGACGGGCATTACGCTCCTCGGCAGAACGATGGATGGCCCCGCTTATCTTTGGAATGTGGAAAACCGAAGGCTCATCGGAGAACTTTCGCCTGGATCGGCATTTGACAGGATTAGGTTCTCACCCGACGGTAGACGAATCGTGACCGGCGGACCAAACCGGACGAATATCGTGTGGGAAGGCCTAACGGGCAGGGAGCTTTTTGCGCTTCGTTATACGCCTCTGCGTCCATTCCAGATGGGTGGGGTGAGGTCAGACAGTCCGTCTTTTTCCGAAGACGGCCGAAAGATCATCCTGGCTTGCACGGACGGGGCAGTACGCATTTTCAACAGTCAGCCATTCGAGAATCAACCCAAAGCGGTTCGCAAGTAGTCCTCGTAGACTGGCACCCGAAATCTCGGCTGGCCGTCTTTGGACAGGACGATCAAGCCCGCGGATTGAAGGCGGTATCGGGTGGTCGGACCCTCGAATGGCTTGCCCCGCAGCATGCGCTTCACTTCAGCCAAGGTTTCCTCGCTTTGCGCGATCACGACGAGCATATGTTTCAAGTGATCTCCAAACGGCCCGTCCTCTTTGGCTGCCGTCGAGACTAGGGCCTCGACCGACTCTCCGCTCGCCAGGAACGCGAGCGCGCATTGCGCCAGATGCGGATGGCCGTGGGTGAGAGCGTACACAGCTCGCCAAGCCTCCGGAACGCCCACACGAGAGTAGCGCGATTGCAGAAGGCGAACCTCTTCTTCTGTAAAGTCTCGTAAATCCAACCGAACCCCCACATTGAAAGGAGACTGGTTCAAATCGGAAATAAAGAGGTTGGCCTCTGTGGCGTACGTCAACACGAGCGTGAGCTTTTTCCATGGTCCCCCCGGGTCTAGGGCGCGACGGTTATGCCAGCTTCGGAGCAGGCCAAAAAAGTCGTTGGTATAGGGTCGGTCGAAGAGGAGGTCCGCCTCGTCGATGGCCCAGCAGACGTGCTTCTCGCTTCGGGCCAAGAGCTTGCCGACCACGGCGCTAAGATTCGCGTTTAGCCCGAGTCTCTGCCCCCAGGCACTGTCCAGGTCCAGGTCGAGGCCGAGTTGTGCGGCGAACTCCTGCCCAAGCGACGGATAGAGCCGCTCCCCGTCGGCATGCTGCGACTCGCCCATCGCCTGCGCATCGGTGAGCACGACGGCGATCCCCTTCGACCGGGCATAGGCCAGCATCCGAGCAAGCAGGGAGCTCTTCCCAACTTGCCGAGGCCCATGGATTAGGATGACCCCTTCGCGTTCGGCGATCCAAGCCTCCGCTTCCGAGTCCGCGCTTCGGCGAACGTAATATTTCGAGCCAATGGGCAGGGCGCCACCCGTCGAATGACACTCAGCCCTCGCCAGATGTTCAGAGCCTTCGGCCAGCGGTTTTGCAATGGCCGAGTCCAACAATGCCGCCTTTGCTCGCTCCGACGGCGGTTCCCCCCAATTCTCGTCCAGCATCTGCTCGAGACGCTCGAATTGCCGGAATGCTTCAGATTCCATGTTTGCGGCACGGTATGACGCGATGAGGGCGATATGGATGTCCTCTCGAAGGGGCGCGGCGACGGCAGCCGCGCGCCCAATTCGAATCGCCTCTTTGATCTCTCCATTTCGAGTCAGCTCGCCGCAAAGTAGTTCAACTGCCTGACCTAAATGCTCTTCGAACTCCATCCGACTCGATGCAACCCAGTAATCGCTTAGAGGCGCGAGCAAAGGCCCTGCGTAAAGACTCACCGCTTCGGATAGCCTGGTCTGCCGGCCTTCTTCGATGCCAGGCCCTATTAAATCGAGGAATCTTTCGACATCGGTCGCAACGCGATCTGAAGAAAGGCAGACGTGGCCTTTTCGGGTCACAATCACCGACCCAAGCGGCAGCCCCTCCTCGAGGACCTTGCGAAGATCGGAAACCGCCCGGCGCAGGTTCTGCGCCTGACGATCGCCATCACTTTCGGGCCAAAAAAGCTCTTGGAGCTCGACATTTGAAAACTCCCGTCCCTTGTTCAATGCGAGGAAGGCAAGAAGCGACAAGGCGGTTCGGGAGGAAAACTTCGCCCGTCCGCCATCGGAGGAGATCACCTCAAGCCGGCCCAAGAGATTGAGGTGCCAGCTTGCCTCAAGTGGGGTCGCCCTCAGGTCATCCATCGCCACCGTCTCTGGGCCAACGGCCCAGGTTCATCATGGCACAGCACCGGCACCAGAGCCGCATGGTCAAGTATTGCCAATCTTAAGGATTGGTTCGGAGGTGATTGGTCGGGGCGATCTCGATCATCGGGACGACCTCTTCCACTCCAGGGAAGAGGTCACAGACTCCATTTCCGCCAGAATCACTCATTTGGTCTCTCAATTCAATTGAGCCATATCTGAGAGACCAGAGCCGTGGATCGGCTTGATTTGTTATAGTTTATCTGGTCGGGGCGACACGATTCGAACGTGCGACCTCTTCCACCCCATGGAAGCGCGCTACCAAACTGCGCCACGCCCCGAACCTTGAGCGAACCAAGAGGATACCCGCTCACAGACTGAGACGGCCTCCAAGTCCCCTTTCAAAACCAAAAGCGGCCCCGCCCGGAAATTCCGGACGGGGCCGCTTAAAGGTCTGATTAGCCCTTTCTCACCGTCACGTTTTGCGACCAGCCCGAATTCCCTGCCGCATCCCAGGCTCGCACCCGGACGACGTGGTTTCCGCGCTTGACGCGCCGCGTGTCATACGTGATCGTGAACGGGCTGGACGTCGAGGTCCCGACCAGAACTCCATCGAGATAGAGCTCCGCTCGCTGAACCGCCACGTTGTCCCAGGCGTTCACGCGCACATCGAGAAGGCGGGCCAGGTAGCCCCCGGTCGGACTCAAAATCGTCACGATCGGCGGCGTCGTGTCCTGGCTCTGGACCGTGACCGTGATCGAGCGCGTCGCGGTGTTGCCCGCCACGTCCCGAGCGGTCGCCAGCAGCGTGTGCGTTCCGGCGGCCAAAGAACTGGTGTTCCATGACCACTGGTAGGGCGCCGCGTTCAAGGTCCCGACGGACGAGCCGTCGATGCTCAAGCTGACGCTCTGCATGCCGCTGCCGGAGTCCGAAGCACTCACTTGGACGGAGACCGTTCCCGTCACCGTCTGCCCCTGAAGGGGATTGGTGAAGGCCACGGTCGGAGGAGTCGTGTCAGCATTCGAAACGCTGACGGTCAGGGTATGGGTCGCGGTGTTGCCCGCGACGTCGCGAGCGGTCGCCAGCAGCGTGTGGGTCCCGTTGGCCAGCGAACTGGTGTTCCAAGACCATTGGTAGGGCGCCGCGTTCAAGGTCCCGACGGTCGAGCCGTCGATGCTCAAACTGACGCTCTGCATGCCGCTGTCGGCATCGCTCGCATCAACCACGACGTTCACGGTTCCGGATACCGTCGCGCCGTTGGTCGGAGATGTGATGGAAACGCTCGGGGGCTGGGAATCCACGCCCTCGCTGATCGCCGCCTGCACTGCCTCATAGGCGTTGATGCGGCCGTTTCCGAAAGTGTCGTCACGCCCGGGAGCCCCCAGGTCGTCGCAATGGGCTTTGATGAGCTCGTAGATTCGCGCCGGGGTCAAGAGCGGGTTCGCGCTCTTCATCAGCGCCAGCACGCCCGCCGCCATCGGCGAGGAGAATGACGTGCCGGCCGCGCCGCTATAGCCGCCCGAGTTGGTCGTCGTGTAGACGGTGCCGGGCGCGGTCAAGCTGACGGCGGGGCCGTAGTTCGAATACGATTCCAGCGTGTCGGTCCACGTTGTGGCCCCCACCACCAGGTAATCCGTCGGCTCGGCAAACGCCATGTTCTGAGCCGAATTTCCGGCTGACATCGCCATCACGCCGCCTTTGCTCACAAAGTACGCCGCGCCGCTGGCCACCGCGCCGCTTCCCGCGCCGCTGTAGCTGATGTTCGCCACGCGAGCCCCGTTATCGGCCGCCCACGTGAGCCCTTTCGACATGTAAAACGTGCTGGTGGAGCTGGTCGTCGCGCTGCAGATGCGGATCGGCATCACGCGGCAGCCCCAGGCCATCGAGGCGATGCCCGAGTTATTGTTGCCCACCGCCGCGATCGTGCCCGCCACCATCGTGCCGTGGCCAAAGAGGTCGGTCACGTCGTTCGAGTCGGCATAGACATTGCGTCCGGCGACCATGTTGAGGGCCAAGTCGGCATGCGTGGTCAGGACGCCGGTATCGAGCACCGCCACCACCACCGACGAGTTGCCCGTCGTAAGGTCCCACGCATCCGGCGCCGAAACCCGGTTCATATAGGTGGCTTGATTGGGATACAGCGGATCGTTCGGCGTGACCTGGGCCGGATGGACGACCCAATCCGGCTCTGCCAACTCGACGCCAAGGCGGTTGAGTTCTCGGGCCATCGCACGGGGATCGATATGGGCCGGTATCCGCATGGCTTGGATCCCAAGCTGCGGGATCGTGCTCTCGACGCGCGCATTCACAGAGGCCAGAACGAGTTGGGCGCGGGCGGCTTGGGCGCCGAAGGGCATCTTGACGATCACCCGGCCTGGCACGAAGTCCTGCGCCGTGGCGAATCCCGCCGTCGCCAAAATGAGAAATCCGATTGCCGATCGCCCGAAGAAAGCCGTTTGGCGCCTCGCCTTGAAAATGCCCACGGGCCGTATGTGCCACGAAAGGCCATGCCGCAAACCGGCATTTTCGCCAAATCAGGAATCCCGCTGAAAACTGGCCGGCTAGCCGTTTGCGCGGCGACGCAGGCGGCGATAGCCCGCCACCGCTGCCGTGCCCATCAGCGCCATCGTGAACGGCTCGGGAACCGATTGCGGCGTGCCGCCGCCATCGCCGATCGAGCCGCTGCTGCCAAAGCCCTGCACCTTTGCGGCCGACATATAGCCGCCCGGTCCCTCGCTGCCGCCGCCCGGCACACTCACCGCGTTGAACGATTGCTCGGTGAGCCCGGAGCCCGAAATGAGGTACACGGAAGACTGGCCGCCGTAAAACTTATTGCCGTTATGGGGCGGAATCCAGTCGAAAAGCAGATCGAAATAACCGCCCTTAACGCTCGATTGGCCATTGGCGTCGCCGAAATATTGGTCCTGCGCGGCGCCCGCAAAATTCGTGGCCTCGTTACCCGAGAGGTAGTTCACCGTGATGCCCGACACCCACGGATCGATGTTGAAAAGCCAGGTCGAAATGAAGATCGAGGACGCCATGTTGTTCGTCATGGTCAACTTGATGTTGCCCCCGCCCTGATCCTCGAACGTCGCGGTTGCCCGGGGATTTGTTCCCGGCGGCATATCGCCGTTAATGAGGGTATTGAGGTCGATCACGAAGATCGCCTGCGCTCCAGAAGCAATACCCAAAATGGCCGCAAGTGCGGCCGACCTTCCCAGAACCCTCTTTTGCATCAACATACAGCGCCCCAACACGTCAACCAAAAAAGCCCCCGATCAACCGTCGAGGTTCGGCTTCATTGTAGATCGAAAATGGAGGCAATCGGTTCGCCAATGCCCCCTGGGGCGCAACAAACCTGGCACTTTTGCCGGCCTATCCGATCGGCCTACGAACCGGAGATCGCCGGATTGGCGCCCGGTGCGACCGGCTCCAGCTTGCAATCGTGGAGGATCTGGGCGAACC
>CAYONY010000075.1:8008-13755 GCA_964405415.1 uncultured Fimbriimonadaceae bacterium | reverse complement strand
TTACCACACTAGGTTGGAAGAGCTACTACTTCTATGAGTCATTAGAATGGTCAACTGTCGCATATGTGCATACTCACTATCATGTGAACTCATCCGCCATCACGTCGGACTATGATGAACTTGTGACTGATCCTGAGGAACTAGATCCTGAACTCCAGTACATTTATTCATTTCAACCAGTACTTGATTCAGTGAAGAAACGAGTGCAAGAGAAGATTGGCACGGGCTTTCCGCCACTTAACTCAACGCATAAACCTCCATTTACCGTGTCTTTCTTGGACGCTTGTCTTTCTGGCGCTACGAACCAATATGGCAATGCGTTTCTATGGCCCTACCAAAATGCCTGGGGCGAACCGCTCTGCACAAACCAATCGCAACTTGGGTGGAATATTGAGAAGTACACAGAGGCAACTGAAACATGTGTCGATGCGTTTTGGACTGCCTTGAAGGATGGTTACACAGTTGAAGATGCCAGGTTCGATTTATGGGTCGCTTACAGCGACTTTTGCACCGACCGTCCAACTTGGCCGCAGAACTGCCCAGCAAACTATCGAGATCTGCTTCATTGTTGGGGAGATTTTTATACTCGCCTTCACGGAGTCTATACTGGGACTATGATAGATTCTCCGATGACGGCCTGGTATCGTGACGGAGCATAATGTGAAAAGACGTACTAAGTTAATGCTATACGTTGTCGCGGCTATTTCGGCCTTGGCGTTCACCCTCGGCGCGATGCAGCATGAGTTATCGGGGAGCCAAGCAAGGCAGGGGCAAGAAATTTCGATTATGCGGGCTCTCAACGAGGTTGATTTGTTTCTTGAGAGGGTGGGACATAATAGGCCCGATCGCACAAGAGTGCGGTGGGCATTACGAAAAATCGGACATTCTAGCCGATACTATTCGGTCCTTTGCTCAGAAGGAAGCCGGCTGGAAGTGGATAGTAAGACGGGCCTTGTCAGAGCGTTTATGGATCGTCAGCGAATTGAGGATCAACAAAAGGGAGGACAGGACAGGCGGAGACGGCGATTTGCGAGTGGCGAAGAAGCTAGGCCATACCTGCTTTCACTCGCTCGTCGTATTTCAGGAATGCAGAGTCTGACAGTTCGTGCAATTGAGTTCAAGAACGATGGCGACGTAAAGGACGCCAACCCGGCCGGGCACGCGAGCATCATCGCAGAATCCGCAAACGGCGCTTATCGGATCACGATAAGTGTCGACATCCTCGACGGTCATCCTACAGTGGTCGGGCAGAGCCGAAGGGCGTAACGGGTTTTTCACTTTTGCAAGAGTCAGGACGAGCCAGACTAGTTTCCGGCGAAGGTGATGTTCGGCTCGCCCGCCGGGCGGGCGCTCAGCACAAAGAGGTTGCAGAGTTTGCGCGACGGCGGGATCACCAAAGAGCCCTGGTAAAAAAGACAGGTCGAGCCGCCGCCGTCGAGGCTGATTCCGTCCCGAATGCCATTGCGCTTCATCGCGTTGCCAAGCTCGCTCAGGGTCACTGAACTTCGCGTGGCCATCAGCACCACTTTGCCGCTTGCCGTTGTCCCGATCGCGGTCCGGGCCGCCCGGCCCCAAAGCCGCGAATCGCGAAACTTCTGCGCTTTCGGATTCGGGCAGACTTTGCCGTCTTGGAGCACCCGCACCGTTCCGCGCAGGCCAAAACGGTACTCGCCCCAGTCGACCGGCTTTCGGAACGATTGATCGAAGATTCGCACGTCGCCGTAATAGTTGACGCCGATGGCGCTGCCGCGTGAGCCTCGGGCCACCAAGTTGCCTTCGACCAGAACGTCGGCCACCGCGATCTGGCTCTGAGGCGAAAAAAACGTTCCGGTGATGGCGGCAACCGGCTTGCCGTGGTTCAAAAGCGACCAAACGGAGATCAGCTTGGGCGAATGCACGGTCCTTGCCTCAAACCGGCCCGACCGCATGTCGGCGGTCACCACATGGTATTTGGCCCGTCCCACCAGCATCATCTGGTAGGTGATCGGGCTCGCCTGCGGCGGGGTTAACGCGATTCCAAGCGTGGCAATCCAGTTCATTTCGGGCTCCTTTGCCCGCGGAGCTTGGAGAAGGAGGGGAAAGTCCGGCCCGCGTCTCGCCAAGGGGACGATTGCGGTACCGAGCGTTCGGGCCTCGCTTGACCGAACTTCGGGTCTAAGGATAGGATTCACCGGGTTCGACGCGCCGGCCCCGGCATTCCTTCTTGATTTGAAGCGATCCTGTCACCCATACGGGGCAGGATCGGGTGTTCGTTTGCCGATACCGACGGAATTTCGCGCGCTCGAGTTCGAAAGCGGATCGGGTTTGGCCCTCATTCCGGCCAGGCCAAGGCCGCGATGAAGGTGTCCGATTGGGCTACAGCCAACGTGATCGAGGATCGACCAACGGCTGCGTGCCCTCGCCAGACATCACCGCCGGATCGGGCAAGGGTCAACCTCAGTTGGCGAAAGGCAAAGGGTCCCGCCGCTTTGTAGGCGGCTTCCTTGGCGGCCCACGCCCCAATCGACGGAAGGCCGTCGAGAACGTCCTCCGGATGGGCGAACCGTTCGACGAGGCGGGCCGAAACCGCGCGATCAAGGCGCTCGAGGTCGATTCCGATGACGGCCCGATGTCCCGGCTCGGCCAAACGGGCCGCGGCAATCGCGGCGTCACCCGTGTGGGCCAAAGTGAGCCCGAGGCAACCGGGGGCCGGGGGGCCCAAGGATCGCAACGCCATTTCGAGGGCGGCCCGGGAGTGCCGACGGCCGCCCTCCTTCGCCGGGATTGGGCGAATGAGCCGCTCGCGCAAGCCCATGGGACCGTCGAAAGCGGCGCCCGCCGATTCCCACCCTTGTAGGGTTGCCGCCAACTCCGAGGGGTCGCCCTTCACGAAAAACGCAACCGCCCATCGGCCGCCGCCCGCCGATCCGGCGGCGCAGAGCCGAGCGGCCAGCGCATTTTCGTTCTCAGATTGGGCGATCTCGTTCACGTTCGGCAGGAATTCGCGCCGACGCCGCGAATGTTCCGTCGATTCGGCGCGTGCACTCGTATATTCGCATACGTAAGCCGATTCGGCAAAGGCCCCGTGGGGGCATCGAACGGGAGGACTCATGAGGCGTAATCCAAGAAAACTACTTCGCTATTCGGCGCTCGCCGTCGCCTTTTCTATCATGTCCGCATCGGGCATGGCCCATCCGCTGTTGGCCTCGGGCAACTTGCGGCTTTCCATCACGTCCAAAGGTGACGGCAAACCGGTTTCCGGGGCCAAAATCACCCTCCGTGACACCGCGAACGAAAAGCCGGACGTGGTGATTCAAACCGAAGCGGACGGCACGGTGGTCAGCCCAGAGCTCGAAGCTCGCGATTGGGAAGTGAAAATCGAGGTTGGCGGAGCGGTGATCTCGACCTCGATCGTCACCGTCGTCGCCGATACGGTCACCGATCTCGAACTCGCAACCGAAGGCGGCGCGCCGGGCGCGCCGGGCGCACCGGCGGAATCGCCGACGCTCAACATCATTCGCAAGGCTCAAACCGTGATCAGCGCGCTGCGCACGAAGCGCTTTGGCGACCTGTTTCCGGTGGGCGCGGGCAACCCTTTCCGGCTCGAAAATTTGCTACGAACGATCCCCGGATTTTCCAGCGGCGCCGCCGGCCAGCTCTTTGCCCGCGGCGATCAAAACCCGGGGACGATCTACATCAACGGCGTCAAGCTTCCTGAGATGTTCACCGGCCAACTCGGCCAAACGGTCGGAGCGAACCTGATTTCGAGCCTCGATGCGATGACCGGAGGCCTGCCCGCCCAATACGGCAGCCTCGCCTCATCCGTGCTCAACGTTAACCTCAAAGGCGGCACCCTGCAGCCGAAGAACGCGATCAACGCGTTCGGCGGCACGTTTGCGACCTTTGATGGCCAGGTCGTGGTGAGCGGCCAGACCGGACGCCAAGTGGGCGAAGCCGACGCCAATGGCCGTGCGCAGCGCAACTTGGGCTACTTTCTCAACTTGAGCGGGCGGCAAACCGACAATACCGGCCAATCGCCCCAACCGGATGACCAGGAATCGAACAACCAAGGCAAGTACGGTTCGGTTTTCGGCAACTTCGACTATCGCCCGGGCCCCAAGGACAGCTGGAACCTCCTGTTTAACCATCAGCCGACGCGTTCCGATGTGGCGAACCGCACCGGGCTCGGATCACGCTGGCCGACCGGCGGTCTGGGCTTCGGCGGCTATTTTGACAATCGCAACCGCGGCCAAGGCGGCCTTGCCTCGCAAGAGGAATTGGGCATCGACCAGTTCCAAGAGTCGGAGAACACCTTCGGATTTCTCACTTGGCGGCGCAAGCAAAGCGAGAACTCCGACTGGATGCTCTCGTTCGGCTCGGCGAGCATGGACAACGACACTTCCAACAACAATCCGGCGATCGGAGGGAACCCGTTCCGGGGCCGGACGAAGGGGCCGGTGTCTTCGTGGGATCGCAGAGGGCGGCCCGAGTCCGTTTTGGGCCGCGGCACCTCGCCTCCCCAGCTTCCCTTCAACAGCTCGCAGGAGTACAACCCGACAATTCGGCGCAACAACAAGAGCTGGCAGGGTCAGGGTGAATTCCGAAACAAGTCCGGAGCGCACGAAATCAAGCTCGGCTTCTTTGTGGACAATCAGGATGGCCGCGAATCGTACCGGATGGAGTCGGGCTCGCAGCTTGCGTTGAATGCCCTCTTCACGGCCGATCCGCAGCTTGCGCCTCCGGGCTTCCAGAACTTTGACAAGGGGGTGCCCGTTCTGGACCAATTGGGCAATTTTGTCTATACGCAGACCGGCGATGAAATTCCGACCGTGGTGACCGACACCAAGCGCCAGAACCGGTCGTTCTTCTTCCAGGACGACTGGCGGCCGAGCACCCGCTTCACCGCCAACTTTGGCGCCCGCTGGGATTCGTACACCGGCGAGCAGAGCCGTGGCATGGGCGATGCCGAGGACAGCATGGTCTCGCCACGCGTGAACATGGCCTACCAATGGGACCACAAAACGATGATCCGGTTCTCCTACAACCGGCTCTTCCAGGCCCCGCCTTTAGTCCAAGGGATGGTGATCGGGGCGAACCCAAAGGTCGCGGTTGCCGATCAGGTCGACTTCAGCTTCGAAAGGTCCTTGGGGCCGACGAGCTCCATGAAGCTTTCGGCCTTTCATAAGAGCACCGACGACCAGGTCTACGTCCGTCAGCTCATCGAGGGGCTGCAGGACGGTCCGCTCGCGGGAGTGAACATCGACAACGTCAAGTCCAAGGGCATTGAGCTCGCCTTGCAGCTCACGCCGATCGACGGCAAGGGCCTGAGCGGGTTCTTTACGTGGACGAACGGCGTCGCTCGAGGCCACGGCATGACCAGCGATGGCGAAGCCGCTCCGAGCTATATGCCGGCGGACCAGCGCAACACGATCAATGCCGGCATGAATTACCTCTGGGGGAACGGCGCCAGTTGGGCCTTCAGTTGGGATTTCGGCAGTGGGTTGCCTTCGTCCGATCTGTTCGGGACGGGCGACCGCGCCGGCAAGTCGCGGATGAACTTCCGCTTCCAAACCGGTCCGACCGCGTTGGGTGCGTTTGGCGGGGTGACGATCGACGTTGAGAACCTTCTCGACTCGCGCACGGTCATCGGCTTCAACTCGCCGGTTGACGGCGTTCGGTTCACTCAGGGCCGGAGGATCACGATCTCGGCATTCAGCCAGTTCCTGACGCGATAAGCCGAAGGACGGCCCATCGGGAGAGGACCGGAT
>CAYONY010000075.1:0-7998 GCA_964405415.1 uncultured Fimbriimonadaceae bacterium | reverse complement strand
TTTTGCGATCCCTTCGTGATTGGCGGTATGAAGAGAGTGATGGCGGATGCGCGCGTCGCGGTGGTCGTCGGTCCCAAGGGCCGAGGGTCGAACATGCTCGCCCTCGCGGCGGCCTGCCAAGAGGGCCGCGTGCCCGCAACCCTCGCCGTCGTCGTGGCGCCCAAAGAGGATCTGCCGTCGGTTATTGAGGCGAAAACCCGCGGATTGACGGTCGAGATCGTCGATCCTAATCCTCCGGAAGCGTATGCGGATGCCCTCATGGCCGTCTTCACGCGCCATCGGGTGGGCTGGATCTGTCTGGCGGGTTACCTCCGTCTGCTTCCGAAAGCCGTTCTCGAGGCCTTTCCCCGAAGAATCCTCAACGTTCATCCGGCGCTGCTCCCAAAATTCGGCGGCAAGGGCATGTATGGCCGGCACGTGCACGAAGCGGTGCTGGCGGCCGGCGAGCGAGAATCGGGGTGCACGGTCCATTTCGTCACGGAGAACTACGACGAAGGCCCACCCATCCTTCAGATGCGCTGCCCGGTGCAGCCCGACGACACGCCGGATACGCTGGCCCTTCGCGTCCTGAAGCTGGAACATCAGGCCTTTGGCCAAGCGCTGGCGATGGCGATTCGGGGAGAGGCCGGATGATCGCGGCCGCAACTCCCGCCGAGGGCTCCGCGGCCTTGGAGCGGCAACATCCCCTTTTCACCGCGTTGGCCCTTCCGGTAGCCCGGGTTTTCGCGTGGCTGCTCTTCACGCTCCTGGGTCCAACCCGGGTTTATGGGAGGCGGCAGGTTCCCCGCCACGGAGGTCTCCTGATCCTGGCCAACCACCGAGCGGATGTGGATCCGATCTTGGTCCAGATGGCCTGCCCCCGTCCGGTGTACTTTATGGCAAAGAGCGAGCTGTTTGCCATGCCGATCCTTGGGCGGGCCATTCGGGCGTTTCGAGCGTTTCCGGTGAAGCGCGGCGAGCCCGATCGCCAGGCGATCAAGAAAGCGGTCGCGCTTTTGCGCGCGGGCGAGACCGTTTGTGTGTTTCCGGAGGGCGAATTGAGCGAGACGGGCGAGATGCTTCCGCTCAAGCCCGGCGTCGCGCTGATGGTGCGGATGGCCGAAGCCTCGGTGATTTGCCTCGGCCTTCGGAACACGGCGCGGATGCTGCCCTATGGCAAATTGATCCCCCGGCCCGCATTTCGGTGGGTTACGGCACGATGGGGGGAGCCCCGGCGTTTCGAGGCGCACGCTTCGGCCGAGGAGGTGCTCGGCTGGGCCGACGGCGAACTGCGACGGCTCTCCGGGTGACGACCGTATTTCTACGGGTTTCCCGGCCGCTCTTCGCGCCTTAACTCGCGGTTGACATGGCGTCGTCATGATCTTCGCAGTGGATTGGCGGCGTTGCGTCAGTCCGAGGAGAGTCATCTGCCATGTTTCGAGGAAAAGGTGTTCTTTGCATTCTCGCCGGCGGTGCGCTGGCCGCGCCAAGTTCGGCCGCGATCATCACGCAATGGAATTTCAACGGGACCGCGGCGGGGGCCACGGCTCCGAATCTTGGGACGGGATCCGCCAGTTTGGTGGGAGGGACGACCGCCACGTTCGCCAGCGGTGATGCAAGCGGCGGGTCTTCCGATCCCGCCGTGGGCAGTCCTCCCGACTTTGGTTGGAATACGACGACGTATCCGGCGGCGAGCGTCGCCAACGAGTCGGCGGGCGTCCAGTTTATGGTTTCGACCGTTGGTATGGGAAGCGTCGGCGTTTCCTGGGATCAGCGCCATAGCAACACGGTCAGCCGCTATTGGGCGTTCTATTACACAACCGATGGCGCAACGTGGAATCGTTTGTCGGTTAATGCGGGCAACGCGACGGCTGGCATGACCCCCACGGGTGGCAATCCGGCGAACATCCCGGGCCTATTCGGGCCCGCCGGAACGTTTTCCGGTTTCGACGAAAGCGTAGCCGGATCGGGTGACGATTGGTTCAATGGACGCGGCGTCAACCTGAGCAGCGTGGCCGGCGTGGCCAACAATCCGAACTTCGGTTTTCGCATCGTCAGCTCATTCGGCGGGGGAACGACGTATTTGGCGAGCAGTGCCGGCACGTATGCCACGACGGGCACCGCTCGGTTCGATATGGTGACGGTCAGCGGTTCGCCGGTTCCGGAGCCGGCGAGCTTGGCGGTGGTAGGCCTAGGATTGATCACCCTCCTTCGGCGACGGTCGCCCCGCTAACTCATTTCGTACGCTTGCCGTTTCGCGCCGGACCGCCTGGTTCGGCGCGCTTTTTGTTGGGTGAGCCACAATAGGGCCTCTCCCATGAAGCATGCTCTCATCATCTACTCCGGAGGCCTCGACACCACCGTTTGCATCCCGATGATGCGCGAGCAGGGCTTCGAGCGGATCTCGACCGTGACGATCGATGTCGGCCAGCCCGCCGAGGACATCCGCACCGCCGCCGAACGCGCCCAAACATTGGGCACCGAGCACCAAGTGGTCGATGCCAAAGCGGAATTCGCGGCTTCATACTGCGTACCCGCCATCCAAGCCAACTCGGACTACTTTGGCTATCCGCTCTCCACCGCGATCGCGCGGCCGCTCATCGCCAAGAAGGCCGCCGAAGCCGGGCTCGCCAAGGGCGCCGACGCCTTCGTCCACGGCTGCACCGGAAAGGGCAACGACCAATTCCGCATCGAGTTCGGGCTGCGGATGTTCGCGCCAAGAATTCCCATCCTCGCGCCCATCCGTGAAGGCAACTTGACTCGATCGTGGGAGATCGAATACGCCGAGCGCGTCGGCGCGCCGATCGGGCAGAGCCGCGACAAAATCTGGTCGATTGACGAAAACCTCTGGGGGCGATCCATCGAGGGAGGCCGATTGGAGGAGCCCGATTTCGCGCCTCCGGAAGAGATCTTCGAGTGGACGGCATCCCTGTCCAGGGCCCCGAACGACCCGGAGACTTTCGAAATTCGGTTTGAAGAAGGGGTTCCGGTGGCGATCTGCGGCGAATCGTCAGGCGCCGCCAAGGGTGGCCCCCTCGACGTCATTCGATTTGCCAACGAGGTAGCTGGGCGGCACGGCGTGGGCCGGATCGACATCATGGAAGACCGGATGATTGGGCTCAAAGTCCGGGAGAACTACGAGTGCCCCGGGGCAACCTTGCTGATTGCCGCTCACCGTGCGCTCGAAGCCTTGGTCACCACCCACGCGGAACGTGCCTTCAAGCAGCAAGTCGACGCCCAATGGGCCGAGCTCGCCTATCGCGGCCTCTGGTGGGACCCTCTGATGGAGGATCTGAATGCGTTTATCGGTTCCATTCAAACAAGGGTGACCGGAACGGTGAGGGTGCGATTGTTCAAAGCCGGGATGCAGGTCACCGGGCGCACATCGCCTTGGGCCCTGTACAGTGAGGCCGCCGCCAGCTTCGACGATGCAGATGCATTGGAACAAAGCCAGATGACTGGAATGGTGCGAACCCACGGGATGGAAAGCCTAATCTATGCGCGTTTGCGCCAGTCGGGAGGCAGCGTTGGTTAACCGATTGGCCGCCTCGGCTTGCATTGCGGGGGCAATCTTGGCGGGTTGCGGCGGCTCCAGTGCGGAGAGCGAGGCGATCGCCGTGCTCCATCGCCAAGCCGATGCCGTCCAGCGCGAAGACATCGAAGCGTACATGGAGACCATGGACCCCAAGTCACCCGATTTCGCCACCGCCCGAAGCTCGACGCAAGAGTTGTTCGACAAATACAAACTTCTGATGTGGGTGGAAAGCGCCCAAGTCGTGCGGATGGAGAAGGACGAGGCGGACGTGAGGGCATCCATCGTGACCAAGCGCGTCGAGGGCGAGGCGTTTCAGGACAACAAGGCAACCGGCGTCCATACCTTGCGGAGGATCGATGGGCAATGGCGGATGGTCGGCTCCCGCGCCGAGAATGTCGAGTATTTACGATGAACCCACCGCTCTCGGCCGAAGCCCAGTTGATCCTCGATGAACTCTTGGAGGGCAACCGTCGCTTTCGAGATGGCACCAGCATCGGCTACACCTACGGCCCAGAACGGATTGGTGAACTGGCCGATGCGCCCAAGCCCCGCGCCGCGATCGTCGCATGCTCGGACAGCCGGGTTTCCCCGGAAGTCGTTTTCAATCAGCCGCTCGGCAAGCTCTTCATCAGCCGCGTACCCGGGAATGTGGCCAGCGACAGCGCCAAATGGATGCTCGAATTGGCGGTCTCGATCTTGCGCGTACCCCTGGTGATCGTGATGGGCCACACCGAATGCCTCGCCGTGAAGCAGGTGGTCGACGGCGCCGTTACCGGTTCGGGCGGGACCTTGAGATTCGCCGTCTCGGCCGCCGTCCTTCGGGCGCGCGCGGAACGGCCAAAGGACCTCTTTCGCGCATCGGTGGTGGAGAACGCCCGCCTTTCGAGGGAGCATCTGATCACCGAATCGTGGGCCTTGCAGCGCGCGATGGAAGCGGGCGAGACCGCCATCATCGCCGGACTGTATGACGTCCATACGGGCGAATTCAGCCAAATTTGAGGCTAGCGTTCCCCGAGCATCTCTTCGAGCGTGCGGGGCCAATCTTCCTTGAGGAGCCGCGAGAGGCCTCGATCGGCGAAAAGCCGCCCTTCGTTTTGGCAGACCGCACAGTAGTTGGTCTCGTTCTCGGCGTAGCGGATGCGCTGCACCGGCTTTCCGCACACCGGGCATGGCTTGCCAAATTTGCCATGGACGGCAAAGTCGGGACGGAATGCGGTGACATCGCCGGGGCCGGGAAAGCGGCCGGAGAATTCGTTCTTGAGCCGAACCGTCCAAAGACGCAGCGTCGACCGGATCGCTTCATAGAGGGCGGCCGCCTCGGCGTCGGTGAGCGAACGAGTCAATCGGAAGGGCGAAAGCCGTGCCGCATGAAGGATCTCGTCGGAATAGGCGTTGCCGATCCCATCGAACAGCCGGGGGTTGGTAAGGGCTCGCTTGAGCGTTCGGTTCTCGGAGCAGAGGCGTTCGAGAAAATCGGGAAATTCGGCGCGCTGCACGTTCAGCCCACCCGGGTCGAGCGCCTTCAGTTTGGCGTCGTCGGCAACAAGCAAGACGGAGGCGCGCTTGTGGCTCGAAGCCTCGGTAAGGGTCAGTGTTCCCTCGGAAAACTCAAAGGCGATCGAAGCGATCTTGCCTCCTTTTCTTAGGGCGAAGCGTCCCGGATCCCATCGGAGCCGGCCCGCGATCATGAGGTGAAGCACCAGATGGAGCCCCCCTTCCAGCGAAAGGACGATGCGTTTCCCGATGCGCGTAATGCCACGTACCGCTCTGCCCTCCGCGGCTTGGATCGGGGGATCGGCCGAACGGACGGTGAAGATGTTGAACGGCCGGACATGTTCCAGCACTTGACCGCCGATCCGGGGCCTCAAACAATGGATATAGAGCTCGATGTCAGGCAGTTCGGGCATCGCGTCTTGCCCGATTTCACCCTAAATCGCCGAGCCCGACCACGCGGCTATTCGCCCGGAGCGTCTTCGGCCTTCTTTTTGGCCGGGGCCTTCTTGGGCTTTTCGGCCGCGGCTTCGGCTTTCTTGGGGGCCGCTTTGGCCTTGGGAGCGGCCGGGGCCTTGTCGCCGGCCGGCTTGTTGGCATATTGCGCGCGGAGGTCGCGCTGGGCGGCTTTCTGAACCTGCTCTTTACGATGCCGCCGCTGGCGGATCTCTTTGTTCTTGATGCGCATAGATGTCGTTCCTGAGATTGAAGCGAGAGGATACCCGGGCCGGGTTGGGACAAGGGAGGAAGGTCGGGGTCTCCCGCTAAACGCTACATCGCCCGAATCGCCGCCAGATCCGATTGGCTCGGCGTCGCCACGCCGACATGCCGCACGACGCAAGCCGCCGTCTGCGCCGCCAACTCAAAGACCTCTCGCACAAAGCCCGCCGTCGCCATGCCCAGGGCCACCGTTGCGATTACCGTGTCGCCGGCGCCGGCCGTATCGTAAACCTCGACTTTCGGGGCTTCCACATGGAACGATTCGCTTCCTGAGGCCACCATGCCCTCGCCGCCCAACGTGACGAGAATCGGCCCTAAATTGGCGCTTTTTCGGTAGGTCTTGAGCGCTTCTTCTGGATGGGGCCCATCCATCGGTCCAATCGAATGGGCCGCCTCCAAACGGTTCAAGCTCACCAACGAAGCTTGCCGATAGAAGGTGAAACTCGCGGGCTTTGGATTGGCGACGGCCGGGATGCCCGCCCGTGCCGCCGCGTGCAAGGTTCGCTCGACGAGCTTCGCCGAGCAAACGCCTTTGAGGTAGTCGCTGAGGACGACGACGTCGGCCTGGCCCGCCGCCGACTGAATCGCTTCGATTACGCGATCTTCGACGGAAGGATCGAGCGGCCGGTCGGATTCGAAGTCAAGCCGGAGGACCTGATGGGAATGGTCGGCGACGATCCGCGTCTTCTTGGTGGTCGGGCGGCCGACTTCGCGAAACAGGTGGGCCTGGTTCAATCCGGCATCCCGCAGACAATGCTCCAACGCGTCCCCGTCCACATCGTCGCCGGCAACGCCGATAAGCGTGGGCACGGCGCCGAGGGCCTGAAGGTTCAGCGCGACGTTGGCGGCCCCTCCCGGGACTTGGGCGCTGCGCTGGTGGCGGATCACCATCACCGGCGCTTCCGGACTGATCCGCTCCGCTCGGCCGAAGTGGTACTCGTCGAGCATGAGGTCGCCGACCACCAAGGCCCGCTTGCCTCGGAACGCATCGAGCAGCTCCGAAAAGCTCATGGCGTCTCCAATCCCACGGGAGGGGGTGCCGGCTCCCGATTGCGGCGGGCCCAAAGGAACGTGCCTACGCCCACGAGCAGCACCGCCAACGAGAAAACATGGCCTTCCGTAATGGGCGTTCCGGCGATCGTGGTCGAGGTGGCAAAGCCGGCCGCCACTTCGGCCGGCGTTCCCGCCCGCCAGAACTCATAGATAAAGCGGCTGATCGCGTAGAACGAGATTGCCAGGCCAAAGCTCTGTCCCCGGCTCAAGCCGCGTCGCTCAATCGCCACCAGCAGCGCCAAACCCGCCAGAACCATCAGAGAATCGTAGATTTGGGCCGGATGAAACAGGCCGGTTTGCCCCTCAACGGGGACTGCCCACGCCAACTCGCATCGTCGGCCATAGCAACACCCGTTCATAAGGCATCCGACGCGGCCCACCGCATGGCCCAAGAGCATCGGCGCTCCGGCAAGATCGAGATAGGTAAGCGCCGAAACCCGGTGCTTCCGGGCCAGAAAGATCAAGGCGAAGAAGCCGCCGACCAGGCCGCCATAGCTCGTCAAGCCCTGAAATTGGAGGGAAAAGAGCCGATCGGGATGCTCAAGGTAATACCCGAGCTCTTGGACGATGAAGCCAAGGCGAGCTCCCAAAACGCCCGCCACCAGGGTCCAGAAAAAGACGTCCGAAACTTGCTCTTTGGTCAATCCAAAACGGGCGGCCCGGGCCCTTCCCAAGAGGAAGGCCACGGCAAACGCCGCAATCATGACGATGCCAAACGTGTGAACTTTGAACTCGCCGATCTTAAAGAGGACGGGGAACATGAAGGGCTCCGTGAATTGAACCCCAAAGGCGGGGCGATCGTTCCGCCTTTAGGCCCCGGTTGCACCGACCCGCTTGGGACCTTGAAGGCAACGGGATGGGAGATTTTGGGCTCAACTGGTAGACTTCTCTCTATATGAGCTTGGTGGAGGCCCTTCAGGCGCCGCTCTTGATCGGCGACGGCGCCAACGGAACGTGGCTCAACGCGCTCGGCTTCACCAAGAAACCCTACGACTTGGACAACCAGCTTGCCCCCGATCATCCGCTGCCTTACCTCACCTGGGATACGCTGACGGACGAATTGGAGCCGCGCACGACCCTGCACCTCGGTGGTTTGACAAACGATCTCCCCACCCCTTCCCTCCCCATGCATGGGGAGGGAGATAGAGGGAGGGGAAATGTTTTCACCCCCGAACCCCACTTCGGTGGACAGATCAAAGGGCTGCTCGAACATTTGCGAC
>CAYONY010000074.1:0-13824 GCA_964405415.1 uncultured Fimbriimonadaceae bacterium | reverse complement strand
TGGTAGCGGAGGCCGGACTTGAACCGGCGACACCGCGGGTATGAACCGCGTGCTCTGACCAACTGAGCTACTCCGCCGCTGAAGCGCTATTGTGGCACTTTTTGCCGCTCGCGAAGCCACCGTAAGCCGCCCCAAGGCCGCTTCCCGCACCGAATTCGGGCGCTTCAGGTACCTTAAGCGTTCGCTCACCAACGCCGCTGGGCGCATCGCCCATGGTCATGCCGGTCCCCGCCCTGCTTCCGACTTACGCCCCGTACCCGTTCACGATGGTCCGCGGCGAAAACGATCGCGTGTGGGATGCCGACGGCAACGCCTACTGGGACTTTTACGGCGGCCACTGCGTTTGCCTCACCGGCCACTGCCACCCAAAAGTCGTCGAGGCGATTCGAAAGCAGGCCGGTGAACTCCTCTTTTACTCGACGGCCGGCCGAATCGACGTTCGAGATCGAGCTGCCGAAGCCCTGGTGCGCTATGCCGGCGAGCCCATGGCGAGCGTCTTCTTCTGCAATTCGGGCGCCGAAGCCAATGAAAACGCCCTCAAGGCGGCGGCCAAGATCACCGGCCGCCAGACCTTCATCCGGTTCAAAGGAGGCTGGCATGGACGCACCGCGCTGGCTTTGGCGGTGACCGACGATCCCCCGATCCGCGAACCCTATGAGGGACTGCTTCCCTTCTGCCCCGACATCCCGTTCAATGATTTCATGTGGCTCCAGCCCGAGCTATTCGAGAAGGCCGCCGCGGTCATTCTGGAGCCCATCCAATCGATGTCGGGCATCCTCGCCGCCGAGCGCGACTGGCTGGAATCCGTCCGCAAGCGGTGCGACGAATGCGGCGCGCTTCTCATCTTCGACGAGATTCAAACCGGATTCGGGCGCCTTGGCGCACCCTTCGCCAAAGACGTTTACGGCGTCGCCCCCGACCTCCTTACCGTCGCCAAGGGCATCGCCTCCGGAGTCCCGATGGGCGGGGTCCTCATGACGGAAAAAGTGGCCTCGCAGCTCCAACCGGGGGATATGGGAAGCACGTTCGGCGGGGGGCCCCTCGCCTGCGCCGCGTGCCTGGCCACGCTCGAGGTGATCGCCGAGGAGGAACTTGCGGCCCAGGCCAAAGAGCGGGAGAAACTGATCCGTCGCGCCTTGGCCGGAACGGTGGTGCGTGAAATCCGGGGGCGGGGCCTCCTGCTGGGCCTCGATTGCGGCGAGGCGGCCAAAGCGCTCAAAGCCCACCTGCAAACGCACCGCATCCTCGTCGGCGGCTCTCACGACCCCCACGTGCTGCGGCTCATGCCGCCGCTCACCCTTTCCGAAGCGGCCGTCGACGCCCTGGCCGAAGCGGTGGGGAGCTTTCCGTGACCCATTTCACCCGGTTGGCCGATCTGGGGGTTGCCGGCGTCCGAAAGGTGCTGGACCATGCCCTCGATTGGAAACGGTCCACCCCCGGCGAACACATGCGCGGCAAGGTGCTGGGCATGGTTTTCTTCAACCCCAGCTTGCGTACGCGGACGAGCTTTGAAACCGCGATGCTGCGGGCCGGCGGACACGCCGTCGTGCTCGAAGTCGGCGGCGGCGTCTGGAAGCTCGAAGAGCGCGAAGGCGCGGTGATGGACGCGGACCGGACCGAACATCTCAAGGAAGCCGTACCGGTGCTGTCCCGTTACGTCGATATGCTTGCGGTCCGATCCTTCTCGGCGGGTGGCGGCGACGCCGAAGATGAGGCCGACGCGATCCTCAACGGGTTCCGACGGTATTCCGAGGTGCCCGTCATCAGCATGGAGAGCGCCCGGGAGCATCCCTGTCAAGGACTTGCCGACCTACTCACGCTTCGCGAGAAGTTTCACGAGCTCAAGGGATTGCCGGTCACCCTCACTTGGGCGCCGCACATCAAGCCCTTGCCGAAAGCCGTTCCGAACTCATTTCTGCTAACCGCCGCCGCCGCGGGTTGCCAAATCCGCATCGCTCACCCGCCCGGATTCGACTTGGCCGGCCCGGTCGTGGAGGAAGCCCGGCGGTATGCGGCCGAATCCGGCGGTTCGCTCACCTTCACGACGGATCAAGCGGACGCCCTTCAAGGCAGCGCCGCCCTCTATGCAAAGGCGTGGGGACCCAACGATCCCGGCGCGGAACTCCGGCAATCCGCATGGATGCCCACCCATGCCCATTTTCACGGCATGCGCGACGATGCCGTCTTCCTCCACTGCTTGCCCGTCCGTCGCAACGTCGAAGTGGCGGACGAAGTTCTCGACGGGCCCCGGTCCAGAGTCATCGACCAGGCCGAAAATCGGTTTCATGTCCAGCGCGTTGTGCTCGATATTCTGAGCCGCGGAGGAAGAGAATGAACGGAATGCACGCCCTGCGCACCGCCGCCCCCTATCTGAGCCGCTTTCGCGGCCAAGCGTTTGTCGTGAAGATCGGGGGCGAGATCTTGGAGAATGCGGCCGCATTGCGCAATGTCAGCGAGCAGCTCGCCCTCTTGTGGCACTTGGGCATGCGGCTCGTGGTGGTCCATGGCGGAGGCACCGCGATTGACGAGTTCAGCCACAAGCTCGGCGTGCGGGTGAAGAAGTTTGCCGGGCGACGGGTCACCAGCGACGAAGCGCTCGACGTGGTGAAAATGCAGCTTGCCGGGCACAGCCACATCGACCTGCTTTCCGCCTTGCGCGGCGTTGGGCTGCCGGTGATCGGCCTCAGCGGGCTCGATGCGGGACTCATCGTAGGCCAAAAACGGCCTCCCATCGAGGTCGAAGATGAAGGCGAGCGCAAGTTGGTGGATTTCGGCTGGGTGGGCGATGTTGTGGCAATCAACGCGGACTTGCTGCGCTATCAACTCGATGGGGGTTACTTGCCGGTCGTTGCCCCCCTCAGCGCCAGCTTGGAAGGCGAGGTTTACAATACGAACGCGGATACCGCCGCCGCCGAAATCGCGGTGGCGCTCGGGGCGGAAAAGCTCATTTTCGTGCTGGATGTTCCGGGACTGCTTCGAGTGGTGGAAGATCCTTCGTCGGTTATTCCTTTGGTTCCCTTGGCCGATCTGGAGGCCACCAAAAAGTCGGGCATCGCGAGCAAAGGCATGCTTCCCAAGCTCGCCGCCGCCCAAAAAGCGCTCGACTCCGGCGTCCATTCGGTCCATCTCGTCAGCGGCCTCGCCGCCGATGCTCTGCTCACCGAGATCTTTACGAATGAGGGCAGCGGGACGATGATTCGCAAGGAGGGGAAATCCTGAGAATCGCGGTCGACAAGATCGCTTCCGTGACGCGGCGGTTGAACCTGGCGCGAACGCTGACCCTCGCCGACCGCGTCGAAGCCGGCTCCGGATCGGTGGTCGTCGCCCGCGTCCTGACCGAAAAGAACACCTACAATCAGCTTGAAGACGTTCACGGACGCATGAGCGTGCTTCAATCCGGCGATCTTATCGTTGGGGCGCTCGGCCACCGCAACGCGCTCCACGGCTACGAAGGCGTGGTTCCCGATTCAGCCGCTCCCGGCGACCGTTTGAACCTGCTCAACCTAGGCGGGGTGATCGGGTGCTGCACCAGCCACAATCCGGACGTCGGTCCGCCTTTCGAGGTTGAAGTGCTGGGCCAAGTGCTTATCTTCCCCGAGTTCCAATCGCGCGTCGGCAAACCGGCCAACATCGCCCATGGCGCGCTGTCGCCGGCCAAAAACGGCGGCAAAGTACCGGTGGTGTACATCGCCGGAACGTGCATGAACTCCGGCAAGACCGCCGCCGCGTGCCGGCTCATCCGGTCCTTTGCCCAGGCCGGGCTTCGCGTGGGCGGCGCGAAGCTCACCGGGGTCTCCCTCATTCGCGATATTCTGGCGATGCGCGACTACGGCGCCGAGTGGAGCTATGACTTCACCGACACCGGTGTGGTGGCGTCGTCGATGGAAACCGCCTGCGCCACCGCCCACACCCTTTTCGCCGAACTTGCCGCCAAAGGCGCCCAAGTAATCGTCGCCGAAACGGGAGACGGCATCATGGGCGAGTACGGAGTCCAGGCGATTCTCAAAGACACTGAATTGATGCGGCGAAGCGCCGCGTTTTTGCTGTGCGCCAACGATCCGGCCGGTGTGGCGGGGGCGATTCGCGATCTTGACGAAAACTATGGGATTCGGGTCGATGCGGTGACCGGCCCCGCCACCGACAACCAGGTCGGAACGCGATTTGTCGAAAAAGCCTTCGGCGTTGCCGCGATCAATGCGCGCACCCGGGGGGCCGCGCTCGGCGAGCTCATTCTGGAGAAGGTGCGAGCGTGATCCGAGCTGCCATTCTGGGAGCCTCCGGCTACGGCGGCGGCGAGCTCATTCGGATCCTCTTGGGCCACCCCCACGTGGATGCGGTCCAGGGCGCCTCACGGAGTCAAGCTGGACGACCGTTCCACGCCGCCCATCCCAACCTGCGCGGCTTGAGCGATGAGCCCTTCGTGGCGTCAATCGCTTGGCCCTGGCTGGCCGATAGCCCACATCCGGTGCTTTTCTCGGCGATGCCCCACGGCGAACTGGCTCGCCAGTATTCCGACCTTTCCGCGGCCTGGCGAAGCGCGGGCCTCGAAGATCGCCTGGTCCTCATCGACCTCAGTTCGGACTTCCGCATTGGCGATCCCGACCTTTATCGGCGGTACTACGGCGGGGCGCACCCACTTCCCGAGCTCTTGCCGGAATGGACTTATGGCTTGCCCGAATGGAATGCGGCCGAGGTGAAGGGCGCGGCGCGGATCGCCAACCCGGGATGCTTCGCCGCCGCGCTGCAGCTCGGCCTGTTGCCATTGGAGCACCTCCCAATCGAAGGCTCGATCTTCGCGACGGGGGCGACCGGCTCATCCGGCTCGGGCATGAACCCGTCCGACACCACCCACCATCCCACCCGAAGCAACGACTTTCGGGCCTATAAGGTCTTGACCCACCAGCACGTGGCCGAAGTCGAGCAGTTGATGGGGCACTGGGAGGCGGAGTTCGGCTTCAGCTTCGTGCCTCATTCGGCGCCGATCGTTCGGGGAATCTTCGTGACGCTCCAGTTTCCACTCCAAACCGATGTCGACGTGGCGGGCGCCTTCCGCGACCACTATGCCGCGGAGCCGTTCGTGCGGCTGGTCGAAGGCTCGCCCCGCGTGGCGGCGGTGGCCGGCAGCAACTTCGCCGAGATCGGCGTGGCCCAACGGGACGGCGTTGGTGCCGTAATGGTTGCGCTCGATAACCTTCTCAAAGGCATGGCCGGAAACGCCGTGCAAAACATGAACCTGGCGCTCGGGCTCGAGGAGACCAGCGGGCTCAAGTTCGTGGGCGGATTCCCCTACTAAGGCTCCCGCTTCAACGCAAAGTCGATCCGTCCCGTCTTGTCATTCACCATCAAAAGCTGGCCCGGCTTGTCCGAAATCTTGATCGGCACATCGGGCGGCCCACCCGCCGTAAGTTCCTTGACGTTGGGTTCGGTGACGTGGAGGGTCACCCGTCCATCCTTTTCCTTCCACTTTCCCCGCATCGGCAGCATCATCTCAAGTTCGAATGAGTTGTCGGCCCGCAATTCCAGTTTGAAGCGCCGTGACATCGAATTCACCATCTTCTGCGCACTCTGCTGCGCTTTGGTGCCTTCGAGCTTGACGACAAAGCTCTCATCGTAGACGTATCTGCCCACGAGCTTCTCCTCGGCGGGGGAAACGGATTTCGGCCCCATCGGAGCGGCGGGCGGCGGCTCCCGGGTGAACGTCATTTCCGCTTCGCCGGAGAGCCCTTTGCGTCCCGGAAAGAACAGGGTCTTGCCGCCGTCGCGGATCTCGCCCTTTTCCGGCTCTTTGAACTCTTCGGCAAACGCACTGACGAACGAATTCGGGTCGGGCGACTTCAAGTCCATGCCCATCACCTTTTCGTAGGTGAGGGTGAGCGTCTGTTTCTCGATCCGGTAGCCGCCTTCGATATCGGTGCCCATCATCGCCATCTTGAATTTGCCGTCGGCGCCCAGTTCGAGGTCGACTTGGGCGTTGCCCATCATGGCGGCCAGGGCCTTGTTCGTCTCATCGAGCTTCCCAATCGGCTTAAGGGTTCCGTACCATTTACCGGCCAACCCGGCATCCGCCCCTTTTGCCGCCTGCGTGGAGCCGGAAGTGCACCCGGCAAGCAGCCCGCCGAGGGCCAAGGCAACGACAACGAGCCGAACGCGGTTCATGCCACCATTCTAATCGAATGCACGCCGCGGCGCTAATGGAAGTAGCTCGCGCCGTTGATGTCGATCACGACGCCGCTCAGATAATCCGCATCCGAAGAGAGAAGGAATGCCGCAGCGCCCGCGCAATCCTCCGGCGTCGCCATGCGGCCCATCGGAATCGTTTCCAGGATCGATTCCAACCGCTCCTCCATACCCTTTCGGGTCATCGAGGTGTCCACCCATCCGGGGGCGATCCCATAAAGCTGCACGTTCTTGGCGGCAAGCTCGACCGCCAGGCTCCGGGTCAAATTGATAAGCGCCGCCTTGGAAGCTGCATAGAGCGAAGCGTTCCCTTCTCCGCGAAATCCCACCCGGCTGGCCACGTTGAGCACCTTGCCGCCCTCGTGGCGGATGAAGTACCGTACCGCCGCCCGCGTCAGAAGCATCGGCGTCTCGAAATTCACCGCGAAGGTCTTGTGGTAGTTCGCCGAAAATGACGCGTTCCCGGCCGCCGCAAAGTCGAGCGGCATATAAACGCCGGCGTTGTTCACCAGCGCCTGGAGCGGTCCATCTTTGGTAGCGGCTTCAAACAAAGCATGCACCTTCTCCGGGAGGCTCAAATCGGCCTGGTAGACCCCCGAACACGACCGGCCCAAGGCCTTTTCGGTCTCTTTGGCCTCTTCAGTGTCGAAGCCATAGTGGAGGGCGACCGACCACCCGTCTTTCGCAAGACGCAGCGCAATCGCCCGCCCGATCCCACGTGAAGAGCCGGTCACCAAGACCCGCTTTGGACTCATTTTCATCGAACTCGACTCAACTCCCTAAGCGGAAAGACGTCGGGACCTTCGTATCTGACGCGCCATCTCAACCGTGTACACTTTTAGAGAACCCAATGAAGCGAAACGCCAGCCTGCTCGCCCTCTTCGCCGCCGCCTCGCTCCTGATCGTCGGCTTCGTCAACAATCGCAAGCCGGATTCCGGCTCGGCCGGAAAGGTGCTCCTTGTCCTGAGCACGGACTGCCCCGTTGCGATGAAGTACACGCCGCGGATCAACGCGCTTGTCGAAAAGTATGCGGCGAAGGGCTTCGAATTCCGCGCCCTGTTTCCGAACGACCTCGAATCCAAGGTTGCGGTCGGACGCTACTGCCAGGATCGGTCCTATACGTTTCCCTGGGAGCTCGATCTTGGCGCGGTGGAGACGAAAAAGCTGGGCGTCCAGGTGCTGCCGTCGGTTCTGGTGTTCGATGCGAAGGGGCAAAAGGTCTACCAAGGTTCGCTCGACGACAACAAAGACGTGGCGCTGGTCAAGCGAAAGTACGCCGAGGAGGCGCTGGATGCGGTCTTGGAAGGCAAGAAGCCGGCGACCGGCAAAACCGAGCCCTTTGGCTGCGTCCTGATGCCGGGCGAAGCCCCTCCCGCCGAAGGCAAGGCCAATTACGCCGAGCACGTGGCCAAGATCTTGAACCAGCGCTGCGTGGAGTGCCATCGGGATGGCGAGGTCGCCCCGTTCTCGCTGACGAGTTACGACACCGCCAAGAAGTGGGCCCCGATGATCGAAAAGGTCACCCAGAGCCGGCGCATGCCGCCTTGGAAAGCGGTCCCCGGCTACGGCGAGTTCCGCGATGAAAACCGATTGACCGAACTCGAGCTCGAAACCCTGCGCCGCTGGGCGCAAAGCGGCGCGCCGAAAGGCCCGGCCGACAAGGAGCCGGTCCCGCCGGTCTTCACCTCGGAATGGCCGCTCGGCACCCCCGACCTCGTCCTGACCCCCGACCGCGAATACAAGCTCGACGCCGAAGGCAACGACGTCTACCGCCACTACGTGCTCAAAACCAACTTCAAAGAGACCCGGTACGTCAAGGCGATGGCGGTGAAGCCCGGCAATCCGAAAGTGGTCCACCACGTGATTGCGTTCCTCGACGACACCGGAAAGTCCCACGCCAAAGACGGCGAGGGCGGCCAGCCCGGCTATGACACCAACGGCGGCGGTCCCGGCTTCCTGCCCGATGGCAGCTACGGCGGATGGGCGCCCGGCCTTCGGGCCCAGAAGACCCCTCCCGGCGTCGCATTCGAGCTCAAACCGGGCGCAACCGTGGTGATGCAGGTCCACTATCACAAGTCCGGCAAGCCCGAGACGGATCGGACGCGGCTCGGCCTCTACTTCGCCAAGGAGCCCATCGAAAAGGTGATGAACCTGGCTTGGCTGGCCAACCCGATGTTCCGCATTCCCGCCGGCGCCGAAGCCCACAAAGTCGCCTTCAACTTCCCGATCCCCGAAGATGCCACGCTCTATTCCGTGATGCCCCACATGCATCTTTTGGGGCGGACGATGAAAGCCGACATCATCCATCCCGACGGCAGCGTGAAGCCCCTCATCTTCGTGGACGATTGGGACTTCAATTGGCAGCTCAACTACATGTTCCGCGAACCGGTGAAGGTCCCCAAAGGCTCCAAAGTACGGGTCGAAGCGGTCTACGACAACTCGGCCAAGAACCCCTTCAACCCGAACAACCCGCCCAAACCGATCATGTGGGGCGAGCAGACGACGGACGAGATGTTCCTCTTGGTGGCCGCCTACACGCTTGACCATGCTCGATCGGCAAAAGCGACGCAAATGGGCTTCAGCGGCCGAGGCGGGGGCTAGTCCTTTTTGTCGGCTCTGAGTGCCTCAAGCTGGCGAAGGTGAACCTGGTCTTTTTCACGCGAAGAGGCGCTCTTCATTGCAATCAGGTCGTCGAGCGAAGCGATCGGCACGGCAACGCCATAAACTTCGATCCAAACACTCCGCTCTTTGAGTCCATCGAAGGAATCGATTCCGGGAAGGCGGTTCCGTAAGTGGAACGTCCCCAAGTTGGATTCGAACTCGATGAACGGGCCGTTAAGGGTTTTCGGGTCAAACTCGTCCGGGGGTTTGCTCTCGATCCGAGCTTGCCATGCTCCCAAATTCTACAGAGCTTGCGAAAGTTGCCGATTTTGCCGTGATTCAAGCGCTACGGCAATTTCGAAGTCGTTGGTGACAGTGGAAACGCCATGAAAAACGGCGGCCATACCTCCGATGAGAGCCCAGTCAACCTCGGCCTCATTGAAGATTCGCGCGAACTCGACGATGTTTGGCGGCCTCACGTAAGGCTAAGACGCACTCCAGACCTCTTTGATGCTTTTCCAACCGCTCTTCGGGCGTGAGCAGAAGGTTGCGGCGAAGCCTTTCGAGGTCGATTCCGAACTCGTTCTCATCGGGATTGCGCCAGGGCTCTTGCTTGTCGTCTTCCATCCTCTAACCTGCCTGAATCCAAACCGAATCGAGGCCGTTCTTGAACCCGAGCCGGGCTTCCCAAATCGTGAAATGACGTGAGACGTCTGACGCAATGCCGCGAAAGTCGAGCGAGCCCATTTGCGTTAGGACGACAGTTGTTCCCTCTTCGCTCCATCGCCACTGTTTGGCCTTGAGGACGTCGATAACCTGTTCGCGACCCATGCCCCATCGGATCGAACCGCCCCAAAGCGCGGCCACACGTTCTCGAATGCGAATGGAGGGAACATGCGGTCCGGCTCTTGTTTCGCGTTGAATCCAAATGCCGTCGAGCAGCATGCCGCCAAGGGCATAGTCGAAGCCGTCGGCACGGACCACAACGCCAACGTTACGCAGATGCCAGGCTCGGGCGCCGCGCGGATGGCCCCCCGTGTGGGCCCACCCTCTTCCCCATCGGGCCTCGAGCTCCTCACGGGTCGTGCGGCCCACTTCGATCCCGAAGACCCTGGCGATGGGCGGCAGCCGCACCTCACCCTTTTGAAGCGCAGCGGGAAGCAACACCATTCCGATCGCAATGTTGAGCACGCTGACCAACATCTTATCCACCTCATACGACGATCGGCGCGATTTCGTTGAAGGTCGACACAACGCGGTCGGCCTCGCCCAGAAGTCCATGGCCCTCCCGGTCCATTCCGATGACGAAGCACCCAGCCGCCTTGGCCGACCGAACCCCGTTTACCGAGTCCTCCACCGCCACGCACCGAGCCGGATCGACGTTCAGACGCGCCGCGCCCGTGAGGAACGGCTCGGGATGGGGTTTGCCGTTCGTTATGTCGGCGGCGCAAACCAAAGCTCGCGTCTTCTCCAAGAGAATCGGATGCTTTCGGGTGACCGCCTCGACGTACCAAGGCAGCGAGCTGGTCACGATCGCCATCGGAACCTGGCAATTCTCAAGAAACTGCATCCCATCATCAAATAAGTCGATACTAGATTCAATAATCTTCGTGAATTCCGGTCTCTGCACTTCGAGAAACGCATCAACGGTTGTGCGCAATCCGAACGTCGCATGCACGAAATCCAGCATCGCGTCGAGCGTCAAGCCCGTGCAGGGCATCAGATCCTCTGGCGTGATCTCCAGGCCCATCCTGCCGAACGCGGCCACCTCCGCCGCCTTGTGATACGGCTCGGAGTCGATCAAGGTGCCGTCCAAATCGAGGAGGTAAGCGGTAGGGCAAACGAGCCCCTCCCTTAAGGGAGGGGTTGGGGTGGGTGAGCTTCGAGATGGGCTTTCCGCATCATCCACCTCCCTGCCCCCTCCTTCAAAGGAGGGGGAGTCAGCCCCCATAAAACCGCCACTTCGGGTCGAAGTTCTTCTTCAAGCCCTCTCCGGACAGCCGCGCTCGCAGCACCGCGATCGGCATGTTGTTCTCCTTCAGAATCGCGTCGTGGAACTGCCGATAGGTCATCTTTCTAGAATCCACCAACTCCTTGGCCATCGCCCGGAATTGCAGCGCGCCCAGCATATAGGCCGCCTGATAGAGCGGACCATATTGCCCTCCAAACGACCGGCGCACTTCCCCTTCCGCCGTCGATTGCTCGTGGCCCACCCGGTCCACCAGCATCTTCACGCACTCCTCCGGGCTGAGCTTCTTGAGATGGAATCCAAGGGAGAAGATGATCCGGATGCAGCGGTGCATGCGCCAAAAAAGCATCCCGATCCGGTTTTCGGGCGATTTCGGAAAGCCCATATCCCAAAGCAAAAATTCAAACCAAAGCGCCCAGCCTTCGGTCCAGAAGGGCGTGCCGAACGTCCTCCGATAGGGCTTGTTGCGCTGGTTCATAAACCCCTGCAAGTGGTGGCCGGGGATCAATTCGTGGTGGACCGTCGCCCGCGCGAAATGAATGTTGTTCGCCCGAAGGCTCATCAGCTTCTCGTCGTGCGCCATCGTATCGGTTGGGAACGAGACGAGGATCGTCTCGCCGCCCAAAAAGAACGGGCTCACCTTCTGGCGCTCCGGCGACATCATGTCCATCCGCCAGACCTCTTTGGCGAGTTCCGGCACCGTCACCAGATCGTGTTTTTCCACCCACTCAATCGCCTCAAGGGCCTGCTCTCGAATGAGCTTGGGCTGCTCCCCCGGCTCGACGTGAAGGTTCTTGACCTTCTCGAGGGCCTTCTTCCAATCGTCGCCGAACCCCATCTCCTTCGCCGCCTTCTTCGCCTCTGCCAGGCACCACGCGTACTCCTTTTCCGCAATCTCGACCAATTCTTCCGGGGAATAGGGGATGAGCTCGAAATTCAACGCCTCCTGAAGCGCCTCTTTCCCGATCGGATCGCCGACGATCGCGTCCTTATCGTCCGGCTTCAGCCCGACGCCCCGTTCTTTCAGAAACTTGCTGTAGTCGGCCAGCGCCTGATCGGCCTTGCGATAGGGGTCGGCCGCCCACCAGGTGAAGAGCGGATCGTAGCCCTTGTAGAAGTCGAACCACTCCTTTAGAATCCCTTTGAAGCCATCGGTGAGGTTCGCCGCCCGATAGACGATCGTCTTGGCCGGAACTTTGGGCGGCTTGGCGGCGAGGTCCTTTTCGAGCGCCTTGATTTGGTCCCGGGCCCCATCCGCGATCTGGTCCAGCGTCACCGCCGCGTCCCTTCCCGCCACCCCTTCCATCCTTTGGCGTCGCTCCGAGAGCTCCACGATCCGATCTGCAAACGGCAGCAGGGGCTCCGCTTCCTTTCGGTCCTTTTCGTCCAGTTCGAGCCGGCGCAAGTTGTAGCGCAGGTGATTGTCAAAAAGGATCCAATCGACCTTGCCGTCAACCTCAAGCCGGTCGAAGTCGAAGCTATCGAGTTCCTTCCGATACCCCTCGTAAAGTCTCTTCATGCGTGCCGAACGGTTCTTCGAATAGCCGATGTTCAAGAACCGGCCCAGCGCGCCGCGGTCGGCCTCGTAGCGCTCGATGAGCGGCCGGACCGGCGATTCGGCTTGAGATGGGATCGGTTCAAGTTTCTTGGGCATAGCGGCGAGAGCGAGAGCGGAAAAGATGATGGATGCAAGCATGGATTTCCTTCGCCATTATCCCGAATCGCCGGTATAGGACGGCGCGACGCCAGTCGCGCTCTTCCGGTTTTGGACTGCGCGAAGCTTGCTTCGCGCTTTGGAGTGCGCGACGCCAGTCGCGCTTTGGAGTGCGCGACGCCAGTCGCGCTTTTCCGGTTTTGGACTGCGCGAAGCTTGCTTCGCGCTTTCGACCGGCCGAGCTTGCTCGGCCCGCCTTGAGAGTCGCGCACCACCGCCCCAATCCGGTTTCCGCGAGTAGAATTCCGCCCATGTCCGCCAAGATCGCGGTCCTTGCCGGCGACGGCATCGGCCCCGAAGTCACCGCCGAAGCCGTCCGCATCCTCGCCGCCGTCCGTCCCGACCTCGAATTCGAGTCCGCTCTGATCGGCGGCGCCGCGTACGATGACGGTGGCCATCCCCTGCCCGGCTCGACCCTCGATCTGTGCCGAAAAGCCGACGCGATTCTGCTGGGCGCGGTAGGTGGGCCCAAGTGGGACCAAGTTCAGCCCATCACGCTTCGCCCCGAAGTCGGCGCGCTGCTTCCCCTTCGCTCCGAACTCAACCTCTTCGCTAACCTCCGCCCGGCCCGAACGTTTCCTGCCCTGGCCGATGCCAGCCCCCTCAAGGGCGACGATGCCCTCATCGACCTCCTTGTCGTGCGCGAGCTGACGGGCGGCATCTACTTCGGCAAACCAAGGGAGCGACAAGAAAATGGGACGGTCGCTATCGATACGTGCGTCTATTCGAAGCCGGAAGTCGAGCGGATTGCCCGCGTCGGGTTCGATGCGGCGCGAAAACGGGGCGCAAAAGTCTGCAGCGTCGATAAGGCCAACGTATTGGAAACTTCACGCCTTTGGCGGGAAACCGTCGTCGAAGTCGCCGCCGGCTATCCCGACGTCGCCCTCAGCCATATGCTCGTGGACAACTGCGCGATGCAGCTCGTGCGAAATCCGCGGCAGTTCGACGTGATCCTGACCGAGAACATGTTCGGCGACATCCTCAGCGACGAAGCCTCGATGCTCACCGGGTCTCTCGGACTCCTCCCTTCAGCCTCTCTCACCTCTCCTCATTCCTCACTCCTTTCTCCTCACTCGGTTTTTGGCCTCTACGAACCCATCCACGGCTCCGCCCCCGACATTGCCGGACGCGGCATCGCCAACCCGATCGCCGCGGTTCTTAGCGCGGCCATGCTGCTCGCCCACTCGCTCGATGACGCCGACAACGCACGCCGAATTGAGCGCGCAGTTGAGCAAGCCCTGGACCAGGGGGCGCGGACCGGTGATCTGGGCGGCGCATTGGGGACCGCCGAAATGGGCCAGGCGATTCTCCAAGGCCTATGAGCTATGCCAGCATCCTCGAACTGATCGCCGGCGTGGCGGC
>CAYONY010000073.1:10960-13849 GCA_964405415.1 uncultured Fimbriimonadaceae bacterium | reverse complement strand
CAGCACGTCGTCAAGCCGACGTTGACGCAATCGACCGGAACTCCGTTCACTTCGTAGGCTTCGACGTCCTCGACCTTCGCGGGGCGCACCCGAAGCGGATCGTGGAGCGTCATCGCATGGCCACAGGCCGAGCGTTCGCGGTCGGGCGCGACGACTTTCACATCGCCGAACTGTTTGGCGACCCGGACAAGAGCGGCGAGACCGTCGGCACGCACGCCGTCGTCGTTGGTGGCCAAAATGCGCATGGGGTGGTGAGAGTTTGAACGGTCGAGCGGCCGGACCGCCATAATAGGGCTGTGGAATCCGCTCCGAATCAAATTGTCTACGACGAGAAGCACAAGCCCATCGGGGTGTTGATCTCGATCGAAGAGTGGAAGCGTATCCAGACCCGGCTGGCCGACGAAGAAAAACCGCCGAACGGGGCCGCACTGATGAAGTTTTACGGAAAGATCAAGTTCCTGGGAGATCCGGTTAAGGTCCAGAGGAAGATGCGATCAGAATGGCCCGACTAAAGGTCCTCGACACAAACGCGATGGTCGCCATCGCTTTGGGCACGATCACCGTCGATAGTGATGTCCATGTGATGATTTCGATCATCACGCGAATTGAACTCCTCTCTTGGCGGCTCGAATCCGAGCAAGCCCGTGACGACGTTCGTCGGCTGGTCGACTCCGTAGAAACCGTTGGTATCGAGGAGGGAGTCGAGGCAATCGCTGTGCAGCTGAGGCTTCAGAAACGACTAAAGCTCCCCGATGCAATCATCGCGGCCACCGCGATGAGCCAGGGCGTAGCGCTTGTTTCCGGCGATCGAGTCTTTGCAAAAGTCGAGGGTCTGATTGTCGAACCATTCTGAATTGACTCGCCTAGGCTCCTCTAAGATTTCCATTGTTGTGCTCGCGGCAATTATCTCGCTCAACGTCATCCTCAAATGGTGGGAAGCTTCTGCCATCCTTCCATTTGCCGTATATCTGGCCACGTTTGTTGTGCTGTGGACGCTAACCGGTGGCCCATCGCTTCTTGGACTGCCGTACACACTCATAGCGGGTTCAGCAATCACCGGCGCTTGGTGGACTATGGCAGACTCATCGGTCCAGGAAAATGCCAAAATCCTAGTTATTGCGGCCTGCGTATTGGCGGCAATGGCTGCTTATCTTCTAATCCGAGAGTGGCGTCCGAGGGCCAGCGTGTTCCTTATTTCTTCCTGCCTCCTCGGCGCCGTCCTCGCCTACGCCTCCGGAGATGCCGGCGGACCCGACGGCATGGTCCTCTGGCTCCAATCCACCTTCGGATGGACACTTCAAACCGCCGAACTCACCACCGTCGTCTTTCGCAAATGCGTTCACTTCACCTATTTCGGCCTCATCGGTTGGACCGCCTTTCGCGGCGCGCTCGGCTTCGAAACTCCGCTCCGGCGCGCCGTCCTCTTTGCGCTCCTCTGGACTCTGGTCTATGCGGCCTTCGATGAAGTCAGCCAGCTCGCCAGCCCAGCTCGAACCGGCTCCGCCCTCGATGTGCTCCTCGACCTGGCGGGCGCCGGAACATTTGTTGCCCTGAGCGCTCGTAATCGTCGGCATTCGAATCGAACTCCACAACCCGTCCCGGCCGCCGAGCGTAGGAACGGATAGAATTCGCATTAGAGGAGAACCATGACTTCCGTCCTTGTGCTTGCCGCCTTACTTGCTCACCCCTCACAAACGCCCGACGCCTCGAAGTCGGTTGCCTTCGCGAGCTTGGCCGCCCCCGCCAAGCGCGTCGTCGCCGAGTTGGCCGCCAAAACCGGGTTGAAATTGGACGTGGCCCAAACCGTGGCCGCCGACGTGATCTTCGTTCAGGCCGATGGGGTTTCGGCGAAGGAGCTGATGGACCGGATCGCCCAGACCGTTAACGGCGAATGGTCCACCGAATCCGACGGCACCCTTCGGCTGATTCGCCCCGCCGGCAACGCGAACCGGGAAGCCGCCCAAGAACGTCAGGAACGCGTCGCTGCCCTCCAAAAAGAATTGAAGCGCTACTTCGAGGCGCTCAACAAGAAACCCGCACCGAAACCCACCCCCAAACCGGGAGACGAGCCGGAGTTTGACCCGGCCCAATTCGTGGTGATGAACGCCCAGCAATCCAAGCACATTTTGGTGCTGCTTCAGCGGCTCAACCTGAACGATCTCGTACTTGCCGAAGATGCGGGCCGCGTCGTGTTTTCCTCCAGCCCGACTCGAATGCAGCGCCTTCTTCCCGGAAACCTCGAGCCGATCGTGGCCGAGATGGTTAAAGAGCACAACGAAGAAGCCGCCGCCAAGAAAAACGACCCCGACGAAGAACCCCCCGACGAGGAAACCAAACAATGGGCCGAGATGATGAAGCAGTTCGGCTTCGATCGCGACGCCAAACCGATCGAAGGCCGCCCCGCGAAAATGCTGCTGATTGTGGAGCAGCAAGAACTGATGGGCGGCCTCAACCTTTCGCTTCGTATCTATGACGCGAAAGGCAAAGTCGCGATCGAAAAGAGCATGAATCTGGGCATGCAGGACTTCATGGAAGATGCGATGGCGATCGCCAAGCCCAAAGCGACGCCGGCCGGCGACGATCCCGCCATCGAATTCAGCCCGGCCACCAAAGAGCTGAACCAGCTTTTCAAGAGCTTCACCCAGATGGCCAATCGAGGCAAGATGAGCGCCGACCTCGAAGCGCGCCTGCTTCGCCCCGACCTCCACGATCCGCTCGCCTTTGGTCCCTCCGATTCTCTCGCGTCGGTGGCCCAAAAGAAGAAGTTGAACGTGGTCGCCCTGCTTCCTGATTCGTTCAACTCGTTCATGGAGCTCTTCACCGAAAAGGGGAGCACGGTGGGCGCCTTTCTGGCCGAACTCGAAAAGTCGGATGAAGTCAAGGTCACAA
>CAYONY010000073.1:9946-10950 GCA_964405415.1 uncultured Fimbriimonadaceae bacterium | reverse complement strand
TGGCTGCTCATTCAGCCCAAGCGTCCGGTTCATGCCCGCACCCATCGAGCCGATCGCAGCGCACTGGCCAAGCTGCTTGCGGCGGCGCGATCGAAGGGAATTGCGAGCCTTGATGACATCGCCGCCTATGCGCTCACTTCCCCTTCGCCCTATGAAGGCTCGGCCGCCATGCCGTACTTGATGCTGTTTGCCCCGAACGCGATGCAGCAGGGCATGATGGGCATGGCGGATTGGAACGCGCTTCGCCTTTATGGGACGCTGGGCATCGCCCAGCGTCAAACGTTGGCCGATCGCGGCCGGCTCGCCCTCTCCACCTTCGCCCCGAACCAACAGGCCCTGCTCAATCGGATGCTCTTTGGTTCACAAAGCGACTTGCGGATTCAGGATCCGAATGCCAAACCCAAAGAGGAAATGGGCTTCCTGGAGATGATTCGCGGGTTCATTCCGGGAGGGGCTTCCAACGACTATCGCCAAGAACCCACCGAAATCATGCCCAACGGCCTGCCGCCTCAGGGATTCCTCACCGGGAGCCTCGCCAAAGAGCCGGTTGGCAAAGCGGACGGGGTCGACCCGATGATGATGTTTGGCGCGCTCGGCGCCGATGAATTGGCGATGCTCCGATTCTTCAAGGAAGACCCCAAAATGGGGCTGATGGCGGGCATGATGCCGACCGTCGATCGGCTCCGCCTCGGCGAACGCACAAATATCGAGCTCAAGATTTTCGTAGCGGAAGACGTCGCGCTGGAGCGCCAGCTACAAGATAATCGAATCGACGCCAACAGCCCGGTCGTGAGCATGGACAATCTGCCCGCCGAGTTCCGCGCGCGCATCGACAAGCGGCTCGAAGCCTTCAAGAAGTCGCCCTTTCCCGGCTTCCCCGGAGGCATGGCGCCGGTGAAACCGCCCTCCCCCTCGCCCCGTTGACTCCGGTCAATTTGAGGCGGAGGACGGGGCGAGGCCTCCGGAGTCCCTCCCTTGTTTTTGCAAGCGAAAATGAGGGAGGG
>CAYONY010000073.1:0-9936 GCA_964405415.1 uncultured Fimbriimonadaceae bacterium | reverse complement strand
TTCCAACCAATTTTTGGGGGTGGGTTGGGGGTGGCCCACCCACGCCGAGGCTCCGAAATATTCTTCCAACCTTCGGCAGCTCGCCAGGCTCGGGTCGGCAAAAACGTCCAGCGCTCGAACGATGGCCCCGGCCGTATCGAGGCTGGTCACGCACGGCACGCCGGTCTCGATGCAGGCCCTTCGAATCTGCGCCCCTTCATGCTCCGCTTGAGCATCCGCGCTGGGCGTATTGATCAAAAGGCTCACATCTCCCCGGACGATGTGGTCCAGAAGCGAAGGGCTGCCTTCGCTCATTTTCATCATCCACCGGCTGGCGATACCCGCCGCCGCCAGGGCGTCATGAGTTCCGGCGGTCGCCGCGATCCGGTAGCCCTTCTCGACCAGTCGGCGGGCCATCTGGACCGCTTCCGCTTTGTCCCGATCGCGGACCGTCAAAGCCACAAAGCCATCGCCTCGGAAATGGATGCCGGCCGCGACCAGTGCCTTGTAGAGCGCGGCTTCATAAGTGAAATCGATTCCGAGAATCTCGCCCGTCGACTTCATTTCGGGTCCCAGGCTCGGCTCCACCCGGCGGAGCTTTTGAAAGCTGAAGACCGGGGCTTTGACCGCGTAAAGGATCGGATCCGGGATCCGGCCCGGGTCGGCCGCCAATTCCCCTTCCGGAATCACCGATCCGAGAGGGCCGCCCGAACTTGCTGTCTGACGAAGTCCTGAGTCCCTTGCCCCTTCTGATTTGGCGAGCGCCCAAAGCCCGCTGGCAAAGCCAAGGTCCGCGAGCCGGCGGCCCATCATGCATTGGGTGCCCAGGTCCACCATCGGAATTCCGGTGACCTTGCTTAGGTACGGAACGGTCCGGCTGGCCCGGGGGTTGACTTCGAGGACGTAAGGGATGAGGTCGGGCGCCGGCTCTCCATAGCCCTCACCCCCCACCCCCTCTCCCTTTTCGGCGAACGAAAAAGGCGAGGGGGCCACCACAAACTGGATATTCATGAGCCCCTTCACCTGAATCGCGCGGGCGATCTGGCAGGCGATCTCGACCATGCGGGCTTGCACCGTTTTGGGCAGCGTCACCGCCGGATAGACCGCCATCGAATCGCCGCTGTGGACACCCGCCCGCTCGATATGCTCCATGATTCCGGGGACAAGCGTGGCCTCCCCGTCCGAGATCACGTCAACTTCGGCTTCGACGCCTTCCATATAGCGATCCACGAGCACCGGTTGTCCCGGATTGGCCGATTCCGCCTCCCCGTAGAACGACCGCAAGTGCGCTTCGTCGAAAACGATCTCCATCGCCCGCCCGCCAAGCACAAAACTGGGCCGAACGAGGACCGGATAGCCAACATCGGCCGCCGCGACCACCGCCTCTTCCAGCGAATGGACGGCGCGCCCGATCGGCCGGGGCACCCCAAGCGACTCGAGGAGCGCGTCGAATTGCCCCCGATCTTCGGCCATCGCGATCGCCTGGGGACTCGTGCCCAGCACCGGCAAGCCGGCCGCCTCGAGGCCCTGGGCGAGATTGATTGCGGTTTGCCCGCCAAACTGGCACACGACGCCGATCGGGCTCTCGTGCCGAGCGACATCGCGCACATCATCAAGGGTAACCGGCTCGAAATACAACCCGTCGCCGGTGTCGAAATCGGTGCTGACGGTCTCCGGGTTGTTGTTGATCAGAATCGCCCGGTAGCCCATCCGCTCGAGCGCCCAAACACAATGCACGCAGGAGTAGTCGAACTCAATCCCTTGGCCAATGCGGATAGGCCCGGAGCCAAGGACGAGGACGGTTTCGGGGGGCATGCGTTAGAGCCTATTGTGGCTCATCCGCAAGGTCGGAGGTTGGTTGGGGACTGAGCCAGGACACATTGCCCCGCTCGACGGTGGGGAGGAGCACCATGAGAGACGGAACGCACTGCCGAAGCTGATCGATCAATAGGCTCGGAAGTTCGAAGTCGACGACCGCAATCTGCCTCTTGCTCACGTTCGTTTGGAATGGCATGGTCTTGTCACCGGTGAGCAAGACCGCAAGTCTGTCTTGCGCCGCGTCGAGCAGGTCTCCGTTTTTCAGGCTCTTCCAGCCCAGCGAATCAACGGCCTCGGCGTCATACGGCTTCAAATCGTGAACGAAAAGTTCATCGATGCTTTCGTCCAACAACAATCTCATCGATTAAGCCGCATCGGCCAACGCTTGAACTTGAGCCTCGGCAAGAGAAATGACCTTACGAACTTGCGCTTCGGTAACGCCCGGGAAGCCTTCGAGAAAGCGATCCGAGGAGTAACCGGCTTCGAGGTAATCAAACAAAACTTTGACCGGCACCCGGGTCCCCAAAAAACACGGCGCTCCCGAAACGCGCTCCTGATTGATCCAGATCACGCCTTCAATAATTGTGTCTTCCGCATCGGCCACGAAAGATTGTACGCCAACCACCCCGCCAACCGGTCACAATAGAATCCCGATGAAAGTCCTCGTCATCGGATCCGGGCCGATTGTGATCGGCCAAGCCGCCGAATTCGATTACGCGGGGACCCAGGCCTGCAAGAGCCTCAAAGAGGAGGGCCACCAGGTTGTCCTCATCAACTCCAATCCGGCCACGATCATGACCGATCCGGACGTCTCGGATCGCCTGTACATCGAGCCCCTCACCCCCGAGTTCTGCGAACGCGTCATCGCGCGCGAACGGCCTGACGCCCTGCTGCCGACGCTCGGCGGCCAAACCGGGCTGAATCTGGCAACCCAGCTTGCCGACCGCGGCATCCTTGAGAAATACGACGTCAAGCTTCTCGGGACGCCCCTTTCGGCGATCCGCAAAGCCGAGGACCGCGAGCTCTTCCGGTCGCTGATGCGCGAAATCCGGGAGCCCGTCCCCGAGAGCTTCATCGTCGAGAGTGAGGCGCAGCTCAAAGCGCTTTTGCCCACCCAGGTCCCCGATGAGCACGGCCGCCTCATCGAATTCCCATATCCGCGCATCGTCCGGCCCGCCTACACGCTTGGCGGAACCGGCGGCGGCATTGCCAATGATCCGGACGAGCTGTGGGAGATCGGCCGCAAGGGGCTCAAGCTCTCAATGCGCAGCCAGCTCATGATCGAGCGTTCGCTCCTCGGCTGGAAAGAAGTCGAATACGAAGTGATGCGCGACTCCGCAGGCAACTGCATCACCGTCTGCAACATGGAGAATTTCGACCCGATGGGGGTTCATACGGGAGACTCGATCGTCGTTGCGCCCAGCCAGACCTTGAGCGACCTCGAGTACCACATGCTGCGCACCGCCTCGCTCAAGATCATTCAGTCGCTGGGTATCGAAGGCGGCTGCAACGTCCAGCTTGCGGTGAACCCGGAGAGCTTTGACTACTACGTGATCGAAGTGAATCCACGCGTCTCCCGTTCGTCCGCGCTCGCATCGAAAGCCACCGGCTATCCCATTGCGCGGGTGGCCGCCAAGATCGCGGTCGGCAAAACGCTCGACGAGATTGAGAATCAAGTGACCAAAACGACCAAGGCGTGCTTCGAGCCGGCGCTCGACTACGTGGTCGTCAAGATCCCTCGCTGGCCCTTTGACAAGTTCGGCCAAGGCGACCGCACTCTCTTCACCCAATTGAAAGCGACCGGCGAAGTGATGGCGATCGACCGGACTTTCGAAGCCGCGCTGATGAAGGCGATCCGGGGGTTGGAGGTGAAATCAAAGGACTTGCGGCATGAGAAGTTCTCTTCCGCCGGTGACGACGCCCTCCGCCAAGCTATCCAAATCCCCACCGACGAACGCCTCTGGGCCGTCTGTGAGGGCCTGCGCCGAGGCTGGACAGTCGCGGAGATCAACCGTCTCAGCCGCGTCGACCCCTGGTTCCTCAATAAGCTTGCCGGCCTCCTCGCCATCGAGAGAGCCCTGATCGCGCAAGAGCCGGGTGCCGAAAACCAAGCTTTTGCCGCCGGCTTCGCGCCCCGCACGATCGCCGAGCTTTCAGGAAGGGCCCCGGCCGAAACAAGAAGCCGCGTTTTCAAGATGGTCGATACCTGCGCCGGCGAGTTTGAATCGAAAACCCCCTACTTCTACGGCGCGTGGGAAAAGGAGGACGACGCGGTGCCGGCCCGATGAATCCGCTCACCATCGCCATCGACGGCCCCGCCGGCGCGGGAAAAAGTACCGTTGCCAAACGGCTGGCCAAACAATTCGGCCTCCGATTCCTTGATACCGGAGCCATGTACCGCTGCACGGCCTTCCTCGCTCAAAGAAGTGGTTTGGGTCCGAACGATGGCGAGGCCGCCGCGAGACTTGCCGAATCGAGCGCCATCGACTTTCGCGAAGGCGAACCCCAGACCGTTTTGCTCGACGGCGAGGATGTCACCGCCGTGATCCGCACGCTCGAGATTGGCGAGTTGGCAAGCGCACTGAGCGCCCACCCTGCGGTCCGACAGGTGATCGCCGGACGCCAAAAGGCCATCGTCGCCCAAGGCGGCTACACCCTGGAAGGCCGCGATACCACCACCGTCATCGCCCCCCAAGCCCCGGTCCGGATCTATCTCGCTGCGAGCATCGACGTTCGCGCCCAGCGGCGATACCGCGAACTCGTGGAGAAGGGGCAACCGGCAGACCTCGAAGCCATCAAGCAAGGCATCGCCGAGCGCGACCACCGCGATTCCACGCGCGCCGACAGTCCGCTCATAAAAGGCCCCGGCGTCACCGTGATCGACACCTCCAATCTGAGCATCGATGAAGTCGTGGCGCGTATCGCCGGAATCGCTACGGCGGCGATTGAATTGTAAGCCGCAAGCGGTCGCCCCCTGTCCGTTCATATCCCGACTTGGGATCATGCCGATAGGTGTAGATCCGGATACGATAGGTTCCCGGGACGGTTGAGGCCTCGGCCTCAACTCTCATCTGAACGCGTGAGGTCCCCAGCCCGCCTTCCGTCGAAAAATGCACGCCCTCGGGTGGAGAGTCCGTCGCGACCAAGTCGATGCTTCGCGCTTCGTCATGAACGCTAAAGTCCCGTCCCTGGCCGACCTCAAATGTAAGGCGGTCGGGGCTCAAAAAACTGCCGGAAGCATTCGACACCCCGTTGCAGCCCAAGGCCAGAATCGCAAGCATCGCCAAGATCCACTTCACGGATTGAGATACTCCCTCCCGAACATCGCCGCTTGCGGCGCCACCGTGTCTTTCGATCGGGGCGCCATCACGAACGCAAACTTGATCGGGAACTTCCCTTCCGGCGCGCCGGGCGTATAGGTCCCACTTCCCCAAGCAGTGCCTTCGGCATAGCCGCGAAACGCCGAAACCCTTCCCCCCGAGGCCGAAAACTCGGCTTCGAACTTCCCTTCGATCCCCCGTTTGCCATCGGCGGTTGCCATCGTAAACTCGCCCTTGAGAAGTCCGGGCAAGACGATCCGAAAGGACGAGGTTTTGAGCTCGCCGGTCTGCCAAAAATCGGGCTCGCCGCGGATCGCATCGACGAAAGCAAAGCGGCACACCCGCCGAATAAGCGCATCCGAAACCGTTGCGCCAAGCTCGCCATCGAGCACCCAGAAGTGGTCGCGCTGCACGTTTTCATTCGCCGGGTCGCTCCCCTTCGGCACGGGAAGGATCCGTGAATACACCCGTAGCACGGTTGTTCCCGCCGGAGGCTTCGGCTGGACGTCCTTCGGCTCGGGAATCGCGACCTTGACCAGAGATGCGTTGCGAAAGGATGCCAGACCCTTGGTCGCAAAACCGACGACCCGCTCGACGCTGCGATTGTTGTTGAAGCCGAATGCCGAGCCTTCGGCCCCCATCACATAAAACCCTTGGGCGGTCACCCCTTGGGCAATTCTCGGATTCGCTTTTCCGGCCGCCGCCAAAAACCAGTCGCGAACGTCATTGCGGCCGTTTTGCCAATCGTGGGTGTTGCCCACCACCGGAATGAAGGCCTTGAGCCGCTCGATCACGCGATCGTCGCTGAAGAGGAACCGACGGTCCCATAAGCCGTTGTTTCACGTGCAGCCCATCGGGTGGCCGTTCATCACCCACAGGAACATCGGCTTGTTCTCGCGCTGAGCGTCGGCGCGGGCAGCCCAAAGATCGGTCCGCCAAGGGATCGTGAGCCACTTTTCCTCGGCCTTGGTGGGAAGGACGGGCGCGATTTTGGCATCGAGCGCGTCTCCGATCGCGAGACTGGCGAGGAGGGTCAGAATCATGCTCCCATTGTAACGCGACATTCCATCCCGTCCAAGACGTTCGATTCTCTTTGTGTCCTCGGTGAGGATTCCCCTTTGGGTTCAACGGTCCCACATGTCTCTCTCACCACTTGGCACGGAGGATTCAGAAAGACCCAAGGCGTTTCACCCCGATTCGTGGCGAAACCCCCACCCCATCATCGCATCATCCCTTCATCCCATCATCCCTTCATCCCATCATCCCTTCGTCCCTTCATCCCTTCATCCCACCATCCCATCATCCCTTCATCCCATCATCCTTTCATCACATCCTCACATCCTCACATCCTCACATCCTCACATCATCACATCCTCACCCCCTCCGGTCCCCTTCGCATTTCGAATAACCCCCGCGGCTCCCGGCGCGTCCAACCTTTCATGGGCCCATCGAAGTCGCTTCTCTCCGTCGCCGGCCTTGCCGCCATCTCCTCGGCCATCCTGGCCTGCTGCGTGACCTATGGTCCGCATCCGGTGAGCCTGGTCGACGAAAAGGCGATCATTATCTGGAACCCGGAAATCAACCTCCAGCACTTCATCCGCCAAGCCAGCTTCAAGGGCCAGGCCAAGGATTTTGGCTTCATCGTCCCCACCCCCCACCGCCCAACCCTCGAAGTCGCCGACGCCCAAGCGTTTGCCCGGTTGGTAAAGTACGTGCCCCGAACACCCACAAAAAGCCAAGGCGGCATCGGGGGCCCCACGGGCGGCCGCGGCGGCGGCGTACAGGTTATCGAGCAGAAGCGGGTCGGCGATTACCTCGCCACCACCCTCAAAGCCACCGACGGCAAAGTCCTCAATGATTGGCTGAAGGCCAACGGTTACGTCTCTCGGCCCGCGATGACGCCCTGGCTCGACCATTACGCCAAGCAGAATTTCTATTTCGCCGCCCTCAAGTTCGTACGGGAGCTCGGCCAAGAAACCCCCGAAACCTCCGCCCTTCGCATCAGTTTCGCCACCGACGTGCCCTTCTACCCCTACAAAATGCCCAGCGACACCTGGCCCACCGGCTACTACCGGCCGATGGCGCTCTACTTTGTGGGTCCCGCCAAACCCCGCGTGAACTATCGAGAAACTTGGACCGAATGGGAGGCGCGCGCCGCCTTCAGCGGCCCGATGAAGGGGCCCGACGTGGCGGGTCTCGCCAAAGAGGTCGGGCTGAAATTCGAGGATATGCCGTCGGAGACGATCCTGACCGCGTACGTGAACACCCGTAACGCCCAAGGGTACGGCCATGATTTGAGCTTCTTCCTCAACAAACCGGAAGCGTCCATTCGCGCCCACTTGGCGGCAGCGATTGGCTTAGGCAGGTTCGACTGAGGGAACGGTTCAATCCGGTGGGCTTTTGAAACTCAACGGGACTTACCCCCCGAAACTCCCCCACGGCACTTTGGGATGCTTGTCCATCCACGTCGCCACCGGATCGTCGGTATCGCCGATCGAGTAGAGGTAGATCGTCCATTTCCGATTCTTCTTCTGGAGTACCGCAACCACCCGATCGTCAAACTGCCCCGCCTTGAATGCCGCCGCGAACTTGGTTTTCGAATAGTCGATCGCCTTGCCGTCTGGGCGCTTGGGGACCGCCGCGAGATAGGCCCAGCTCCCGAGCGCCTTGATCACATCGAATCGGAACACGACCTTCGGCCCCAGATCTTTCTCCACGTGCGGTCGAAGCGCCTCCGCCAAGGCTTTGCGTTCGGCGGAGCCAGGTTTGAGTTCTTTGGCCTGTGGCTGGGCCATCACCCCGGCGGCCAACGCCAAGAGCCCCACGATGAAAACGCGCCGAATGCCGCCATGAGCCATGGCCCTCTGTTCGACGCCTACGACGGCCATACCTTCCCCGAATGGGCACCCGCGGAGCCTATACGCCGTCGCCCTTGGACTTTCGCTTAAACGCTTTGCCTTTCATCGACTCCAGTATCTTCTTCTGCTCCTCGGTGAGCACTTCCAGCGCCTTGCCCGAGGCCTTTTCGCGAATCGCCTTCGACTTCTTCACCTGATCGTGCATTTCGCCCGATGTAAAGAGGTCCATCAGTTCCTTCGCCGCCTCGTCCAGGAACTTGTTCACCGACTTCTTCTGGGTGTCTTCGAGCTTCAGCTTCTTGGCGATCTCGTCATCCACCATTGCGATCGCCCCGATCTCCTGAATCCAAATCTCCTGAAGCCGCTTGCGTTGATCTTCCTCGAGCACCTTCACCGCCTGCTTCTCGCAGTCGTCCATGTCCAGGCTCGGGTCCATCATCACCATGATCTGCTCGCCATCCACCTGAAGGCTGCCCTGAAAGGCATCGACGATCTTCTTCATTTGAGCTTCCGTGATCTTCAGCTCTTCCCGGATGTCCTTGGCGAGGGCATAGAAGATTTGCTTGCCCAACACGAGCTGCTTCGCCGGAGGGGGCTCCTGGGCCGAGGCCATCGCGGCCAAGCCAAGGCATGTCATTAAGATAAGTCGCGGCAACATGTCCATCCGTACGCAACGGCGGCCGTTCCCCGTTTCCCACCCTTGAATAAGATCGATCTTTTTTCAAGACTTACGCCCGGTACCCTATTGGATGATGGACCTCACCTCGATCAAAGACCTTTCGATTATCGTGGCGGGCGCGGTCGCTTTGATCGGCCTTCTGTCCGGCTCGATCGAATACTTCCGTCGCGGACGTCAGGAACGGGCCCAGCACTTCGTCGAACTCCGGCGTCGATTCCTGGAGGATGAGTCCTTTCGGCGTATCCTCAACCTGCTCGCCACGGACGACGAAGCCCTGGCCGCCATCCCCGTTCAGGAGCGGCGTAACCTCGTGGGGTTTCTCGAAGAAGTCGCGGTGATGGTGGAGTCGCGGCTCGTGCGGCTGGACGTGGCCCACTACATGTTCGGCTATTACGTGTGCTTGGTGGGCAAGAGCGCCCATTTTTGGGCCGGGCTCGATCCGGAAAGCGCCTATTGGGCGGTTTTCCGCGCCTTTGCCAAACGGCTGGAAGAACGGGCGCGCCGTCCGTCCTCGGCCAAACCTCTCACCTTTTGACGATTCGGCGCATAATACATCCGTGCTTGCCCTAACTCTGATTGCGTTACTATCGGCGGGCGGGAGCGCAACCCCCAAGCCCCTCGGCATCCTTTTCCTAGGCAACAGCCACACGGGATCGAACGATGTGCCCGGCATGGTCAAGGGCCTGATCGAGGCCAACGGCCGACGCCTGACGGTCACCACGCGCTACCTGGTGGGTGATCTTGCCTCGCTGGGCGGGAGTTCCCAGGCCAAATCCGAAATCGCCGACGGAAGCTACGATTATCTGGTGCTTCAGGGCGCGCCGATGAGCAGCTCGCACAAGTTCACCTATTCGCAAGCCGGGCCGATCGCGCTCGCCAAAGCCGGATTGGCGGCCGGCATGCGCGTGCTGCTCTTTGCCGAATGGCCCCGCCGGGGATGGAAGGAAACCGGATTCATCTTGGACATTTACGGCAAAACCTGGCAAGCCGCAAATGGCTCGGAAATCCTCCCTATCCCGCAAACCTGGGACCGGGTGCTCGCCAAGCGGCCCAGCCTTGAGCTTTGGCAGCCCGACGGCAACCATGCCGCCCTGCCCGGCAGCTTCCTCGCCGCGTGCGTCATCGCCGACCGGATCGCCGGCATCTCGAAGTCGACTTACGTCCCGCCCGGATTGGATCCCAGGCTCGCCGCATGGCTGCGCGATGTCGCAGTGACGCAGCCCAAATAGCCCCTCCCTTGTTTTTGCGAAGCGAAAATGAGGGAGGGGTTGGGGAGGGAGAT
>CAYONY010000072.1:9587-13861 GCA_964405415.1 uncultured Fimbriimonadaceae bacterium | reverse complement strand
CAAGCAGGCGTGCGATCTGGCGGCCGTTGTGCGAACCGCCGAGAGCTTGCTAAGGAAGAAGGCGGAAGACAAAGGACTGACGGTGGAAGCCCAACTGCCAAGCGTGCTTGTTTTGGAAGCAAATTCGGCCCAGATGCACCAAGTGGCGATCAACCTGATCGACAATGCGATCAACTACACCTCGGAGGGATCGGTTCGAATCGACCTGGGCCGCGAGGGTCGGGAGGCGGTGCTGGTGGTGGGGGATAGCGGAGCCGGAATCCCGTCGGAAGACCTGCCAAGGATCTTCGAGCGGTTTTACCGGGTCGACAAGGGGCGGTCGCGGGCGACGGGGGGGACGGGTTTGGGATTGAGCATCGTGAAACACATCGTCGAGGCCCACGGGGGGCGGGTCGAGGTTGAAAGCGCCCTCCATTTGGGAACCACGTTCACGGTGCGGCTGCCGATCGGCGCCGCGCAGTCGTCTTCCGAACCGGCCTAGCGCTTGGCAGGGGTGTATTCTCGGCGCATCGGAACATCGACGCATTCCTCACGCAAGGGCCTGCATCCGCCGCGGCCCAACCTCTCGAAATCGAGTATTGGCGAGTTCAACGATTGCGAGCGCAAGTTCGCGCTGCATTACATGTGGAGCGATTTCGACTACTTCGAGTTTCCAGAGGATCTCAAGCGAAACTGCCAATTCCATTCGAAGCTGATGGGCAACGAGGCGTTTGCCGGCCAGGTCGTCCACGACGTGATCGATGAGGCTTTTCGGGCGCGAAAGGAAGGCCACTTGACGTTTGCCGACCCAATTGGGCGTGCTCGAGAGATTGCGCGGCAATATATTGAGGAATCCGAGGCGTTTCTACGCGCGTTTGAAGCCGGCGAAAAGCCGCCGAAGATGCACCGGCAGCCGCTTTTCCGCCATTTCTTCCGCGAGGGCTTCGACGGGACGGCCAAAGCGGAGTTTCGCAAGACAGTGGAAACGGCCCTCTTGAACTTTTTCGAATCCAGGCTTTACGAGGAAATCACGTCGCTCGATGCGGCGTATTGGGAGCTGCCGCCGAAGGGTTCAGCGCCGTGGTTTGAGGATCACGGCATTCCGGTCTATGCGAATTTCGACTTTGCGATTCGCAAACCAGATGAAACGATCCTTTACGATTGGAAAACGGGACGTTTGAGCGGCCCGGCCGAACGCGACGTGAAGGAGCAACTCCACACGTATGCGGCCTATGCGATGTCGGAATGGGGGACGCCGGCGAAAGAGATCAGGCTTCGGGCGGTTTGGCTGACGGTTGGAAAGGACCAGTTCCTCGAATCGAAAGTAGAGGAATCGCTATTGGTGCAGATGCGGCGAAGCTGGCACGAGCGTTATGAGGAGTTGAAGCGCCGGCGGGAAGCGGCGCGGGGCAATGTGGACCGGTTGTTCGAGCTGTTTCCGACGACCGGAATCAAAAAGAAACGCTGCCGGAACTGCGGGTTTCGATTTTGCGAAGGGTACGCGGCGTATTTGGAGACGATGGGGGAGTAGGCCCCTTCGCTCGGGAAGAGGCGTGAGGAGTGAGGATGTGAGGATGTGAGGATGTGAGGATGTGAGGATGTGAGGAGTGAGGAGTGAGGAGAAGGGATAAGGGATAAGGGATAAGGAATTGAAAGGTCTATCGGTTATCCATTGCTCACGCTCAGACTCAACCTTTCGCCTTTTCCCGTATCTCGATCTCTGATTTCAGTTCCGGGCCGAACCGCAGCGTCGCCATCACCGAACAGTATTTTTCATCGCTCAGCGCGACCGCCTTCGCAACCGCTTCGGGATCGATATCTTCCCCTTCCACGATGTGGCGCATCGTGATCGAGGTGATTGGCCGGGGCCATTCGCCTTTCGGTGTTCGGGTGTGCGCGATTTCGATCCGATAGGCATCCACTTTCTGACGCATCTTCTGGAGAATGGCAATCACGTCCATCGCCGAACATCCGGCCACCGAGGAAAGCATCGCTTCGACGGGTGAGGGCCCCTTACCCTCGCCGCCCGCCTCGGCGTTGGTGTCCATCAGGAAACCGGTGCCATCGGGCATCCCGGCCCAAAACGCCATCTTGCCTTTCCAAGTGACTTCGATCATGTTTCAATCTTAGGACGAAACGGAGCCCCATCGCATCCCTTGGAAATCGGGTGAATCCCATGTGATCGGAAAGGGCTCTTCAAGATGACCGGCAAATCACGCGGATCGGTCTGATCCGTCCCATCTGTCCCATCACGTCCCAATGTCCAACGCCACGATCCGGTCGGCGAAGGTCGCCGCAAACACCCGGTTCCCCCGCATCGCCGGCGACGAAAGGAAATGCCCCGTTCCCACCCGGTACTGGGCGTGGATCGACCCGCTCTTCGCATCGATGACATTCAAAACCCCGTTCACCGAACCCACCGCGACAATCCCCTCCGAATAGGCGGGCGAGGAATCGTAGATCACCCCCGCCACCTTCGCGCACCAAACCTCTTTGCCGTCCGTCGCGTTCACGCACCGCGCCTCCGCCTTATCGCCCAAGCACCCGATGTAAATACGGCCATTCGCCAGGCATGGGGCCGAATAGCCGAACTTGTCGCCCAAACTCGTCGCCTTCCAAAGCAGCTCGCCGTCGGTTTTGCGAAAGGCGTAAAGCTCGTTCCCGTTGGCGGGGATGTAGATGGCGCGATCGTCCATCGCCGGACCCCCGATCGCCGGGGAGAAAGCAAACGTGCTGGCGGTGCAGATCTTCCGCCAAACCAGGTGGCCGGTCTTCACATCGAGGGCATAGGTGTATTTGTCCCAGCCTCCGAAATAGAACCGTTCCCCGTCGCATTGGGGCACGCTTTGGGTGAACGCCGTATCGCTGAGCGGCAAGGCATAGGTCCAGGCCACCTCCCCATTCTCAACTCGAAGGCCGTAAATCTTCCCGTCGCCGGAGCCGATGATTGCGAGGCCGCCCCCAAACGCGGCGGAGGCATAAACCGGCCCGCCGGTTTCGCGCGTCCACTTCGGGCCGCCGGTGTTCACATCAAAGGCGTGGACCTTGCCGTCGGCGCTGCCGACGACCAACAGTCCGTCCTTCACGACCGGGGTGGAGTGGCAAAAGCCTCCCGTCTTTTTTCGCCAAAACTCCTTGCCGGTGTCGGGGTCGAAGGCGAGAACTGAGCCGTCCATGCAAGAGACAAAGAGCCGGTCTTCGGCGAGGAGGAGGTGGGACATGACCCCGCCGGGGAGGTCGGCTTGCCAAGCCAGGCGGACTTTTCCGTTAGAGTCCGGCTTGTCAAATGAGAGCCCTCGCATTCGGCTCGCTTCGCCGCCCCGTACAACTGCTTCATGTCTTCCTGGCATCAGGGCAGCGGCCGCCGTCCTTCCTTCGGCATACGGCACCCACTTGCCGCCGTTGTGGCGCACCTCACGAAACTCATCGGTCGATAGGGCCCAATTCACGCCTCGGCCTGGCAGATCAACGACTTGGACGGCCGGCACTTTGCCTCTATCCTGCTTGAGCTGGACCTCATCGAGCAATGTCATCGCCGGCCGTTCCGCCGACCTCCTGGACAAGCGCAGCACCCCCTTCTCCCAGTCCACATCTACCCGCTGATACGAGCCCTGATACAGCCCCTTGTTCATCGTGCACAGCGCCCCGTCCCACTTCCAGAGCAGATCGTTGTGTCCGTGCCCGGTCAGGATCAGCTTGACGTTGTAGGGCTCCAGCACCCGCATCAGCGCCGTCTCGTTGTCGATCATCACCGAATCCCGCCCGACCCAATGATGGGTCGCCACGATCACCGGCTGATCCCGGCCGACGTTCTTGAGGTCCGCCTCCAGCCAACGCAGCTGCTCGCTTTCGTAATGGCCGTAATGGGAGAGCGGGATCGTGCTATCGAGAACGACGAACCGACAGCCAAGGGCGTCGAACGATCGGAACGGCTTCCCGACCCGCTTCTCGAAGATCTTCAAGCCCAAAGGCGACCAGCGGACGTCGTGGTTGCCGGGGATGTGGTAGGTCCGCCAAGGCAGCCCTTCGAGCACTTTGTCATAGCTGTCGTACTCGCCCTTCCAGCCGTAATCCACCACGTCCCCGCCGTTGATCGCGAACGCAGGGGTGAAGCCTTTGCCCAGCTCTTCCAGCATCGCGCGACACTCCGCGACGTTGCGTTTGAGGCTGACGTGGGTATCGCTGAAGTAGGCGAACGAGCCCCCGCGTTGGGGCGACGCCCAGCCCCTCTTGGACAGCCACGGATAGGCACCCAACGCCAGCCCGGCCCGAAGGACGTCGCGCCGGCTCCAGCC
>CAYONY010000072.1:0-9487 GCA_964405415.1 uncultured Fimbriimonadaceae bacterium | reverse complement strand
GGATCGGGCGTGATTCTGCCCAAACCGCGCGGACGATAGTTCGGCGGCCGCTGCGTCTGCTCCAGATAGAACGTCCATCGGCCGTAAGCATTGAGAAAGATCAGCTCCCCGTCGGTGGGCGGCGAGGACGAATCGCCGGACGCCAAGAGCTCTTCGCCTACCGGCCGCAGGCGCGCCAATTCCGACCGGACCCAGTCGAGATCGTAATGGTCGTGGTACCAGTGGTAGCTGCCGTAGGCTTCGCAGAACCCTTGCCCAAAGGCTCGGCGGAGAAAGGACCCGCGCTCCAACCGGTCTTTGCGAAAGTGGTGCATCACGACCGCGTCGGCGGCAAAGACGGTGCGGAATCCGGCCTGTTGGACTTGGTGCGAAAAGAGCGTGTCCTCGTAGTATCCGAGTTCTCCCGGCCCTAGCTCCGGGTCGAACCCGGGAACCATGTGAAACACCCGCCGGTGGAGCGCCATGCTGGCTCCCACCAGCTGCCCAACTCCCGTTTTCGGATAGTGAGTGGTGGCCGCCATCAGCGAGCGGTGGACGTCGCTCATCCAAGGGTGGTCGCGGTCCGGGGGTACGGTGATGCAGCCCACCGCCGCATCGCAGACCCCTTCGAGAATGCCGGCGGTCATCTGGTCGAGCCAGCCCGGCTCGAAGCGTAGGTCGTCGTCCACGAAAGCCACGACCTCGCCTTGAACCTCTTGGAGCGCTTCATTGAGCGCGCGGCATTTGCCTCGGATGGGTTTAGCGCGGGGCTTGAGCCACGGCCAGCGGCTTGCCAATTGGTTCAACGATTCAAGGGTGGCGTCCGAGGAGCCGTTGTCGATGCCGAGCACTTCGATATCGGTCCGGTCTGCGATCTCGGCCGACAGGCTCTCCAAAGTCGGCAATAGGTCCTCGCATCGATCCTTCGTGCAGAGCAAAATGGAGATGCGGGGGGTCACACGCAGAGATTACTCATCGCAAGTCAAGGGAGAATGGCTCAGTCGCGTCGGAAGGTAAGTATTGGGTATTGAAGTATTAGGTGCTGAACGTGCCCCAAGCCCCAATACTCGGATCCCTTTAACCTTTTCCGCCCAAAACCTTCAAACCTTTCCGCCATGCATTCCGCCCTTGACGCCATCCGCCAAGCCACCCAGGGAACTCCATTCGAAGGAGAAGTCTGGCTGGTGGGGGGGGCCGTTCGGGATGAACTTCTGGGCCGGCCGGAGCCGAACGACTTCGATCTCGTCACCGAACGTGACGCCGGACAGCTCGCCCAGCTTCTGTTCGATCGCGGCGCGGCTCGCGCGGCCCCCATCACCTACCCCCGCTTCGGCACCGCGCTCGTCCAGGTCGAAGGCGTCGACATCGAGCTCGCGACCGCTCGGAAGGAGAGCTACGCGCCGGAATCGCGGAAGCCGAACGTCGCACCGGCGACCCTCCACGACGATGCCCAAAGGCGAGATTTCACGGTCAACGCCTTGATGCGCAATCTGCACACGGGCGAACTCGGCGACCCCTTGGGCCAGGGATTGCGGGACCTGGATGCCCGGATTCTGCGGACGCCGCGCGATCCCGCGGCGACCTTCCGCGACGACCCCTTGCGGATGCTCCGGGCCATTCGGTTCGTGCATGGGCTCGGGTTTCGGCCCGCCGATGGGCTGTACGCATCCATCTTCAACGAACGCCAACGCCTGGAAATCGTCAGCGCAGAGCGCATCCGCGACGAGTTGGCCAAAGTCCTGCGTCACCCTTCGGCCCCGGACGCTCTTGAGGACCTGCGAACTACCGGCCTTTTGGCCGTCTTCGCGCCCGAATTCGAGGCGATGAAGGGGGTCGAACAAGGCGGTTTCCACCACCTTGATGTTTGGGACCACACGCGGCTGGCCGTTCGATTGGCGGGATGCGAGGACCTGACGCTGACCCTCGCCACCCTGTTGCACGATGTCGGGAAGCCCGCAACGCGGTCGATCGACGCCAAGGGCCACACTCGGTTTTTTCAGCACGAACGCGTGGGCGCCGAAATGGCCCAATCGTTTCTCGAACGGCTTCGGTTCGGTCAAGCGGAGATCGAGCCGGTCGTGCTTTTGGTGCGGAACCACATGCGGCTGCAAACGTCCGGCGAACTCACCGATGCGGCGGCCCGGCGCCTGATCCGCGACCTCGGCGGCGAGTTGGACCGTTTGCTCACGCTGGTTGAGGCCGATTCGGGCGCGCTCAAGCCCGGCGTCAAGGCGAAGGACGTCGACGCGATCCGTCGGCGAGTCGAGACGGTCCGGGCGGCGACCCCCGCCGCTTCCCTGGAGAGCCCGTTAAGCGGGGACGAAATCATGGCCTTAACTGGGCTGTCGGAAGGTCCGGAGGTCGGCCGGATCAAGGGAATGCTTCTGGAAAAGGTGCTCGAGGGCGAGTTGGCGGCGGGAGATAAGGAGGGGGCGAAAGCGTGGATCAGGAGCCGCCCATGAGAAAAATGGTACATGTGGAAATCATCTGTCGCATCTGACCCCTACGTCCCGTTCTCTCCCCTAGACCGCGACCGCCCCCATTGACCGGCCCACCGCTTCCGAGACCTTGCGCAGGGCGGGCATCATCTCTTCGAAGGCATCGATCGTCATGCTCTGGGCTCCGTCTTTGATCGCGTGGTCCGGGTTCGGATGCACCTCGACGATGAGCCCATCGGCGCCCGCCGCAATCGCGGCTCGGCACATCGCGGGAACGATGTCGCGGCGGCCCGTACCTTGAGAGGGATCGACGATGATCGGCAGGTGCGAGGCCGCTTGGACGGTGGGAACCGCGGCGATGTCGAGGGTATTTCGCATGGCGGTTTCGAAGGTGCGGATGCCCCGTTCGCAAAGGATGATGTTCTCATTACCGGCGCTGGCGATGTATTCGGCGGCGAGCAGCCACTCCTCGATCTTGGCGCTCATTCCGCGCTTGAGAAGCACCGGCCGTTTGGCCATGCCGACCTCTTTGAGAAGGTCGTAGTTCTGCATGTTCCGGGTTCCGACTTGGAGCAGGTCCGCGTACTCGCTCACCAGCTCGACCTTGCGGACATCCATCACTTCGGTCACGACTTTCAAGCGATTCCGATTGGCGGCGGTGCGAAGAAGGCGCAGCCCCTCGACGCCCATTCCCTGGAAGCTGTAGGGCGAGGTGGACGGCTTGTAGGCGCCGCCGCGGAGGATGGTCGCGCCGGCGGCGGCCACGGCGCGGGCGGTGGTTTCAAGCTGCTCCTCCGATTCGACGGTGCAGGGCCCGGCCATCATCACAACTTCCCCGCCGCCGACCTTGACCCCGCTCACATCGATGACGCTGCGGCCCTTGCGGTACTCCTTGGCGACGACCTTGTAGGGCTTCGTGATGAAGATCACGTCTTCGACGAAGTCGTAGGCGCGAAGCTGGTCGATCGCGTCGATTTTCTGATGTTCGGCCCCGCCGACCGCGGCCAAGATCGTTTTCTCGACCCCGATGATGGGGTTGACCTGGTAGCCGAGCTCAAGCAGCCGGCCCTTGATCTCCTCGAATTGGGCGGGCGAATAGCCCGAGCGCATGACGACGATCATGAGTATTTCCCCTCCCCTTGTTTCGACGAAGGAGAGAGAGGGGGAGGGGGGAGGGGGTGGGCGTTCCCGACCAGAGCTCCCTTTGCTTCCACTTTCAACTTTTCCACTTTCAACTCTCTCAAACTTTCGCTCCCGCTGCCTCTAGAGCCCGCCCAAACCGCTCGTTCTGCTCCGGCGTTCCAATCGTCACCCGCAGGCAATTCGGACATCCGAACGGCGTTCCCGACCGTACGATCACGCCTTGCTCCAAAAGCGCTCGGACGAGCGGCTCGGCGGGTCGGCCGAGGTCGGCAAACACGAAATTGGCGAAGGTCTCGGCCGGTTTCGCGCCCGCACTTTTGAGCGCCTCCGAAATCACCGCGGCGCCTTTCTGGTTGTTCTCGACGGTTCGTCGCACGTGGTCTTCGTCCTCCAGCGCCGCGACCCCGGCCGCTTGGGCCAGGGCGTTCACGTTGAACGGCTGGCGCGCTCGCTGGATCGCATCTCCGACTTCCGGCGGCACGAACCCAAAGCCGATGCGGAGACCGGCCAGGCCATGCGCCTTCGAAAGCGTTCGGAGCAACGCCACGTTGGGACGCGATTTCACGAACTCCAGCCCGTCGGGATACCCCGGCTCGTCTTTGGCAAATTCGTAGTAGGCCTCGTCGAGCACCACCAGTGCAGTTTTCGGTACGTCGTCGAGAAACCGCTCCAACTCCGGCCGGCGGACGATGGTGCCGGTTGGGTTGTGCGGGTTGGCAAGAAAGATCAGCCGGGTCCGCTCGTTGGCGGCCCGAGCCATCGCGGGCAGGTCGTGAACGTAATTCGCGTCGAGCGGCACCTTCACCAACCGGCAGGGCGAGATGTTGGCGACCTCGTCGTAGCAGATGAAGGTGGGGTCGCCGGTGAGGACTTCATCTTCGGGCGAGTCGATGAGCACCCAACCGAGCATCCGGATCAGTTCGTCCGACCCGTTGCCGGCCACGACCTGGTCAAAGGGAACCTCGTATTTGGCCGATAGGGCCTGGCGAAGGTCGAACGCGGCCACGTCCGGGTAGAGGTTCAGTTTTTCGGCCGCCTTTTGAACCGCTTGGAGGGCTTTTGGGGAAGGCCCGAGCGGGTTTTCGTTGCTGGCGAGCTTGACCACGTCCGTGAGCCCGAGCTCGCGCTGGACTTCGGAGATGGGCTTACCGGGCGAGTACGGCGTCATGCGACGCACGTTCGGCCGAATGGGGAGAGGCATTGGGTTCTATTTTGGCAGATTCGAACTGTTCGGAAGCTCCATGTCGGAACTGTGCCCGGGGAACAGCTTCGCCGCCGGATCGAGGCGGGTCTTGGCCACGCAGACCGCCGTCGCGGCTTCTCCGACTCCCGTCGCGATCAGCTTCAGCTTGCCTTCGAACGTGCAGACGTCCCCCACCGCGAACACGCCACGCCGGTTCGTTTCGTACAGCCGGTCCACCACGATCTGGTTCTTTTCGATCTCCAGGCCCCACTCTTTGATCGGCCCCAGGCTCGATTTGAACCCGATATTCACGATCACCGCATCCAGCTCCAGCCGCTCCAACTCCTGAGTCTGCGTGTTCTCGATCACCACCCCTTCGAGCCGATCTTTGCCGTGAAGCTCCTTGACCACGCAGAACAGCCGCTTTCGCAAAGGCAGGGACATCGCCTTTTCGACCGAATCCTCATGGGCTCGAAACTGGTCCCGCCGGTGGATGAGCGTGATCGCCCTCGCCACGTCGTGCAGGTTCAAAATCCAATCGAACGCGCTGTCGCCGCCGCCGACAATTGCGATCCGCTTGCCGGCAAAAACCGCCTTCTCGCGGACGCCGTAGTAAAGCCCCCGGCCCTCAAACTCGTCCTCGCGCTCCACCCCAATCCGCGTCGGCGAGAACGCCCCCGCGCCCGCCGAGATCACAAGCGTCCGGGTGGGCAACTCCAAGCCCTTCGTGGTTTTCAGAAGGTAGCCGTCGGGGGTTTCGATGAGTTCCGTCGCGGTCTGTTCGAGCACGATCTCGGCCCCGAATTGGACGCCTTGAAGTCCCATTTCCCGGGCCAGGTCTTTGGCGAGCACTTTCGGAAATCCGGGCATATCGTAAACGTACTTTTCCGGATAGAGCGCGGTGAGCTGGCCGCCGAGCTCGGAAAGGCTTTCGACGATCCGCACCGACATGCCACGCATGCCGGCGTAGAAGGCGGCGAAGAGGCCGACCGGCCCGCCGCCGAGGATCGTGACATCGACCAGAGTATGGGACATGGACCGATAATTATGGTCGCTGAGGAGGAGCGCGGGCTTCCGCCCGCGCCCCGGTCCACGGCCTTTAGGCCGTTTCGCTCACCCACTCCTCTCCATCCGGACCAAATTCTTTTTTCCAAATCGGCACGTCCTCTTTGATCCGGTCGATGAGTTCGCGGCAGCATGCGAAGGCGGCGTCGCGATGGCCGCAAGCCGCCGCCGTCACGACCGCGATTTCCCCCGGTCCGAGCTCGCCGAGGCGATGGACACAGGCCACCGCCGCGTCATACTTTGCGGCGCACGCATCGGCGATCCGGCGCATCTGGACTAGGGCCATCTCTTCGTAAGCTTCATATTCCAACTTGTGGGTGGTTTGCCCGCCAGTCGTCGACCGAACCTCCCCACAAAACACCACGACACCTCCCCGTTCGGGCGATTCCAGCGTTTTGCGGATCGGTTCGGGATCGATCGGTTCGCGCGTCAGTTGGATCAGAGGGTTCACGGTTCGGTTGTACCCAGGCTACACATTCGACCTGGATCCACCGAGTAATCTCCTAGAGATGATGCAGCCGCAGATCGCCCAACGGGTCCTCGACAAAGTGTTGACCTCACCGCTTTCGGGCGCGCCGCTTCGCAAGTTCGCGATGCAGCGTCTGCACGATCTGGTCGGCTACGATTGGTGCGGCATCTACCGGCTCGAACAGAACATGCTCGTGCTCGACGAATATGTCGGCGCCCCCACGAACCATACGCGGATTCGAATCGGACAGGGGGTTTGCGGGACCGCGGTTGCCGAGGATCGGAACCAAGTGATCGGCAACGTGAACCGGCTGCAAAATTACCTGGCATGTTCGGCCACCACGAAGTCCGAAATCGTCGTGCTGATCAAAGACCTCAATCGACGGATTCTGGGCCAGATTGACGTGGACGGCCATCGCGAGAACACGTTCGACGTTTCGGACGAGAAGTTTCTGATGCGGCTGGCCGACATCCTCGCCAAACGATGGGAAGGCGAGGCTCCAGTCGCCGCCGAGGCCCCGGCGAAAGCGCCGCGAGCGGCCAAGGCGGAGCCAAAAGTCGCTAAAGCCGCCTCCACGAAGAAGCCGGCCGTAAAGCCGGCCGCCAAGAAGTCGACTCCAAAATGACGATGCGGCTCCATCGTAGACCGAACTGGAACCGCGGGTCTTGACGGGCGAAAGCTTCAACCTCATCCCCCACCCTGCGCAGCAGGCCGCTGCGCAAAACAACGAAAAGAAGTGAACCTACCCCTTCCAATAGGGAGAATGTCTTCAACTCTACGTGACCGCGCAACCGCGTTCGGCGCTCCATTTGAACGATTTGCATTTCGGGTTAGAGTTCGCAAGCTTCAGCCCGATGCCGATCGTGCAACTCCGATCTACGGAGGGTCTATGTCATCAAGATTCTTGAAACCGGGAGATCGGCCAAATCTGGGAAGCTGTCGCTCCTCTTCTGTTTCCTTAATCCAGTCTCGAATCCACTTCGGATTCCACCCTTTAGGGGTTTTGGAAATAGCCGAGTTGGCCTTGGCGATCGCTCGACCATAGGGCTCCGCCTCCTGGTGTTTCCGACCGTACATTCGCAATGCATATGCCCAGTGATAGTCATCCCAAGGTCGCCATTGCTTCGTCTTACTTACCGTTTCCAGCGCACCGAACAACCGGCGCTCGAACTCTGCGTTCGGCTTCCTGATGGCGTAGTCATAGACCATGGCAACCACGACCGATCGATCCTTGGGTTCCTTGTCCAGCAAGCGGAAGGGCAGGGTCCCAAAGGCATGAAAGCCGCGATCGCCGACGCAGTAAAGATAACCGCGTCTCACGAATTCATAGGATTGTGGGGGCTTTTGCAGGATGTCCCAGCCCCTATCCACATATCCCACCCAGTAGTAGTACTTTGCGTTGGACTCAAACTTGGGATCCAGATAACGCGCCGTTGCAATGTAGGCACTGGCCCGAAATAGCTTGACCGGGTTCTGGCAGTCGGCCTCCCACTCCGCGTAAGCTTTGCTTACCTTTGCAGGCCAATTGCCCGTCGCATCGAATTTGTCGCCCGCCCCAATCGCATCATCGCATTCGTTCCGAATTGGAATGAATGGCGCGTCCTCGCTTGGGACCCACTTCACCGTTGCCCACTTGGGGTGCGGGTTGGTTCGGAATTGGGTATGGGGAATCTTGTAGTCCTTCCCAGGAATGAAACGCTCCGGTGCGTCGGAAGTCTGCCATCCCATCAGAAGTGTGGTCGTCGCCACACCAAGGCATAGAGTTCGATGTTCCATTAGCCCGGCTGTCCTCCTCCGGAGCCGCCACCGGTGCCCCCTCCGACCGATCCACTTTTCTTGTAAAAGCGCCGGCATCGTCGTGAGTTTACGTTGTCCGTCTCCTTAGATTTGTGCTCGACGAATCGGCCCTCATAGCCATTGGGACCGTACTTGTCGTAGGCAACGGCCTGCTTCGTGACGATGGGCCGAAGCGGAACCTCCCAATCCCACTGTTGCGGATTCCAGCCAATTGGATTGGTTTCCATAGGCGATCCTTCTCCGTCATGCCACCATGAGAAACTCGGATCACCCAGTTGAGCTATATTGGGTACATTGACCTCGCCATTATCGACATATTCGAATAAGACGCCTACGGCGACTGCAACAGCGGCGGGTACTTCAAAGGCAGGATTTCCAAGCGCAAGAGCCCCAAAGGAAGCGGCAAGTATTCCCGAAATCATGCCTAACGCATGCTTATCAAAGTACCCGCCCTTGAAAATGCCCGTCGCACTTGCTTGAAGAGCGGGCACCCTCGTCCCATGGCCCTCAAACTCGAGGAGCACGTCACGATCAATTGGATGGTCCTCAATTTCCGAACTAAACGAGACATCATAGCGGGGATCCATAAATACAATGCTTCGCTCAGCACGAGCCATCACGCCATCCGACCAAGTGTAGTCCAGGCTGACGGTCAGGTTGTCAGACGACGTCTTGTCGAAGGTCAGCCACTTGTTGCCGTAGTAATCTCCTGAGGAGATGAGCAGGTGCTTGCGATATTGCACACTCTTGGATGGAAAATTCCAGCTTCCTTGCGCGTCAGGCAGGTCTCCCGTGGGCCCCTCGCTCCAAGCGAAATGCTCCGTTGGAGTCTGCCATGAATCGGCGAATCCTACGAACCAAAGAGTAAAGACTAAGTAAGGATTGTCGAGAATACTTCCGCCCGCCGGGATAAAAAGGACGGGTAGAGAGATCTTGCAGGTCTGGGAATTAAGAGCGGGAGACGCGTATTCGATCGGCGTGGCTTCTGTTTCCGTTAGGACATAATTGAGATATGCATCAGGGTTTTGCGGGTGCGCATTATGGTGGGGGTTGGAGAATGAAGTGATCGCGACTGACTGTGTGTTCGCGGTCGCTTTCTTTTGAGAAACGTTAGCGCCCCCGACCAGAACCGTTACATTTCGGCTATCTGGCGTCATGGTCCCCCCATGCGCATCGGCCCATGCGGCGCCATCCAAGCTCCCTGCCGGAAGAGAGACGCCGATATAGGCTTCCTTATTTAGTTCGAACTCGGCAATGCCGCCTTGCGCAACCGTAACCGTTCGAATCTCAGGCGCTCTTTTGATGACCTTGGGCCAAGGCTGAGGAGGTAGAACTTCTTCCGGGCTGTTAAGGCCGTTGTCCAATATGCGTGCCGAGCTTTCATCACCGGATGCGATGATGTATGCCTGGGAT
>CAYONY010000071.1:8884-14007 GCA_964405415.1 uncultured Fimbriimonadaceae bacterium | reverse complement strand
AGCTCGTCTATCTGCCTGACCGGCACAGCATGCTGATCCGCGGCGTACGTAGAGAGGAAGACGAGGCCCAGGGGCCCCGGACGAGCACGCACCAACTTGAGATCTATTACGGCGAATTCGAGCGCGAAATCAACCTTCCCGATTTCCCCATCGAACCCGGGCTCGTGCAAGCTCAATATCGAAACGGCATTCTGCATGTGCTGGTGCCCAAGGCCAAGGCCGTCTTCCGCCATACCAAAGTGTCGATCCGCAAAGTCTGATGGATGAATTGAAGCTCCCGGTCGAAGAAGAAACGCCTCCCGAAGCGGAGCCGGTCGAGCCGCGCCTGGATGAGGCGCCCGAAGAGGATTTCAAGCCGGAGATCCCCTCCGAGATCAACATCATGCCGCTTCGGGATTCGGTCATTTATCCGATGCTGATCGCCCCCTTAAGCGTCGCCCGGGAATCCAGCGTCCAGCTCATCGACGAGAGCATTGTCGGCAATAACCGCATCATCGGCGCGATCACCCAGCGCAAATCGCACATCGAATCGCCCGGCTTCGACGATGTCTACGAGATTGGGTGCGCGGTCATCATTCGCACCCTGGTCAAGATGCCCGATGCGGTCCGCCTGATCGTGCAGGGCGTCTCCCGCTTTCGCATCGTCGAGCGGATCCACGAAACGCCCTACCTTCGCGCCAAGATCGAGGTCATCGACGAGCCCGTACTCGATCCCGAAAAGAACGAAGAATCCGAGGCGCTGCGCCGCTCGGTCGCCGCGCTGTTCGAGCAGGCCATCCGGCTTTCGCCGCAATTGCCCGATGAGCTCCGGACCCTCACGACCGCCGTCTCGGAAACCAATGTGATGTGCGATTTGGTCGCGGCGCATATGACGTTGGGCGTCGAAGACAAACAGAAGATCCTCGAAACGATCGAAGTTCAAGAACGGTTGCGAAACCTGCTCGAAATGCTGGGCAAAGAGGTGCGCGTTCTCGAGCTCACGTCGAAAGTCCAGAGCGAGGTGAACACCGAGCTTTCCAAATCCCAGCGCGAGTACTACCTTCGCGAGCAGCTCAAGGCGATCCAGCGCGAACTGGGCGAGTCCGATGAGCGAGGCGAAGAACTCGACGAACTGAAAAAGAAGATCGATGAAGCCGACCTCCCGGCTGAAGCGCTCAAAGAAGTCACCCGCGAATATGATCGCCTTCGCCGGATGTCGCCTGGGGCCCCCGAATACACAGTTGCCCGCACCTATATCGATTGGATGATTACGCTTCCCTGGAATACGACCAGCGAAGACAACATCGAACTGCCGGCCGTCAAAGCCATCCTCGATGATGACCATTATGGTCTTGACAAAATCAAAGACCGTATCGTCGAATTCCTAGCGGTGCGCAAGGTCAAGACCGACGGCAAAGTCCGCCAGCCGATCCTCTGTTTCGTCGGCCCCCCCGGGGTCGGCAAGACCTCGCTCGGCCGCTCCATCGCCCACGCGATGAACCGCAAGTTCATCCGCATCTCCTTGGGCGGCATGCGGGACGAGGCGGAAATCCGAGGCCATCGCCGCACCTATATCGGCGCGTTGCCCGGCCAGATCATCCAGGGCATCCGAAGAGCCGAAACCAACAATCCGGTCTTCATGCTCGACGAGATCGACAAACTCGGCATGGACTTCCGCGGCGATCCCGCCTCCGCGCTGCTCGAAGTGCTCGATCCCGAACAGAACTTCGCCTTTCGCGACCACTACATCGATTCGCCCTTCGACCTCTCCCGCGTCTTTTTCGTCACCACCGCGAACCGGCTCGACACAATCCCTCCGCCCCTGCGCGACCGCATGGAGGTTATCGAGCTCGGCGGCTACACCGAAGAGGAAAAGGTCGAAATCGCCTTTCGGCACCTCATTCCCAAGCAAGTCGAGGAGCACGGCCTGCGCCCAAGCCAAATCGTCTTTGAGCGCGACGCGGTCCATCGCCTTATCCGCTTCTACACCCGCGAAGCCGGCGTCCGCAACCTAGAAAGGGAGATCGCGAGCGTCGTGCGCAAAGCGACGCGCGCCTTTGCCGAAGGCCGAACCGGCAAGCTCCGGGTCGGCAAACGCTACATCGAGACTTGCCTCGGGGCGCCGCGCTACCTGCACGACGAAGTGCTGGACCGACAGCTTCTTCCCGGCATGGCGGTGGGGCTTTCGTGGACCCCGTATGGCGGCGACATCCTTTTCATCGAAACCGCGAAGATGCCCGGTAACAAAGGGATGATCGTGACCGGACAATTGGGCGACGTGATGAAGGAGTCGGTCACCGCCGCCCTCAGCTATATCCGCAGCCATTACGCCCGGTTCAAAATCGACCCCAAGTTCTTCGATTCCAGTGAGATCCACGTTCATGTCCCGGCCGGGGCGGTGCCCAAAGATGGGCCGAGTGCCGGGGTGACCATGCTCACCGCATTGGTCTCGCTCTTGACCGGCAAAACGGTCCGCAAACGGTTGGCGATGACCGGTGAAATCACCCTCACCGGGCAAGTCTTGCCCGTCGGGGGCATCAAAGAGAAGGTCTTGGCCGCCCATCGCGCCGGCGTGGCAACGCTCCTTCTTCCTGAGGAAAACAAGAAGGACTACTTCGAAGAGGTTCCCGAAGGGATTCGAAACGAACTCGAGGTCAGGTTCGTGGAAAACGCGGAACAGGTGCTTCGATTGGCGCTCGAGAAGGACACCGGAGTTCGAACCAATGGCACCGCCGGCCACGCCGCACCGATCCGCGCCTGAGCCTTCAAAGCCACTTCATTTTGCGAAAGACCCAGAGCTCGAGCAGCCCGATCGCCAGCATCGCGCCAAGCGCCAGCGGATAGCCCGACCGCCAGCCCAATTCCGGCATGAACTTGAAGTTCATCCCGTAAATCCCCGCGACCAGCGCCATCGACATGAGCACAACGGAGGCCACCGTCAGGACGCGCATGATCTGGTTCAAGCGGTTGCTCACCGTGTTCAAGTTCGCATCGAGCACCGAAGCCAAGAGGTCCCGGTTTAAGTCGATATGTTCGAGGACGCGCAGCACGTGGTCATACACATCCTGGAAGTAAATACGATCGCCGCGCGCGATAAAGGGCGTGTCATGTCGCAGCAATCCATTGAGGATGTCGCGAAACGGGGTCAGCCGACGCCGCGTCTCAAGCAGTCTCCGCTTGAGGCGAAGCAAGTCCTTCACCCCCACCGGCTGACCCTTGAATACCAAGTCTTCCAGCGCTTCCGCCTGGTCCTCCAACGCGTCCATCGCCGGGTAGTACGCATCGACGATCGCATCGAGTAGGTGGTGGACCAGCCGCGACGCATCGCCAGGGGCGCCGAAGGTGGGCTTCGCGCATCGGCCGAACCACTGGTCGATAAGCGCCACCGGCTCGGTGGCGACCGTCACCAGACGCCCTTTCGAAAGAAAGAAGCCGATTTCGGCGAAGTAAAGCTTGGCCTCCTCGATGCGGATCGCCGGAGCCGTGAAAAACAAGTGCGTCTCACTCTCGTGCAAATGAGGCCGCTCGCCGGGCGTGAGGGCATCCTCGATCTCTAGCTCGTGAAAGCCGAAGACTTCCGACAGGAATTGGGCCGCCGGCGCATGGTCTTGGGCCAGGACATGGATCCAGACCAGGCGACTCGAAGCGGCCTCCTCGAGGGTGGCCACAAGCTGGGCCGGAGCCGAGCCTTTGGCCCAAGCCGCAATGCTGACGGTTACGCCATCCCTGACCATCCTGCGACGTTCAGTTTCGCATAATGGAGCCACCCTCGCCCGGTAAATCGACCCATGAGCCTGATTTCTTACGAAGATGCGGTGAAGATCGTCCGCGAACGGTAGAAACCGTTGGCCGATCCTGGATTCCACACAATCGACCGATCCTACGGCTTTGTGGCCGCGAAGCCGATCGTCGCGCGGCGTCCCAATCCCGCCTTTGACAATTCGGCGGTGGATGGGTATTTGCTGGGTGCCGCTTCGGCGTCGGCCGGGGCCACGTTTGAGGTGATCGGCGAGATTCGCGCCGGCTCGACCCCGCCCTATCCAACCCCTCGGGCCGAACAAGCGGTCCGCATCTTCACGGGGGCTCCGGTTCCCGCCGGCGACTTTTGCGTGGCGATGCAAGAGGACGTTTCGCGGGAAGCCGACGGGGTGGTTCTAACCGAGGACGTTGGGCGCCATGCCGCCATTCGATGGGCCGGCTCCGATTTTGCCGCCGGAACGGAATTGGCCGCCGTCGGTTCGCGAATTGGGGCTGCCGAAATTGCCCTGGCCGCGTGGAATGGCGCGTCGACCCTTGACGTTTTTGAGCCGCTTCATGTGGCGGTGTGCGTGACGGGCGACGAACTCCTCTCACCCGGTGCCGAAGCCGGCGAAGGCCAAATCTACGATTCGAACGGCCCGATGCTGGAAGCGCTCGTGCAATCCGTCAGTCCGGCAACCGTGACTCGATCCCGATTGGGCGATTCCTTCGCGGGAACGGTGGCTCATCTGTCGGAACTATCGGATCCGTCCAAGGATCCGGCCGACCTCATCCTCGTTTCCGGCGGCGCCTCGGTCGGCGACTACGACCACCTTCCCGCTGCCGTGGCGGAGCTCGGTGAAGTCTTCTTTCATGGCGTCAAGGTCAAACCGGGCAAGCCGGTTTTGTTTGGCAAGATCGGCCCTTCTTATATCTTTGCCCTTCCCGGCAACCCGGCCAGCAGCTACGTCACCTTCGAACTGTTCGTCCGCGATGCAATCCGAGTTTTAAGCGGAGAAACGGTGGGAGACCCTCAGTGGATTCCCGCCCGATACGACGGCAAGCACGGGCCAGCCAACCGCGACGAGTTCGTGCGGGTTCGGCTCGAAACGCGCAACGATGAACTCTGGGCGGTTCCCGTTTTTGAGCAGGGGAGCTTCGGTTTGCGCTCGCTGGCGGCGGCCGATGGGCTGGCGCGGCTGGCCGCCGACACCCGCTTCGAACCGGGAGACCGGTGCCTCTGCCTCATGAGGTCAAGGTAAAGCCCCTTTCGAGCGCGCGAAGCTCGCCTTCGCGCTTTCGATCTGCCGAGCTTGCCTCGGCTCTCCTGTGGCAAGATCGTACTTGTCATCCTGACCCTGAGCGAAGCGAAGGGGAAGGATCTCCGCATCCACGGCAACATGGCA
>CAYONY010000071.1:0-8784 GCA_964405415.1 uncultured Fimbriimonadaceae bacterium | reverse complement strand
AGGATCTCCGCATCCACGGCAACATGGCAATTTGTCATCCAGACCCTTAGCAAAGCGAAAAGGAATGACCTCTGCACCCAAACGGTCGTCTCGCTCAAAAGTCGATCCCGGAGGGATCTTTGGATCGTTGCCCGGGGGTCGCCAGACCCCGGGTGTGTGGCCTCTCCGTTTCTGGACCCCGGACGGGGTCCCAGTTCCGACAATTCGACTATCCTATCTCCATGTCCACCCCGCGCATCTCCCGCCGCGAAGCGATCGGTTCCATGGCCGTCCTCGCCGCCGCCGGACCCTCTGCGCTCGCCATCAAACCCAAGCCGAACCCCTACGAGGAGTGCGCGCGGGACGCGGTGAAGTGGATTCGGGCGCAGGCGGTGGAGACCGAGCATGGGCTGGCTTGGCCCGCGATTCCGGGAAAGAAAGAGACGATCAGCCCGGACCTGTATTCCGGCACGGCAGGGGTGGTGTTGCTGCTGGCGGGGGCGGGTAGGCGGTGGAAGGATCGTTCGATGGTCGATCGGGCGAAGGAGGGGGTCCCTTATCTGAGATTCCACGCGGAACAAAGGGGAACCGACCGTGGACTCTATACGGGGCGTGCCGGCATGGCGCTAGCGCTCCTTCGACTTGGCGACTTGTCTTCAGACGATGCGGTGCGATCTTTCGGGTGGAGGGGGCTCTGGCATGCGGCCGCCGAGCACGGCTATATGAAAGGAATCGGGCAACTTCCGACCGTCAACGATGTGATTTCGGGAGTCGCGGGCCTCGGGCTGGCCTTTATGGAATGTCCTCATCCGGCGCTGGACTATGACGCTCAAGCGGCGGAAGACTTGCTCAAACGAGGCGCCCTTGCGAGCGTGGGGATCAGATGGCCGCTGGATGAGAATTACCCTCGAGACCTTCCGAATTTCTCACATGGAACGGCCGGAGTCGCCTTCTTTTTCGCAAAGGTCTACGCGCGCTACCAGATGAACATTGACGATCCCAATTTGAGAATGCGCTACCTCGTCGCCGCCGAAAAGGGCGCCAACTACCTCCTCTCCATCGCCAACCTCGAAAAGGGCGGCTGCCTCATCTACCACGCCGACCCCGACGGAAAGAACCGCTATTACCTTGGCTGGTGCCACGGACCTGCCGGGACCAGCCAGCTCTGGTGGCAGCTCGCCAAAGCCACCGGCGATAGGAAATGGGAGGAGTACGCCCATCGCGGCGCCCAATCCCTGCTCGATCTCGGCGTCCCCGAAAAACGCACCGAAGGCTATTGGAACAACGACGGCCTGTGCTGCGGCACCGCCGGGATCGGCCGCTTCTTCCTCGACATGTACCGCCGCTCCGGCCAGAAACGCTATTGGGACGCCGCCGAGCGTTGCGCCCAGGTGATCCTCAAGAACGCGGTCCGCGACGAGCAAGGCGCGCGGTGGGTCCACGCCGAGCACCGCGTCCTGCCGCAAGAGGTTTACGCTCAAACTGGCTGGATGCAGGGGGCGGCGGGAATCGCCGCGTTCCTGATCGAGATGACGAGCCCGAAGAAGGCGGTTTTCAGATTGCCGGTGGATGCGGATTAGTCTCCCTCCCCAACCCTCCCTCATTTTCGGCTTCGCCAAAGTCAAGGGAGGGTCCGCGCGGCGTATGATGGAATATGCCCCTCCACATCCTCGCCTTCGCTGGGTCGCTCCGCCAAGACTCCTTCAACCGCCGGCTTCTTGTGGCTTCCCAAATCCTGAAACCCGAGGGCATGGAGATCGAGATCTTCGACCTCGACGAGATCCCACCCTACAATATGGATCTCGAGCCCGACTTTCCGCCCGCGGTTGTGGCGTTCAAAGCCAAATGCAAAGCCGCCGATGGCCTCTTGATCGCGACGCCCGAGCACAATTTCTCGTTCTCCGGAGTGCTCAAAAACGCGCTCGATTGGGCTTCGCGCCCCCTTTCCGACGCCGTCTTCGACAATAAGCCGGTCATTCTCCAGAGCGCCTCACCGGGCTGGCAAGGAGGCCTTCGCGCCCAGATGCAGCTCCGCCAAGTCTTGGGCTATTTCCCGATGCGGCAAATGTATTTTCCCGAAGTCTTCGTCGGCAGCTGCCGCGACAAATTCGATGTCGAAGGCAACCTGACGGACGCCTTAGCGATCGGCAACATCACGAAGCAACTCGCCGCGTTTAAGGGCTTTATCGAGCAGGAATAGTATTGGGTACTGGGTATTGAGTATTGAGCATCGGGAGGGATCCGCTCCACCAATACTTCAATACTTCAACACCCAACACCCTACCGCCCATCCCCGTCGCCATCTCCATCGTCATCCGGCGGAAGCGTCCCCTGGGCGCCCTGCTCGCCCATCTTCATAATCGCCTCCACCGTCAACACCTGGGTCTGGACATCCGACCCTACCGTGAGCCGCACCAAGTACTTCCCCACCGCCGGCTGGCCCGAGGCTCTTAGGTTCCACATCACTTTGTTGAACCCGGCGTACTTGGCTCCGGTTAGCGTGGCCACGACCGCCCCCGAAATGTCGAGGATCTCGACCTTCGGATCGGTGGCCGCATCCGCTTTCAGGTGATACCAAATCGTCGCGCCGAACGCGGGATTTGGCGAAGAATAGACCGAGAACCCCTGGAACGCCTCGAACATATTGTTCGAGAAGTTGAAGTTCAGCGCCCGGGTCGGACGGAACAAATGGGCTGCCTTGTCGAGGTTCTCTTTCGTCATCTGCCGAAACGGCGTGATATCCGCAATATAGAAGCCACGGCCATGGGTTCCTAAAACGAGATCGCTTTCGCGTTCCTGCACGACCAAGTCCATATAGGAGAGCACGGGTAGACCCGGTACCTTCATCCATTTGACGCCGCCGTCGAAGCTCACCTGGGTCGAAGTCTCCGTACCCACGAAGAGCAGATTCGGATTGACCGCATCCTGCTTCACCACACTGATCTGTTCGTTGGGGAGCCCTTCCACTTTCGTCCAGGTCTTGCCGTAGTCCGTGGTTTTGAAGAGATAGGGATTCCAGTCGTCCTCGCGGAATCCGGTGAAGGCCACGAACGCGGTTGCCGCATCATGGGGCGACGCGTGGACGCGCGCCACCCAATATTTCGCCGGCGCGCCCGGAATGTTGATCGGGGTCCACTTGTTGCCGTCATCTTCGGTGACCCAAACGTTGCCGTCGTCGGTGCCGACCCAAAGCACGCCCTGCCGTCGTCGCGATTCGTCGAGCGTCGTGATTGTACAGTGCGGCACGTTTCCCTTCGGGGCAATCTTTTCTGGATCGTTGGTGGTCAGGTCTGGGCTGATCGTCCGCCAGGTGTTGCCACGATCGAGACTTTTGTACACCTTGTTGCCGCACCAATAGAACGTATCCGGATCGTGCGGCGAAGGCATAAACGGCGACATCCAGTTGGCTCGCTGGCCTTGGTCGCGAGGCCGAATCGAGCGGCCGCTCCGATTCGCCACGTCCACCCGGTTCACGTTGCCGAATTGCGAAGACGTATAGACGATGTTGGTTTCGACCGGGTGGGCGATGTTGTAGAAGCCATCGCCGCCAAGCAGGTTCACCCAATCCCAGTTGTAGATCCCGCCCCGGTTCGCGGTTTGCGACGGGCCGCGCCACGAGCCATTGTCCTGGGTGCCGCCCATGATGTTGTACGGAACCGCGTTATCGGCGCTGATCGCATAAAACTGGGCGATCGGCAGGTTGTTGATGTGCACCAGCGTCGCCCAATCGTCGTAGGTGAAGTAGAGCCCGCCATCGCAGCCCGCCCGCATCTCCTTGGGATCGTTCGGATTGAACCAGATCGTGTGCCAGTCGACATGGGCGCGCGTCGCGCTGGATTGGAACGTCTTCCCGCCATCCGTGCTGCGCATTAGGTTCAAGTTGGGGCAGTATATGATCTCCGAGTTGTTCGGGTCCACGAAGATGCGGCTGTAGTAAGTGCCGCCGCTCAAGTTCGTTTCGCTGGTCCGTTTCCACGACTTGCCGTTGTCCATCGACCGCCAAACTTGGCCGCCACCGCCTTGGCCTTTCATATCGAAAAAGGCGTAGACCATCTTCGGGTCCTTGGGGCAAACCGCCAGTCCGATCCGCCCGACATTCTCGCCTTTGGGCAGCCCGGCATCGAGCTTGGTCCAGGTTTTGCCCGAATCCGTTGATTTATAAATCGCAGCGCCCGGGCCGTTTTCCCGAATATGCCAAGCCCGGCGGAGGCGGTCGTGGCTGGCTGCATAAAGGACTTTGTTGTTCCGCGGCTCCATGACGATGTCGATGAAACCGGTGGTCTCGTTGTCGCCCTTCAGCACTTGCGTCCAAGTTTGGCCGCCGTCCGTGGTCTTATAGATTCCCTTGTCGCCGCCTCCTTTATAGAGATAGCCCATGCTCGCCACATAGACGGTGTTGGGATCTTTGGGGTCGATCACGATCTGGCCGATCCGCTTGGACTCCTTCAGTCCCAAATGGATCCACGTCTTACCCGCATCGACCGATTTGTACACGCCGTCGCCATAGTGCGCGCTGCGCGTGCTCGTGTTCTCGCCCGTGCCGACATAGATGATGTTTGGATCGCTCGGCGCAAGCGCGATGTCGCCGATCGACCCCTGGCTCACTCCGTCGAATATCGGCGCCCAGGTCGTGCCGTTATTGAAGGACTTCCAAATGCCGCCATCCGCCGCCGCAATGTAGATCGTGTTGGTTGCGTTTGGAGGACACTCGATATCCAAAATACGGCCCCCGAAGATCGATGAGTTAATGTTGCGAAAGCTCATCATCTCGAGCAGTCGTTCCGGGCTGCCCACCGGGGACTTGGGCGGCGGTGGCCCGCCCGTCGAAAACTGCGCGAAAACCGTAGCCGAAAGTCCAAATAGGGCAAGCGAGAGAAGTCGTTTCATGGCGCCTCGAATGAAATCGAAGCGGTTATTTCGACTTCAGAGCGCCGATTCCTGCCGGGCTTGCATCCAGGCGCGTTTCCACCGCTCGACCCGCCTCCGCCGATACCGCAAACGCACGGGCGCCCGGCCGAGAAATGAGCACGCGTTCCAGGCATCCGTCGACGAAGTGGAGCCCGGCGCCATCATCCGCCGCATAGCCGGGCTTCACCAACCCTTCGCCAACTAACCGAGTGTATGAGGGTTGGCGCATCGGCTCGGAATCGTAATGCGGGCAAAAACTCCCCGCCAAGTAGCCAAGGCAAGGCAACGGGGTGAGATCGCCGGGAATCGAGTCGGTCACCCCTTGTTCGAACCAGCAGATCGACCCCGCGCTGAGCCCCGCCAAAACGGTGCCGTTCGCGTTGGCTTCGGCAAGCGCGTGGTCCAAGCCCCACTCACGCCAGAGGGCGAGCATGCTTTTCGTATTGCCGCCGCCGACGTAGACGAGGTCCTGTTCCAGAAGGAATCCGCGAAGGTCGGCCGTCGGCGGCCAAAAGAGGCTTAACACGGAGGTTCGGCAGCCCAGCCGCTCAAAGGTCGTCTGAAATCCCAGTCCGTAGCCGGGACTCTCCGCGCTGGCTTGACCCAGAAAGGTGGCGCGTGGGCGCGACTTTCCGGTGAGATCGACGAGATCGCGATAGAGGGCAACATCCGGCGTGTCGGGTTCAAATCCGGCTCCGCCGATGGCGACGATATGCCGGGGCGTGGGCATACGCAAGTTTGGCCTTTTCCCCCCTCCTCCTTTCAAGGAGGAGGGGGGCAGGGAGGTGGAGGTTCCAAGGCCCCTCCCTTGCTTGCGAAGCGAACCTGGCGAAGGCGTGAAGAGGAGAACTGAGCCAAAATACGCCCGTGATCGCCCTCATGGCCTCGCTTGCCCTCTCCCTGGAGCCCCTTCCGATCCGAGCCCTTCATCTGCTCTCGCCCAGCCCGGCCGATGTTCCCGCATTGGTGGCATTCATCCGCGACGATGCCCCCAAGGCCGGCCTGAACACGCTCGTCGTCGAAGTCGGCTACGGCTATCAATTCCAGTCGAGGCCGGAAATGAAGGATCCCGGCGGGCTCGACGCTACCCACCTGAAATCGATCGCCGAAGCTTGCCGCGCGTCGAACATCCGCTTCATTCCCGGAATCAACCTGCTCGGCCACCAATCCTGGGCCAAAGAGAACGGCGGCCTCCTCAAAGCCCATCCGGAATTTGACGAAACCCCCGGCAAGTACAAAGACAACGAGGGCATCTATTGCCGCAGCTACTGCCCGAACCACCCGGAACTCCACAAAGTGCTCTTCGCCCTCATCGATGAACTGCTCGATGCCTCGGGAGCCGACGCGTTCCATGGCGGCATGGACGAAGTGTTCCTCCTCGGCGACAAAGACTGCCCCCGCTGCGGCGGCAAAGACCCCGCCGACCTCTTCGCCGACGAAGTGAAGCGCCTCCATGCGCATTTGAAGTCGCGAGGCAAAGAGCTGTGGATCTGGGGGGACCGCCTGATCGACGGCCAGGCGACCGGCATCGGCGAATGGGAGGCCGCCACGAATGGGACGCACCCCGCCATCGACCGCATTCCCAAAGACGTGGTGATCTGCGACTGGCACTATGAGCGCGCCCATCCGACCGCCGGTTACTTTGCCCTTAAAGGTTTTCGCGTCATCTCCTGCCCCTGGCGCAAGACCGATGTCGCCCTTGCCCAACTCGAGCAAATCCGTTTGCTGCGGCGGGACGCCGCGCCCGAAGTTGGCAAGCGGCTGCTGGGCATGATGCAGACCACCTGGGGCACCCCCGCCGGCTTTCTAAAGGGATGGTCCGGCGCTTCGGATGCGACACCGGCATCGAAAGAGGTCGTGGCGACCCTTCGCGCGCTTATGGAAAAGCTGATGACCTCTGGCAGCTAAGATCGCTTAGGCTGCTAAGAGTCCGGCTACGGAGATATCCTCATCGAGCTCTTCCCAGTGAATGCCCTCACCTCCGCCGATCATTCGCCAATTTGCGCGCTGCTCCCTCGTCCCCGCTCGTAACCGTGGAAACCACTCCAAAGGAACGGAAAGCACTCGGGCATTGGCAAGGGTGACGACCAATTCGTGCTCGGTGATGCAGACGTCAGTCGCTTTCGCCATCTTCCTCTTTGCTCCCAAAGTGCTCATTCCACTTCAATTAAATCAATTCTTGATTCTCTTCGATAATACGACGAATCTCGGCTAGATTGTGCGCCCTAAATCCGTCGGAGCGGACGTGTTCGATCGGATCCACCCAATATTTAGCAATGTGGCCGCTGGCCTCGATGTGAACATGGACCGGTTCAAGCCCCTCATTTGAATAGAAAAAGAGGCGGTAAGGTCCCGTTCGCAAGATCGTCGGCAACTAAAACTCCACTCTCTCCCGGTACTGCACCGCCTCGCTCAAGTGCGGCTTCTGAACCGACTCGCTTTCCGCCAAATCCGCAATCGTTCGCGCCACCTTCAAGATCCGGTCGAACACCCGCGCCGAAAGGTTCATCCGGCTGAGAATCTGCCGCATGAATTCGGTGCTCTCGTCATCGAGCGCGATCAATTCGCGGATCTCGCGCGGCGCCATTTTCGCATTCAGCCGCGGTGGGCCGAGCCGTGCGTGCTGCCGCTGGCGCGCCCGAATAACCCGATCCCGGATCACCGCCGAGGCCTCGCCTTCCGGCTGGGCCAGAAGCTCCTCCGGCTTGAGCCTCGGCACTTGAATGTGAAGATCAATCCGGTCCATCAGCGGCCCGCTGATCTTGCCCGCGTACTTTCCACAGACGTTGGGGTTGCTCACGCATTTCTGTTCGGGCAAGCCCTTGAAACCGCACGGGCAGGGGTTCATCGCGCCGATCAGGATGCACTCGGCCGGAAAGGTCAACGAGGCCTGCACGCGCGAAACCGTCACGACCCCGTCTTCGAGCGGCTGCCGGAGCGCTTCGAGCACTTGTCGGTCGAACTCGGCCATTTCGTCCATGAAAAGGATGCCTTTGTGGGACAAACTAACCTCGCCCGGCTTGGGAAATTTCCCGCCGCCCACCACCGCCGCGTGGCTTGCCGAGTGGTGGGGCGGGCGAAAGGGCCGTTCCCATATCAGTCCTTGGCGGCCCCGATGCTGGCCCGCCGAAGAATAGATCCGGGTGACCTCGATACTCTCCTCGAGAGTCAGCGGCGGCAAAATCGTCGGAAGCCGACGGGCGAGCATCGTTTTGCCCGAACCGGGCGGACCGACCATCAGCATGTTGTGGCCGCCTGCCGCCGCGATCTCCAGTGCCCGAATCGCCTGCCTCTGGCCCTTCACGTCGCGAAAGTCGAGGTCGTAAGCGGCGGCTTCGGCATGGAGACCCGGATGCTCAAACTGGATCGGCCGAAAGTGGGTCGAGCCATTGAGCAGCGCGACCACATCGACCAGCGTTTCCACGCCGAAAACCTCGACGTTTTGGGCCACCGCCGCCTCCATCGCGCTTTCCTTCGGCAGGATCAGCCGGCGAAAGCCCTTTTCCGCCGCCATCAGCGCGTAGCTTACGGCCCCATCGACGGCGCGAAGTTTGCCGTCCAAGCTGAGCTCGCCCAAGATCAGCGTGTTTTCGAGTTCGGAAAGCGGCAATTGCCCGGTGTTGGCCAGCAGAGCGACGGCAATCGGCAGATCAAGGGCCGGTCCCTCCTTTCGGATGTCGCCCGGCGCCAAGTTCACAATGACCAGCCGGAGAGGTAGGTTGAGGTCGCTGTTTTGGATCGCGCTGCGAACCCGGGTTTGGCTCTCGGAAACGGCTTGGTCGGGCAATCCGACGATGATGAACCGGGACTCTTCGGACCCTTTGGTGTCGACCTCCACCACGATCGGCGCCGCCTCAATGCCCAGCAGGGTGGCGGCGTGGACCTTGGCGACCATGG
>CAYONY010000070.1:0-14134 GCA_964405415.1 uncultured Fimbriimonadaceae bacterium | reverse complement strand
CGATATCCTGAAAGACCAGATCGCCATCCGAGGTCCAATACGGACGGGCATCGCGGTGACCCCTGGTCGAGAGGGTCCGCAATCCCGTGCCGTCGCTCTGGATCAGGCAGAGCCCCTTTTGGCCGCTGAGAAAGGCGATCGTGCGGCCATCGCGCGAATAGCCGGCCGCTCGGCAGTCCTCAACGCGGTTCTGGGTTAGATTCAGCGTCCTCCCGGATTCGGGCTCAACCTGGATCAGCTGCCATGTCGGATCTTCCTTCCAAAACAGCAGCTTTGAGCCATCGGGCGACCACACCAGCGGTCGATCGTAGCTGGCGTCGGCGAGTTTGCGGCGGCCGGAGCCGTCTTCGCGCACCAGCCAAACGCTGCCGCCCTTCATATAGGCGATTTCGCCAAGTTCGACCCGAGCCAACGTGAGAGCCAGCAGAAGCGCGACCATACCGTCAAGAGTACGCGAACCAGACAAGAATCGGCAGCCACTCTTGACGGGACCCCCGCACGCACCCCCCAACGAAGTTGCGACCGGCCGCCGCACGCCAAAAACCACCGCAAGGGTAACCTCCGCGAACCGTGGCCCGATTCGAAATCGACTCGACCTTCTTGACCCGCTTTCTTAAAGACCTGCTCGAAGTGCCGAGCCCGACCGGCGACACCGACTGGGCCGTAAGCTTTGTCGAGCAGGAGCTCGGCGCCATCGACGTCGCGGCAAAGCGCACCCGAAAAGGCGCACTCGTGGCCACGCTCGAAGGGCTTCGGGGTGACGCCCCGCGCGGCCTCTCCGCCCACGTCGACACTCTCGGCGCGATGGTTCGCGAAATCAAGAGCAACGGCCGCCTCAAGCTCACCGCCCTCAACGGCGTCATGTGGCCGAGCGTCGAGAGCGAGGGGGTGGTCGTCTCCACGCGGTCCGGACGCCAAGTTCGCGGATCGATCGTGTTTGCCAACGGTGCCGTGCACGTCAACAAGGAGGCTCGCTCCGGTCCCCGAAATGAGGACACTCTGGAAGTCCGCCTCGACGAGCGGACCCACTCCGCCGAGGAAACCCGGGTACTCGGCATCGAAGTGGGCGATTTTGTCGCTTTCGACCCCCGCGTCGAAGTCTCCGCCTCTGGGTTCATCCGGTCTCGCTTCCTCGATGACAAAGCTGCGGTGGCCTGCGTCGTCGCCGCGATCAAAGCCCTCAAAGACGCCGGCGTGACTCCCGCCCAGCGCACCACCGCCCAGTTCAGCAACTACGAAGAAGTGGGCCATGGCGGAATCGACGGCCTTCCCGACGATTTGGCCGAGCTCGTCATCGTCGATATGGCAGCGATCGGCGAAGGCCTCCGAGGCGACGAGTTCCACTGCTCGATCTGTACGAAGGACTCGAGCGGTCCCTACGGCAAAGCCCTGACCGACAAGTTCCGCAACCTGGCGGATCGGGCGGGCATCGATCTCAAAACCGACGTCTACCCCTTCTATAGCTCCGATGGCAGCGTCTATTGGCAGGGCGGCGGCCAAGCCCAAGTCGCCCTCATTGGACCGGGGGTTGACACAAGCCACGGCTATGAGCGCACCCATACGGAAGCGCTCGTCGCCACTGCCGAGTTGATCGCGGAATACCTGGCCGAAGATTGATCGTTTTGGGAATCGGAACCCCGTTTTGAATGCAATTTGAAACGGTTTTTCAAGTGATTCCTCACCTTCTCGATCGCGCCAACCCTGCAAATTTCCCAGGATCGAGCCGATGCTATTCCTGGGCGGCCCCAAAGGCCGGCCGGGACGTAGGACGAACGAGGCAATGGCGATTCAGACGCGAAGGGCCGAGCAGGCCGTAAGCATCAGTGCGGCAAGCCGCATCACCCAGGTGGAGACTCATACCCTCCGCTATTGGGAAAAGGAGTTTCTGCCCTTTTTGAACCCGGTCCGCACCGACGGCGGCCAGCGCCGCTATCGGCCGGCCGACCTCGAAACCGTCTTCACCATCAAGCGCCTGCTTCGAGACGAAATGTTCAGCATCGCCGGCGCCAAGCGGTATCTGGCCCGACAGCGAGCCGATAGGGCGGCCTAGATGCCGGCGTCGCGCCATCCCGCCGCCGAAGAAGCCCGAACGCTTCGAGTGTCCCAGCGTCACATCGCGGCCCGAGATTTGCTCGAAAAAGCCTGTGCCGCACCCGAGGCGCATCCCGACCTTTGGATCGAATACGGGCTGCTCCTTTGCCTGCTCCAGCGGGAAGACGAAGCGCTCGACACCTTGGAGAAGGGGGCTGCTTCCGAATACCGGGACGAGCTCGAGGCCCGGCTGGCTGACTATTTCCATTGCCGAACCCTCATGGCGGCCAAGCTCGACACCCCCGACGCAAAGGGCAAGCGTTTGGCCGAGCGATTCGCCAAGCTTTCCGACGTCGCTCCAAGCGGCCGCGGCATTGGCCTGACCGCCTGTCTCATTGTCAAAAACGAGGAAAAACACCTCGAACGGTGCCTTTCGAGCGTGAAAGGCCACGTTGACGAAATCGTCGTCGTCGATACCGGCTCGACCGATCGCACCGTCGAAATCGCTCAAACTTTTGGCGCGAAGGTTGCCCAGACCGAATGGACCGACGACTTTTCTGCCGCCCGCAACCTGAGCTTGGACCTGGCCTCCGGCGACTGGGCCCTGTGGATCGATGCCGACGAAGAGGTCGCCCCCGAGAGTTGGGGACCCATTCGCGAGGCCCTGATCCGTCCTCACTTCGGAGGGTTCTTTGTGCGGATGGTCAACTTCATGGATGAAGAAGGGACCGCCAACACCTACACTCACGCGCCGGTCCGAATCTTCCAACTTCGCCCCGAAGTTCGCTTTACGGGGCGCGTGCATGAGCAGATCACACCGTCGCTCGACGCGATTGGGCTGCCGTGTGCCCATCTCAGCGGCGTCACCCTGAACCACTACGGCTACCGCCCGTCCGACATGGCGGAGAAAAGCAAGCTCGACCGAACCATCGGCCTGCTTGAGCGCGAAGTGCGTGAAGACCCCGAAGATGCGTTTCATTGGTTCAATCTGGCCAACGCCTACAGCGTCGCGCGGCGCAATGAAGAAGCGGTGCACGCCGCCCGTATGTGCGTGCGGTTCCTTCATCCCGCCAATGCCTTTGGTTCCTTGGCCTACCAGATCCTGGCATCGGGTCAAAACGCCCTTGGAAACCCCCAGGAGGCCTTCGAAGCCTGCCGCGAAGCGTTCGAGCGTGGACACTTCAGCATCCTGAATCAGTTTGAAAAGGCCCACGCCCTCTTCAAAATGGGCCGCCTCGATGAAGCGCTCGACGCCATCGAGGGTTGCCAAGGCATGCCCTGGGATGAGACGATGACCGGCGACTACGGCATTGTCACCCATAAAGCAACCACCCTGGGCGGTCAAATCTTGAGCGAGCTCGGCCGATATGACGAGGCGGCCGCCGCGTTCCACGCCGCGCGCCAGGTCGATCCTGACTTTCCGGTGGCCCTCTTTGGGGAAGCGGTCAATTTTGAGCGGGTTGGCGAATTGGACCGCGCTCGGGCCAACTACGAAGCCCTCTTCGATGACGCCCAATTCGACTTGGCCGGGCGCGAAGGCGCGGTCCGCATCCTTTTTGCCCAAGGCGATTGGGGGCGAGCTGCCGAAATCGCCGAGACGGCATGCCGGCGCCACCCGCTGGAGCTCACCGCCTGGGCCGGCTACATCGGCGCGGTCGAGGGCACGGGTGATCCGATTCGGAGACGCGACGCCTACCAAACCTTTGCCGAATTCCATGAGCCGGCTCCCAACGCGATGGTGAACTGGAGTCGCGCCCTGCGCGAATGCAACGAATTCGAAGCCGCGCATCAGAAACTGGTCCAGGCGATTGCGATGGATCCGACCAACGCCAATGCCCACTTCAATCAGGGCGACTTGCTGTATGTCTGCGGGCTCTACGCCGATGCGGCAACCGCCTATGAAACCGGCCTCAAACTGGAGCCGGCGAACGCACAGGGCTGGTTCGTGTTGGGCAACGCCTTTGCCCGGATGGAGATCTGGGAAGGCGCCAAGCTTTCCTATCGCCAGGCGCTGGAGATCGATCCTGGCCATGCCGAAGCCCGAGCGAATCTGGAGTTTGTGGACGAAAGCAAAAAGGCGGCCTAGCCTCACTTGATGCTCCCCAGCGTGATCCCCTTCACGAAATAGCGTTGGGTGAAGAGAAACACCCCTAGCAATGGCGTCATCACGATCACGGCTGCCGTCATCTGAAGCGGCCAGTTGGTCCCGCCATAGCTGTTCTTGAAGATGGAAAGCCCAACTTCCAGCGTGCGCATTTCGGTGGTATTCGTATAGATGAGCGGTTGGAAGAAATCGGTCCACACCCCAATGAACGTGAACGCGGCACATGTCGCCAAAGCGGCTCGGCTGAGCGGCAAAATGACGCGCCAGTAGATACGGAAGTCGCCCGCGCCATCGATGCGCGCCGCTTCATCGAGCTCTTTCGGGATTTGCGTAAAGAATTGGCGAAGTAGAAAAACCGAAAAGGCGGAACTGACTCCGGGAACGATAAGCGCCCAGTAGGTGTCCAGCCAGCCCAGGTTCCGCAAAAGAAGATAGACCGGGATCTGGGTAACCGGACCGGCAAACATCATCGAGCCGAGAAATAGGGCAAAGAGCGCTTCACGGCCCTTGAACTTCAGGCGCGCAAATCCATAAGCCGCCATCGAGGTGACGAGCAATTGCCCGAGAACGACCATGACGGTGACAAACAGCGAGTTAAAAAAGAACCGGGCAACCGGGAGATTGGGGTGAAAGAGGACAAAGGAATAGTTGTCCCAAGCCGGCGCCTTCGGAACCACTTCCGAGAGTACGGGGATGGGCGTTTTGGAGGGGTGCAGCGAGATGAGCACCATCCATGCGAAGGGGGCGATGAGGAAGATCGCGAGGCCCGAAAGGCAAACGTAAGAGATCGCTTTGCGCGTGGAGCCGGTGCCCGCCTGAAAAAGCCCCAGTCCCCCAAAAAGGATGCCGATTGCAAGCACCGCCCCCGACTTTGAAGCTTCGGGCATATCTCCCGAACGCCAATAGAAAGGTATTGCCGAGGCAAGCAGGGAGAGACCGCCGGCGACTCGGGTCTGGAGGCCTTCCGCCATTCGGCGTGCCCCGATCGCGAGCATGACGAGGGAGAGGCACCCGATCACTATTGCCAAGGGCTGGAGAGAAAGCACCGTAATCTTTTCCAAGTAGCTGCCCACCCAAAGGAATCCCCCAAGGCCGAGTGCCCAAAGCGTGAGCCCTCCGTCTCCCCAAGATCCCTTCATGGCCAGGCCTCACTCCGCACTGTAGCCCTCCAGCGGCTTTCTCATAAAGCGAAATTGAAAGTAAGAGATCGCGGCGACCACGATCAGCAAAACGAAGCTTTTGGCCGAGGCTAACCCGGTATTGAAATTCACCCAGGCTTCCGAGTAGATGTGGTACCCCACCACATCCGTCGTCTCTTCAGGTCCGCCTTTGGTCATCATGTACATCGGCGTGAAGACCTGCATCGCGCCGATCGTCGAAGTCACCGTGACGAAAAGCGTCGTGGGGGCGAGCATCGGAAGCGTCACGTTCCAGAAGCTTCGCCATTTCCCCGCCCCATCGAGTTCCGCCGCTTCGTAAAGCGAAGGCGGAATCCCCACTAGCCCCGCCAAAAACAGCACCATCCGAGGGCCGAGCCCAATCCAGATCGACATAAAGACGAGGGCTCCCATTGCCCATTCCGGCTTGTTCAAAAAGTCGACTGAGGAGATTCCAAATGCGCCTAGCATCGAATTGATGAGCCCGGTCTCCGGCAAGTAGATGTAGATCCAGATCATCGCGATCGCGACGCCGGAAGAAATCGCCGGAACGTAAAACAAGGTTCGAAAAATCGTCACGCCTCGGAGCTTCTGATTGACCAAGAGGGCGACGGCGAGCGCGGCCGCCATGCCGAGCGGAACCGCGGCGACCGCATACCGAAATGAGTTCCAAAGCGCATTCCAAAACGCTGGTTCGGTGAAGGAATAAACGTAGTTTCTAAGGGCCACAAACTCGCCCGAAGGCTTAAAGAGCTGCCACTTGTAAAGACTAATGCCGAAAGCCACGGCAATGGGCATGAGCGCAAAGAGCAAAAGGTGTAGCAATGCCGGCGCAATAAAGAGCCAGCCCGCTCTCGCTTCGCTTCTCCGCTTGACCAAACTCATCTCACCTCGTCAACCCCCAACCCTCTGCTACCGCTTCGCAAACTCCCGGTCGATCCGCGCCGCCGCCTTTTGCAACGCTTCTCGAATATCGATCTCTGTATTCAGCACGCTGTCCATCATGCTCTTGCCGATTCGCTCGACCGCTTCGTAGCCCTCCACCCGCGCCCCCCAAGGTGGTCGAGCCTGGGGCACAATCGCCAGAAACTCTCTTTCGATCGGGTCGGCCGCGCGCTCTTGGCTGACGTCCTTTCGAGCGCAAATGGCGATGCCGCTTGCGTTGTATTGGCTCTGAAGACGATAGCCGGTCCACATCTTCACCAGCTCCCAGGCCAAATCCGGGTGCTTTGCCCCCTTGGGAATCGCAAATCCTGCCTCATACATCACGGTATGGCCCTGGGGCGTGTTGTGCGGAAGCTCCACCACACCCAGCCGCTTCCAGTCGATCTTCGGCTTGCCTTCTGAATCCTTCGGCGCGTTCTTGTAACCGACCATCGACCAGTGCCCCGAAATCGTCATCGCGGCCTGGCCATTGGCAAACAGGTCCACCCCCATCGAGGCGACTTCACTCAAACTGGGTGCGACCCGGTGCTTCTTGATCAAATCCCGCAGGAAACCCACGGTATGCACGTTGGCAGGGCTATCGAAATACCCCGCAGCGACCTTACCATCCGGTGAAAGCACGTCGCCGCCGTTGTTCCAAAGCCACATCACCCATCCCGGCATCCAGTTGGAAAACACAAAGCCATACTGCCTTTCCGGCGTGGTCAGCCGTTGGGCGGTCTCTAAGAACTTCTCAAAATGCCAGCCCGCTTTCGGATAGGGCACGCCCGCTTGATCGAAGAGGTCCTTGTTGTAATACATCACCATGGGCGTGAAATCACCCGGAATCGCATAGAGCTTGTCGCCGCGGCGATCGATGTCGACCACATTGGGGAAGTAGTCCTGCAATTGCATTTGCGCGTCTTTTTGGATGAAGGGGGTCAAGTCTTGAAGCAGCCCGTTTTCCACAAAGACCGCCGCCGAGGAAGCATCCAGCACCATCACATCCGGCTGCGTTCCCGCGACGAAATTGAGCAGCATTTTCTGCACGTACTCGCCGCTTCCGGGGATCCCCTCCACCTGAACGTCAACCCCTGGATGCGCCTTTTCAAAGTCGGCATACATGCGCTGGACGATACGGTCGTACTCGCTGTCGTCGCCCGCGCCGCCCCAGTTGCTGATTCGAACGACCGTCCGGCCGCCAGCGCCAAGTACCGATTCCGAGGCCCGGTCGCATCCAGCCCCCATCACCAGGCTCGCTAGCAGAAAGCCGACCCTCCAATTCCGCATGGCGGAAGTGTAGCCCGCCCGCATGGCATCTATTCGCGGCGGAGCAGGGCCAGCAAAAATGGCGCCCCCAAGAGCGCGGTGACGATTCCCACCGGCAACTCCGCGCCCGGGACCGCCCGTTGCGCCAATAGGTCGGCCAAGATCAGCAAGACGGCCCCGATGCCCCCGGCTCCCAAAAGGGATACCCGCCAATCCACTCCCAGCAGGCGACGCGCGATGTGGGGTGCCACCAAACCCAAAAAGCCAATCACCCCAACCGACCCCACCGTGGCCGCCGTCATCGCCGAACCGGTTGCCAAAATAATTGTCCTCAGCCTCCCCGTCCGAACGCCGAGGCGCTGCGCCGAGTCCTCGCTGACCGCCAGCGCATTCAATTGCTTGGCCCGAGGCGCCAGGAAAGCCAGCCCGAGCGCCAGCGCCGCTGCCAGCAGCGCGACCCGCTCCCAATACATCGGCGTCATCGAGCCCATCAGCCAGCGCAAAATCTGATTCGTATCCTGCCCCGCCGCAAACAGCACCAGCGAAAGCACGGCCGAAAGGAGGGCGCCCACCACGACCCCCGCCAAGAGCAGCGTTTGAACGTCAGTCCGACCTCGTCGGCCGGCCAACGCCAAAACAAGCAGCAGTGCCGCTAGGCCTCCGGCAAAGGCGAACGCCGCCGTCCCCAGGCCCGCCAGCAAGCCCGAAAGCCCCAACACCAGCGCCAACGCGCCCCCTACCGCCGCCCCCGAGGAAACCCCCACGACATAAGGCTCGGCAAGGGGATTTCGAAACAGCGCTTGAAACGCCGAGCCGACGACTCCCAGGATCGCGCCCACCAGCGCGCATGCCAAGACGCGCGGCAACCGGATCTTCCAAAGGATCGCATTCTCGGCCGTGGCCCCGCCCCGATCGCCCGCCAGGATTTCGTTGACGATCTGCGATGGGTTCAAATGAAGCGCCCAGGGGTTGCCGTCGTCGCTGCTTCCCAAGCCCAAATGAAGCAAAAACGCGAACGCCGCGGCAAGCACGATGAGAAGCACGCCGCGCCAGGCGGAACGAGGCGTCGAAGGGCCGGCCGGCACGCTCCGAATTATGGCCTCTGCCCCGATCGTACCGCGTGTGAGGCTTGCCGAACCGGTATCCTCCAATCCGCCCATGCGCCCCGCCGTCGAGCTCGATCGAGACCGTCCGATCCTCGTGACCGGCGCCGCCGGCTTCATCGGCTTTCACGTCAGTCGCCGCCTGGCCGAGCTGGGCTATTCGGTCGCCGGGCTTGATAGCCTCAACGCCTACTACGATCCCGAACTCAAGAAGGCCCGTCTGCGCGAATTGGGCGCCTCGATCCGCTTCACCGAACTTGACCTCGAGGACGGGCCCGCGCTCCTGCGGCTGGCCGAACGCGAGCGGCCCACCGCCATCATCCACTTGGCCGCCCAAGCGGGCGTGCGCTATTCGCTTGAGAATCCGGTCGCCTACATCGGCGCCAACGTGACCGGCTTTCTCAACGTGCTGGAAGCCGCCCGACACCATCCGGTGGCCCACCTCGTGGCCGCGTCCTCCAGTTCGGTCTATGGGCTCAACGCCAAACGGCCCTACGCGGAGAATGACCCCGCCGATCGTCCGATTAGCCTCTATGCTGCCACCAAGCGCGCGGACGAACTGATGGCCCACACTTACGCCCATTTATTCGGTATCCCTACGACCTGTCTTCGCTTTTTCACCGTATATGGCCCCTGGGGACGGCCCGATATGGCGTATTACAGCTTCGCGCGCCTTATCTTCGAAGGGCGTCCGATCCCCGTGTTCAATGAGGGTCGACTGAAACGAGACTTCACCTATATCGACGATATTGTCGAGGGCGTCGTCCGCGTCCTACTGCGTCCTCCCGAAACCGTTGGGGAACCGAATCTTTACAACATCGGCAACCACCGATCTGTCGAATTGATGCGGTTCATCGAAGTACTCGAAGACGCCGTCGGCAAGAAAGCCCAACTCGATTTCAGACCGATGCAACCGGGCGACGTCTTAGAAACCTATGCCGATATCGCCCGCATTCAAACCGACTGTGGCTTTGAGCCCAAAACAGCCCTCGAAGAGGGTCTCCCGAGATTCGTTGAATGGTTCCGCGCCTATCACGGCATCCGCTGAACCGTCCGCGTGCCGATCGCCTGCTCGATCGCCGCGCATAATGATTCGGTAACCGAAGCATCGGCGGCTTCCAGCGGAAGGCGAACCGTGGGCCAATCCAACACGCCAAATCGGGCCAGCACGCCCTTATGACCCGCCGGCTGCGGCGCCGCGCGCAAGGCTTCCAATACCGGCAGCAGAATCGAAAAACGCTCCTGGGCGCTCGTCCGATCACCCTCCGACCATGCCTCAACGATCGACGCCAGCGCGTGCGGCACGCTGTTCGCCGCGCCCGAAATCGTTCCCGTCCAACCCGATTCCATAGCGGACAAGAGAAGCGTTTCATTGCCCACGAAGAGCACCTTGTCATCGCCCAGCGCCTCCCGATAGCCGGCCAGATTCGCCTCCTCGCTGCTCGAATCCTTAACACCCGCCATCTGCGGGTGACGCCCCAACCGTTCGATCAAGCCGGGACGCAAGGTGATGCCCGTGCGCTGCGGGAAGTTGTAGACCAAGATGGGGATTGGTGACCGGTCGAGCAGCGCTTCAAACCAGGCCGCGAGGCCCTCTTCCGAAGCTTCCCGAAAGTAGCCGGGGGGCATCACCAGCGCCGCAATCGCGCCCGAATCGGCGGCCCTGCGGCCGAGCCAAACCGCCTCTTCCAAACTCGGCGTGGCGATTCCCAGAATCAGATCGAGCTTGCCGCGCATGCCGGCGGCCCGCTCGATGAGTTCGCGCTTTTCGATCGCGCTCAGCGAAGGGCCCTCGCCGTTGGTTCCGGCCAATACGGCCCCCCGACATCCGGCACTCTCGAACCAGGACAGGAGTTTGGCCAAACTCTCGAAGTCGATCTTTTGGGCCGGCGTCATCGGCGTCACCGCCGCCGGATAAACCCCGGATACCATGGCCCGATCTTAGCAGAGGCCGCCACGCGCTAGAGAAACAGGCCGCCGTCCACCGTCAAGACCTGTCCCGTGATGTAGCCGGCTTCTCGCGAAGCCAAAAACAGAACCGCCGGCGCCAAGTCGTCCGGAGTGCCAAGTCGGCCCGCCGGCGCTTGCTTCTCCACATAGGCTCGGAAATCCGCCGGCAGATCCGCCGTCATATCCGTTTCGATGAAGCCCGGCGCCACCGCGTTGCACGTAATTCCGCGGCTCCCAAACTCCTTGGCGACCGACATCGTCAGTCCCACAATTCCCGCCTTGGCCGCCGCATAGTTCGCTTGGCCCGCCCCCCCGTGGAGCCCGATCACGCTCGAAAGGTTGACGATCCGCCCGTAACGCTCACGCATCATGAGCTTCGAAACCGCGCGAATGGTCAAAAAAGCCCCTTTCAGATTGACCGCCAGCACACGGTCCCAATCCTCTTCCTTCATGCGCAGCATCAGTGTGTCTTTGGTGATTCCGGCATTGTTCACCAAAACCGCCGGCGGGCCAAGGTCGCTCGCCACCCGCTCCACCATAGCCTCAACTTGGGCCGAATCGCTCACATCACAGGCATAGCCCTTGGCCCCCGCCAGGGCCGAGGCGGTGGCCTCCGCTCCCGGCAAAGTCGTCGCCACGCAGGCCACCTGAGCGCCCCGTGCCGCAAGGTGGGCCGCAATGGATTTGCCGATGCCTCGGCTCGCCCCGGTCACGATCGCGACTTGGCCCTCAAAACTCATACCGTCACTCCCGTCAAGGCTTCCCGCACCGCTTCCAAGCTCGCCGGATCTTGCACCGCCAATCCGGCCGCTTCGCCGTCGATTCGGCGAAGGAGCCCGCTCAGCACCTCGCCGCCACCGAATTCGATGAACGTGGAGAAACCATCTTTTCGAAGGCGAAGCATCGTCTCCCGCCATCGCACCGGACGCTTCAGCTGCTCCTCCAACAGGTGACCCCAACCGGTCGGACCTTCCGCGGGTGCGGCCGTCACGTTGGCGTACACCGGAAACGTGCCCGGTCGGAATTCGACCGTACGCAGCGCCTCGCCCATCGCCTCCGACGCTTCTTCCATGAGCGGACTGTGAAAGGCTCCGGAAACGTTGAGCGGCAAAACGCGCTTCGCGCCCACCGCCGTTGCCGCTTCGCCGGCTCGAGCCACCGCTTCCCGATCGCCGCTAATCACCAATTGGCCCGGACAATTGTCGTTGGCCACCACCGCTACCGATTCGGCCGTTGAAACCGACCGGCAAACCTCGTCCAATGCATCCCGATCCAGCCCCAGCACCGCCGCCATGGTGCCCGGCCGTCGGCTCCCGCTTTGGCTCATGAGCTCGCCGCGCCGCTTCACCAGCCGCGCGCCATCCTCCACGGTAACGACCTCCGCCGCCGCCACGGCGGCATATTCACCGACGCTGTGGCCGGCTGTGCCCGCAATCGCAACCCCCGGCGCGGCCGATTGAAACGCCCGAAAGGCCGCGACGCCGCACGTATAGAGTGCGATCTGCGCGTTTTGGGTTTGCCGCAAGGTCTCTTCGTCCAGCTCGAAACAAATCTTCGCCACGTCGAGCCCGGTCGCTTCCTGGACCCGGCCAAACACCTCGCGAGCCGGTTCGAACGCTTCAAAAAGGGCTCGCCCCATCCCGGGCTTTTGCGAACCCTGTCCCGGAAACACCGCCGCAATCATCGCCTCACGCCTCACTCCTCATTCCTCATTCGTCATTCGTCATTCGTCATTCGTCAGTCGTCAGTCGTCAGTCGCCAATCTCCACCTCTCACCTCACGTCCCTAGCCCCCTCCCCCCGCGGCCTTGCGAAGCCGATCGAGCACCGCCTCCCAGTCCGGCGTTTCCGGGGGGATCTCGACGAAGATCGCATCGGGGTTCTGCTGGTCGAGCTTGTGAAGCGCATCGTAAAGGGTGGCTCCGTAAGCGACGGGATCAAGAGGCATCCGAATCTGGCCCTCCCCGTTGGCTTCTTCAAACGAGAGCCCAACTTGGCCCGGCTCCAAAAGTTCGGTCAGGATCACCGGCGCCTCCGGGGCATAATGGCGCGAATACATGCCCGGCGATCGCCGGGGACCGCCCGGTGGCATCGCCCCCAGAGGACGCTTCAACGCCGCTTGAATCTCGGCCCGCGTCACGCCGCCTGGGCGCAAAATGACCGGCGGGGAAACCGCGCAGTTCACCACCGTCGATTCCAGCCCAACTTGGCAAGGGCCCCCGTCGAGAATGAGATCGACCTGTTCGCCCAGGGCCGGGTCGATGTGGTCGGCCCGCGTCGCCGAGAGATGCATAAAACGGTTGGCGCTCGGTGCGGCCAAAGGAATGCCGGCGGCCTGCAGCAGCGCCCGCGCCACCGGGTGCGAGGGCATCCGGATCGCCACCGTATCAAGACCCGAAGTCACTTCGCTTGGAACGCGCGTCGATTTTTGCGCGACCAAGGTGAGCGGCCCCGGCCAAAACCGGCGCGCCAAGCTCTCCGCATCCTCGCTCCAAGCGCTCACCAACGCCGGAGTCTGATCATGGTCGGCGATGTGGACGATGAGCGGGTTTTCGAGGGGCCGCCCCTTGGCCGCAAAAACGCGCTTGACCGCGTCCACGTTCGTCATGTCCGCCGCCACGCCATAAACGGTCTCCGTTGGCATCACGACCAGTCCCCCGTTGCGGAGAATCTCGGCCGCTTTGCGGATGTTCTCGGTGGTCGGTGCGGCGATCTTCATGCGATCGCTCTGAGCATGGCAGATCGTGGCGCGGCCACGCCAAGCCACCACTCCAAGGACCGGGCGCCCTGAGCGACGAGCATCGTGCGCCCATCGACCGCCCGAAGCCCGGTTTCCCTAGCCTTCCGAACGAATTCGGTTCCCTGAGCGGCGTAAAGCATGTCGATGGCATGGGTCTCCGGTCGGCAAGCTTCCCAATCGATTGGCAGCGTCGCCCCCATCAGCTCCGCCGAAGTCGAATTGATGACAACATCGAAGCCCCGCACGTCGAAATCGGTTCGAATCTCGGCCTGGATCGCGAGATCGCGCAGCAGATCCTCGGCTCGCGAAGCCGTGCGATTGTGGATGGCGAACGCAAAGCCCGCCGCGTGCAGAGCGACCGCGATCGCGCGCGCCGTCCCGCCCGCGCCAAGGAGTAGGACGCGGCCGGGGGCCACCACATCCAGGCTCTCCAACACATCCAGCAGCCCGGGCGCATCCGTGTTGGTGGCGCGGCCAGTGCCCAAATCCAACGTGTTGGCCGCCCCGATCCGGGTGGTCAGCGCGTCGGCCTCGGTGGCCCACCGATACGCCGACTCTTTGAGCGGAACCGTGACGTTGAGGCCGCGATAGCCGCGCGCCGCCAGAAAGGCGGCCGCTTCGTCGAACTCTTCATTCGGAATCCGAACGGCTTCGTAGGTTTCCGCTCGGCCAAGAGCCGCTAGGGCGGCCAACTGCATCCGGGGCGAAAGCGAATGCGAAACGGGGTCGCCCACCACCGCAAACGCCGCGCCCTGCGGGTCACGGCCGCACCCTTCGGCCTCTTCCTCGCGACGGGTCCGGGTCTGACGCCGTCGCGTGTCGCCTGGTAGAGCGGCGCCTGCGCCGGATCGGCGCCG
>CAYONY010000069.1:0-14331 GCA_964405415.1 uncultured Fimbriimonadaceae bacterium | reverse complement strand
TGTTCCCGAGGATTCTCGGCTAAGCGGTGGGGCTGCTTCCCGTCATGAGCATGTTCGTCTTCCTTTCGGGAGGCGCCCTTTTTGGCCTGGTCGGCATGATTCTCGCGTTCCCCTTGGCGGGCGCGGTCAAGGTGATGCTCGATCGGCTGATTCGCGTGACGTCCTCCTCGGCGGATGCGCTCGATCTTCCGGCGGTTCCGCTGCGTCACCGCGCGGTCGGGTGACGGCGCTTCGTTTGGGGCGAGTGGCGAGTGGCCTGTGGTTTGTGGGTTGTAGGTTGTGGATATTGAACGGCGGATATTGAGCCACAAATCACAAATCACAAACCACAGGCCACGGCCCTAGACCGGCGCCAGATCCCGGATCTCCCACTTCACCCGAACGACGCCGTTGTACTCGTCCAGCGCCGGGCGGTAAAGCACGTCGGCGGCGAAGCCCCCTGAGAACCCACGCAGCGCATCGCCCATTCCAAACGCGGGCGCCCGCATCGCCGGAAGCCCCTCGGCCCGGATCATGATCTGCGGATGGTCGGGATTCCTCGTCGGGATCACCTGATCGATGAAGACCCCTCGGCTTACGAACGTGGGTTCGGGGTTCGAAACGCCAAACGGTTCGAATCGGCCGAGGGCTTCGAGGAGCCGCATGTCGATCGCTTCCGGCGGCACTTCGAGGTCGGCATCCGCGACCGGAACAAAATCCTCTTCGGTCAAGAACTTCGAGGCGTACTCATGCATCGCGGCCTGAACCTGCGGCAGATTCGCAGTTTCCAGGCTGATGCCGGCCGCCGCCGCGTGGCCTCCCCCTCGAACCAAGTTCGGATGGGCGCGGATCGCCTCGGCGAGATTAACTTCGGGCACCGATCGCCCCGACCCTTTGGTCCACCCCGTTTCCGGATCGGAACTCAAAACAAAGACGGGGCGACAGAATCGCTCGCGCAGTTTTCCGGCGACGATGCCGAGGACCCCTTCATGCCACCCTTCGCCCGAAATGACAATCATCGCATGGCGATCGGCTCCGGTGGCGATGACCTTCTCGATGGCCTCTTCGATGAGTTGCTCTTGCTCACGCTTTCGCGTCTCGTTCAGGTCCTCGATCCGCTTGGCCAGTTCGTAGGATTCGGTGGCATCCTGGCTGAGGAGCAGGGAGAGCGAGAGCTTGGCATCGTCGATCCTTCCCGAGGCATTCAGCCTCGGGCCCAAAATGAATCCGACGTGCCAGCTCTTCAGCTTGCCCTTGGCCTTCTCCCGTAGGCCGGAGGCGCTCATCAGCGCGGCCAGGCCCGGCTTTTTCGAGTCGTAAAGCCGCTCCAAGCCGAACTTGGCCAGGATTCGGTTTTCATCGGCGAGCGGCATGACATCGGCGATCGTCCCCAGCGCGGCCAAGTCGAGATAGGCGTTCAGATACGATTCTTGCGGCAGGTCGAGCTCCCGCGTGAGCCCGAGCCCGAGTTTGAAGGCGATCCCGGCGCCGCTGAGCATCCGAAACGGATACTCGGAGTCCGCGCGATGGGGGTTCACGATCGCCTCGGCTCGGGGAAGCTGCTCGGGAATCGTGTGGTGGTCGGTCACGACCACCTTCATGCCGAGCTCATGGGCCAAATCGGTCTCCTCCAATGCGCCAACCCCGCAGTCGCACGTCAGAAAGAGCTTGGCCCCCATCGCGTGGGCCTCTCGGACGGATTCCGGGCTCACCCCATAGCCATCCTTGAACCGGTTCGGAACTTTGGTTTCCACCCGGCAGCCGATTTTTGAGAGGAATCGGGTGAGCAGAGCCGCACTCGTGACGCCGTCGACATCGTAGTCTCCGTGGATATAGATGGTCTCGTTGCGCTCGCGGGCGCCCAAGATGGCTTCGGCGGCTTTGGCGTAATCGGGAAGCCGGCGCGGATCATGCAGGTCATCCAACCGGGGATTGAGGAATCGCTGCACCTGGGCCGGATGAACCAGGCCGCGTTGGACAAGCAACGCCGAAATTCCCTCCGGCACGCCGAGTTCGCGTTGCAGCTCGGCTTCCGCCAAAAGGTCCCGCTCCTTCAGCCGCCAGCGGCTTCTGGGGAGGGCGGGCTTATTCGACGCGGTTTCCGCGATGCCGGGGAGCATAGGTGATTATGGACCGGCACGGCCCATACGATAGAATGAGGGAAATGGCCAGCGCCGTTCGGTTCAATCGGTTTTCGCTTCAAAACTTCCGAACGTTCACGAGTTCGGCCATCGACGTGCCCAAAACCGCCGGGCGAGGGCAGTGGATCGTGCTGCTGGGGAACAACGGATCGGGAAAGTCCTCGCTCTTAAGAGGCTTGGCGATGGCTTTGGGCGAACCGGACGTGATCACCCACTTTCTTCAGGATACGCGAACGGGCGCGGGCTTCATCCGCCGCGGGGAGACGTCGGGCGAGGTCGCCGTCTCGCTTTCTGCTGGCGAGTTCCAGGTTCGGGTGGAACCCTCGACCACCGGTGAGAAAGTCGTCTACACGGCCTCCGGCGCCACGCGACCTTTCTTGGTTGGCTATGGCAGCCTTCGGGGCACCGGCAGCCGCCAAAGTCTGGAGCGAAAGCCCGCCGACCGCCTGGCCTCCCTGTTCATTCCCCAGGCCCCCTTGTTGGATCCCCAAGCCTGGCTCCGCATCGCCAAGCTCCAATACTTCGAATCCAAGCTGGGAAAGGCCAGCGGCGGGGTCGAGCGCTATCAGAAGATCGTGGAGTGCATGTGCCGGTTGCTGCCCGGCGTGAAAGATCTAGATGTTCGCTCCTCCGATGTCGAAGTTGTCCTTGACGATGGCCGCCGAGTGGCCTTCTCGAGCCTAAGCGACGGCTACCTCACCACTTCGGCCTGGGTTCTCGATATGATCGAGGCCTGGCTGGAGCAGAATCCGGACGCCGTCCGCCGCAAGACCCCCATCGCCGAGCAAATGGCGGGCATCGCCCTCGTGGACGAGATTGATTTGCATCTCCACCCCATTTGGCAACGCCAGGTCATCGGCCAGATCCGGTCCGTATTCCCGAACATGACCTTCGTCGTCACCACGCACAGTCCGTTGACGATTCTCGACGTGCGGCCGGGCGAGCTGTTTGTGATCGATCAGCCGAACCTGGGCGATCCCTCCCAAATCGAACAGACGGACCTTCGCCCCGGCGATGTCAGCGACATCCTCACCGGCACTTGGTTCAACTTGAGTTCGACCGTGGATGCGGACACCGAGCAAAAGATGGAGCAGCACCGCCAACTCCTGGCCAAAGGCGGCCGCCCATCGCCCAAGGTCAAGCAATTGGAGCGCACGATCCGCCGCCGACTGGACGGATTCGGCGCATCTTCTATCGACCAAGTGGTCCAGAGCGTCGCGAATGAGGTGATTACGGACAGCCTTCGCGAAATCAAGCCCGCCGAAAAGGCCCGCGCGCGGGAGGCCCTTTTGAAGCTTGTGAGGGAGAAAGCGAAGAAATGATGCGGTTCGACCGGCCCGCCAAACCTGCCGGTTTCACCTCGAAAGTCAAAGCGGCCAAGGATGCGGTCCAGGCCTTGATCGACAACGGCCAAACCCCAAGCTCGACGGACTTTGCCGACGCCTGGGGCCAGTTCAAGCCCCACTTTGCGGAGGCCCAACACAACAAGTGCGGCTACTGTGAGCTCGAAGTGATCGCCGGGCAGCCCGGCGACGTGGAACATTACCGCCCCAAAGCAATCATCACGCGATTGCTCGCCCGTGGGACCGAGCAGATGAATTCGGCCTCGGTGAAAGGCCGAAAGGTCAAGGAGGTCTCGGCGGTCGGCTTCTGGTGGCTTGCCTACGATTGGGACAACTATTTGCTCTCCTGCCGGACCTGCAACAGCCCATGGAAAGTGAATTTGTTTCCGTTTGACGAGGCGAATCCGGTGGTGCCTCCGACCGAAGCAACTCCGAACACCGCCCTTTTACTGAATCCCTTCGGCCCCGAGGATCCGATCGACCACTTCATGTTCGATACGATCGGCGCCATCGCGCCTCGCGACGATTCAAAGTTTGCCCGGGCCACGATCGACGTTTGCGGGCTCGACCGCAAAGCGCTGACCCAGCGACGCTCGAAACTGGCCAAACGGGTGCATCGCAAAGCGCAGCAGTTGGTCGACGAACTCAACGCCACGCCTCCCGATTCGAAAGCCGTTGGCCGATTGGCCGAAGACTTGGTGGAACTGGGCGACCTCACCGAAGTCCACTGCGGGATGGTCCGAACCATCGTGCGAGACTATCTCGACGTTCCCTGGAGCGAGATCGAGAGCCTCGTTCCCTAGAGCCTTTCGACCTGCGTAAACTCCAACTCGACCGGCGTATCGCGCCCGAAGATGTTAATCAGAACCTTGAGCTTTTCGCGTTCGGTGTTGACCTCTTCGATGCGTCCGGAGAAATCGCTGAACGGACCTTCGACCACCCGGATCGCATCGCCCTTGTTCCAGGAGACCTTCGGCGTCTCCTTGCTGGTTTCTAGGTTCGTCATGATGCGACGGACCTCGTCCTCGCCCAAGGGAACGGGTTTGTTGCCGCTTTGGACGAAGCCGGTGACCCCGCTGGTCGATTTGACGAGCTTGAAGCTGTCGTCAGTGAGCGCCATTTGAACCAGGATGTAGCCCGGAAAGACCTTTCGGTCGACTTCGACGCGTTTGCCGCCTCGGGTGGTGAGCTCGCGCTCGGTGGGAATTAGAATCTCATAGATATCGAGGTTCCAAAGCCCTTCCACCTGGGCCCGGCGGGTGAGAACGTCCCGGACCTTGTTTTCGTGTCCGGCGATGGTGTGGACGGCGTACCAGGTTTTCGGCATGGTCGTTTAGGCGTGGGTCAGAAGGTCCACGATCGTCTTGAAGAAGTAGTGGAACACCAGCAGAATCAGGATGAGGAAGCCACAGACGACGATGACGACCCCGGTGAGCCGGTTCGTCTCGCTGTGCGGCGGCCAGGTCACTTTTTTCATTTCCCGGCCGACGTCGACCCAATACTGTTTGAAGCCGCGCTTGGAGCGCGGCAACGGAATGCTGGTGGGGGCTTGCGGCCCCGCAGGGTTCTTTTTCGACATGGACAAACGTTCTTTTTCCGCGCCTCAAAGGGGGGACTGGGGTGATGATACCAGAGGCGAGGGGGTGGGAGGAAGTGAGGAGAAAAGAGTGAGGCGGAAGGCGAGCCGGCTCCCCAGTTGGAAGTGAACCATGGAGCGCCGGATTTATCCGGCGTAGGCTCGCTCTTGCTCGACCCCACAAGGGTAAGTCACGCATGGAGCGCCGGATCCATTCGGCGAAACCGCACCGGCTCCCTTCAGCCGGCCCCTATCGCCGAATCGACACGATCTTGTAGCTCTTCATCCCATCCGGAGACTCAAAGCTCACCGTCTCGCCCGCCTTTGCGCCCAGCAGCGCCGTGCCCATCGGCGATTCGATGCTGATCAGATCGTTGCTCGGGTCGGCCTCGATGCTTGCGACCACGCGAACCTCGAAATCGCCGTATTCCTTGTCTTCGACCTTGACATAGGAGCCAATGCCCACGTGGTCGGTCGGGATGCGCTCGGCTTCGAGCACCTGAGCCGCGCCAAAAATGGTCTTGAGTTCGCTGATCCGGCTCTCGACAATCGCCTGTTCGAACTTCACTTCGTCCAATTCGTTGTTGTCTTCGCTGAACTCGCCGTGCTCCTGGCTTTCCCGAATTCGGTTGGCGATTTCGGGGCGCTTGACGAGCGTGAGGTTTTCAAGCTCTTTCTGGAGAGAGGCGTAGCCTTCCGGCGTCAGCCAAGTGACTTGAGTCGATTCCGGCATCGCATCGATGCGCAAAGCGTTGGTAAGGTCGGCCATGGGTAAAAGTCCCGCCATTATAGCCACAAGGGTCAACTACTGCCTAACGTATGGGATAGGCCGAAAGTTCGGGAATCTTCAGGGTTTTTTTGCCGGGGCGCCTCGGCAGCGTCGCGGAAATTGAGCCGCCGTTCTCTCGGCTAAACTCGTCCTTGGGAAAAACCGGATCGGTTTGGGCGAGGGAAGACGATGGAACCCGTAATGAAAATCGCGTTGCCGCTGGGTTGGCCGCTGGCCATCTTGGGGGTCGTAGGGGCGGTGATCACCTATGTGATCGCCCAGCAGTTCGCCAAGAGCCGGGAGGAGCTGCGGGCGCTGCGGGTCGCAATGGAGCATTCGCCGACTCCCGAGCACATCCGCAAGTGCATTGCGCTTTGGCCCGACCTTTCCCAGTATCCGTCGACCGTCCAACAGGGCGAGATGGTGAAGCGGACGACGATCGAGGAAGGAAAGCGGGCCCAACGCAAGGAAGCGACCCTGACCTACACCCGAATTTGCGTGTTTGTCGCGGTGGTTGGCGTGGCCCTCATCGTCACCGGCCAATTCTGGAAACCGGCGTAAAAGCTTGCTTCTTGGCCCCCGCGCGACCTCTGAGCCTCCCTAGAACAGAGGAACCGGACCGCTGGCCGCTAGCCAATAACGGCTACCGGCCAACGGCGTGCGTTCCCTACGCGTCGGCGTAGAGATAGAACTCATACGGATGCGGCCGCAGGTCGATCGCGTCGCAATCATTCGCCAACTTGTACTCGATGTACGTCTCGATCAGGTCCGAGGTGAACACATCGCCTCGCGTCAGAAACTCGTGATCCGACGCCAACGCTTGCAGCGTTGCCCGCAGCGACCCCGGCGTCTGAGGAATCTGGGCCTTCTCGATCGGCGGCAGCTCGTAAAGGTCCTTATCTAGCGGCGCCGGCGGTTCGATTCGGTTCTGAATTCCATCCAGGCCCGCCATCATGCACGCGGCGAACGCGAGGTACGGGTTCGCGGTGGGGTCCGGCGCCCGGAACTCGATGCGCTTGGCCTTGGGCGACTTGCTGTACATCGGAATCCGGACGCAAGCGGAGCGGTTCCGCTGGCTGTAAAGCAGGTTGATCGGCGCTTCGTAGCCCGGCACCAAGCGCCGATAGCTGTTCGTCGTGGGTGCGCAGAACGCGAGCAGCGCCGACGCATGCTTGAGCAAGCCGCCGACGTAGAAGCGAGCCGTATCGGAAAGGCCGGCGTAGCCGGTCTCATCGTACATCTGCGTTTCCCCGTTCTTCCAAATCGACATGTGGATGTGCATGCCGCTGCCGTTGTCGCCAAAGAGCGGCTTGGGCATGAAACAGGCGATCAGGCCATGCTGAGCGGCCGTGTTGCGGACGGTGAACTTGTACTTCTGCACGTTGTCCGCCATTTGCACGAGCGGCGCGAACTTCATGTCGATCTCGCATTGCCCCGCGCTCGCCACTTCGTGGTGGTGCACCTCAACATGAATGCCCATGTTTTGCAGGTGCATCAGCATCTCGGTGCGGACGTCCTGCAGCTTGTCGGTGGGGTGGGTGGGGAAGTAGCCGCCCTTGGGACGGATCGTGTACCCCGCGCCATCCTTGAGGCCGCTGTTCCAATGGGCCTCTTCACTGTCGATCTCGAAGCCCATCCGATGCGGCTGGACGTCGTACGCCAAGCCGTCGAAGAGAAAGAACTCCGGTTCCGGACCGAAATAGCAGGTGTCGCCGATCCCGGTCGATCGCAGATACTGCTCCGCTTTGGCCGCCACGTAGCGCGGATCGCGCGAGTAGGGCTGGCGCGTAAGTGGATCTTCGATGTTGCACATGATCACCGCCGTCGGATACTCGGTGAACGGATCCATGAACACGGTCGAAGGGTCGGGTACGAGCAGCATGTCCGACTCGTTGATCGACTGGAATCCGCGGATGCTCGATCCATCGAATCCAATGCCGTCTTCAAAGAGGTCTTCTTCAAAGTCGAGGCTGTTCATGCTGAAGTGGTGCCACATGCCGAATAAATCGGTGAAGCGGATATCGACTACTTGGGCTTCGTTTTGTTTAACGAAAGCGACGGCGTCCTTTGCGGTCATGGTTCCTCCGGGTGAATGGGCCATTCTCAGGCGGGGTGCGATTGAGATCGTCCGAAAGACGTGCGGCGCTGCCCGTTCGAACGGCTCATTTTTCCTCATTTGGACCCTCAATTGCTGAACAGTTTTTGATGCGAAAGCGGTGCTTCTGTCGCCGACGGATCGTCCTTTTCAGCAGTCCCCCCGAGCGAGCCGGTGCGATTCCGAGCCGAACTGTACGGGCCGCGCGAAAGGCGCTCGTCCATACTTCAAGCACCCATGTCCCGATCCGGGTTCTGCCTGCCCCTTGCGATGACCATCCTCGTTTGGGGCTACAACTTCATCGCCCTCAAAGTGTTGTATCGCGAAGTGGCCCCGGGTCCGGCCGCCCTTGTCCGGCACCTGATCATGTGGCTTTGCCTTTGCCTGATCGTCGGAGTCTGGTTTCGCAAAGAGGGGTTTCGCCCGTGGCGTTTTGAGGGCCGCATCTGGGCCTTCGGCGCCCTGGCGATGGGCGTCTACATGGTGCTCTTTGTCGAAGCGCTCGATCGCACCAGCGCCCCCGAAGGGGCCATCGTGATCGCCACCGCGCCCCTTTTTACGACCCTGTTCGCCGTGCTGGCCAAGCAGGAAGCGTTTGCGTGGCGCGTCTTGGTGGGAGCGCTGGTCGCGTTTGCCGGGGTGGCTCTGGTCGTGTTTGGCGGCGCCCAATTCCACGCCGAACATCTGGTGGGCAACGGTCTGATGCTGGCTTCCGGTATCGCGTGGGCGCTTTCGTCGGTGATTTCCAAGCCGCTTGTCCAAGCGCGGCCGGCGATCGTCGTGCTCACAGAAGCCATGCCGGCAGCCTTTCTGGTGCTGATCCCTTACGCCCTGTCGGACACGCTAAAGATCGACTGGCTAGGCCTTAAGCCCGAATCGTGGTGGGCAATGGCCCATTTCACGTTCTTGGCCGGCGTTCTGGGGTTTGTCGGCTTCTTTATTGGGGTCCAAAAGATTGGGGCCGCCGGCGCGATGATGTACCAATACGGCGTCGCTCCGTTGGCAACGCTCTTCGCCTGGTGGATGCTCAACGAGTCCCTCCATGCGTGGCAGGTGGCCGGTATGGCGATCGTGCTCCCCGGGGTCGTGCTCGCCACCCAAGCCCGAAACCGAGCCCGCATCGAATCCGACTTGAGCCCGCGTGAGTGTCCCGCCGAAGCGTAGCCGAACCGAAACCGCTACAGCAGCTGGGCGGCGGTCTCTTTGGCCAAGGCCGCGTCGAGCTGAACGTTCGCGGTCCGAAGCCGCTGGCAAAGCACCTTACTGATGTTCAGCACGAGCTGGGCCTTCAGCGCGACGTCCTCACTGACCAACTCGGCAAGCTTTTTGCCCGGAATCACGGCGGCAATCGTGAGCCCTACCGCAACCACCGTCGCCGAACGCGGCTGATCGTCGATCAGGCTCACTTCGCCAATCACACTGCCCGGGCCGACTTCGGCGAGCGATTCACCGGAGAACGACTTGATCCGCGCGCCACCGGTGATGATGATCATCATATCGGTGTCGCGATCGAATTGCCGCACGATCGTTTCGCCGCCATCGTAGCGCCGTTGCTCGACGATGTTGGCGATGCGGTCGATCTGTTCCTTCGACAGGTTGCGGAAAAGGTAGTTAAAGCGAATGGCCTCGACGACGTCCACGGTGTATTCCTCCAGCCAATTCCATTGTAGGCGATTTGGGGGGGATGTGCCAAGGGTTCCCAGAATCGGACTTATGGGACACATGAGACCGATGCCTGTACCTTCCGCCCTCGCACGTCAGCGCCCATCCGTCCCATCCGTCTTGTTCGTCCCATAACCTCGCTGGAACAAGCCCATGAAATCGCCTCTCGCTCCCAAGTATCCTCCAACTTAATGTCCCTCACCGTCCGCGCCTACACCGATGCCGATCGGCTGGGCTTTGCCCACGTCCGCTCTCGGGTCTACCGTGAGGGCGCTCCGGTCGATCCGGCTGAGAACCTCATGCGCTCCGACACCTTCGGCGTCGTGGGCGAGCTGAACGGCAAGATCGTTGCTGCCGAGACCGAGATCGACATGACCTGCACGGTTCGCGGCCAAGTCCTCCCCTGCGCCGGAGTGGCCGCGGTCGGCGTGCTGCCCGAATTCCGTCGAGGCGGCCTTGGGCTCGAAATGCTTGCCAAAGCTCTTCCCATCTACCGCGAGCGCGGGCACGTCCTGGCCTCCCTCATCCCCTTTCGGGCTCACTACTATCGCAAAGTCGGCTATGCCACGTGCGGCTCCCGATTCGAGGTCAAATGCCCCGCGCATCGTCTCCCGCAATTCAAACCTGAACTCGACGTCTGGGAACTCCCCTCGGATGACTATTCGGCCGTCGTCCCCTGCTACAACGCCTTCGCCAAGCGCTATTCGGGGATGAACCTCCGCAATCCCGAACAATGGATTTGGCAACTGGGCGGCGATAACCGCTTCGCCATTTACGCGGCCGGGAACCCGGTCGAGGCTTACGTTTCCGTTCGCCTGCGGTGGGAGTTTTGGGAGGAGATGGCGATCCGCGATTTTGCCTGGACCACGCTGCGCGGCTATGAGGCGATGGTCGCCTTCTTCCGCGGTCTCTGCATGAACAAGACCGCCATCTCCTGGCACGAGCCCAGCGAGGGGCCCGCCCTCTGGCGGTACGACGATCAGGGCATTGTCGCCAAACTCGACGGGCAGATGATGTACCGGATCGTCGATGTCCCGAAGGTCCTTCAGGCGATTCGCTCCGAAGGCGCCGGCGAGTTCACCGTGGCGGTCGAAGATCCTCATCTTCCGGAAAACCGGGTCCCTGGCGCGTCCGCTTCTCCCATGGGCAAACCGAAGTCTCCAAAGGCGGCACGCCCGGGATCGCCCTCGACATTCTCGCCCTCACCCAGGCCACGCTCGGCGAGCCTTCCATGCAAACGCTCGTCCGACAGGAAGCCGTTCGGATCCTCGATGACGCCCAGGGCGGAGCCGCGCTCGCCTTCTTCAGCCCGTTTCCGGGTTTTTGCCTCGACCGCTTCTAGCGCGAACCCGAAGGAGAGCCTAGTTCCAGCTCACCGTGAACTCGATTTCGCAGCGGTTCTTCTCGTGGCTGCCGCGCCGAACCTGTCGAACGCCGTTCGCAATCGTCTGGCTCTGACTCCGTGAGGTGTCGATCAAAAAAACCAAGGCGCGGCTGTTCGCCTTCGGGTCGATGTCGCAGCGTTCGTCGGTGTTGGCCGAATCGTCTTCAAATAGCTCGATCTGAAGCGCCACCGGATTCGAATTCGTCGTGCGCTCAAAGACCCACTCGGGACGAATCGTATTGCCGGTCTTCACTCCGGAGTCTTTGGGGACCCGGTCGATGGAAACCCGCGCGTAAAAGTCCGGATCGCCGCGGCCGATCCCCTCCAAGTCGTCGATTGCGGTGACCCGATGGACCACCACCCGGACCGTCGATTTGCGGGGCGGCGGCGGGATGGCGAATTGCCCGCGGACGCTGTAGATCGTCCGCTTGTCATCGCTTTCGAACCGTAGGTTGAACGCTTGCGGGGTCAACGTGCCGTCGCTCCGGCGCAGGTTGCTCAACGCGGTCTGGGCATAGCCCACGCCGATGAAGTCGTCCGGATCGGCAAGACCGGGAAAGTTGAAGTTGACGATGGTGCGGAAATTGACCCGGCCGTTGATGAAGCTGCGCAACGTCTCTTGAATGGCGGCGATGTTGGCGCTGCCCATCTTGCGAAGCTCGGCATTGATCGCCTCTTCGAGTTTCGTCACGATGGACGCATAGGCCCCCTTCGTCAGGGCGTCGCTCGTGGAGTCCTCTTCGGCGGCGATCACGAGGATCCCCGCCAAGGTCACGCTGTCCGGATGCGGCGTTCCGCCGGTGCCGATGGGCTGGAGCGTGGCCTCGAACACCCCCGTATCGGCGGGAATGGCGAATTGATCGCCCGCCTTCACATTCTTACGGTTCAGATTGCCGTGGAGCCGCGGAACGCGTTGGGTGCGGCAGGCCGCGGTGGAAAGCTGCTGCAGGTTGACCGTGGTCCCATCCACGTAAACCGCCAGCGGCATCAGATAAGGCTCGTCGCCGTCGCTGTAGAACTTCGCCTCGCCCGCGTTGTGGCACGTGAACGAGGTCATTTCGATCCGGACGGTGGCCGAGCTCGGCGCGAGCGTCACCGTCCGCGTCGGCGTGCCTTTGATTTGAAGTCCGGGTCGGACCTGGGCATCGCTCATCGAAGCGAAAAACCCGATGGCCACGATCGCGGCCAGTGAAGAACCCACTCCATAAACGATCGAACGACGGTTTGCCATGGCGCTGAACCTGCCTTTTGTCAAGCTTCTGCTGACGATACTTCAACGCGGGGCCGCTTTCAACGTTTCGCTTATCCCACTTTCTTGGCGCCCGCTGGCGGCTTCCAGGCAAAGTCGGAGGGTTTGAGCGGATGGCCCAGGGTGAGGTTCTTGATCCTCCCGGCCGCCTTGAAATCCTGAAGGGAATAGTCCCAAGCCAGCGGCAACCCGGTACCGGCGTCGACCCAGACGGTGGCGCGAAGGTTCGGGTCGGTCGCGCCTCGGAGCACGATCGCCTGGGCGGGGATCCCCGAATAGCTCTTGCGGACAAGCGCAGTGGCGATCCATTTGGGCTCGTTGGAAAACCCGAGGCCTTCGAGTCCGGCCAGGCCCCCAAGGGAGAACGCGGTTCCTGCCGGTAGGCCCTGGGCGGGCGCCGGACGGGTGAAGTACTCGTTGTCGAGCGGGTTGAAATCGAAAAACGTTTCGCCGTTTTGGATGATGAGGCTCTCTTTTGAGACCGCTTTGGCGAAGTTCGGCCGGAGGAAACGGAACTCATAGGTATCGACCCGGTTGAAACTTCGAACTTCGATCGTGGCCTTGGCCGAAGCGGCTTTGCCCAAATGCGCGGCCAAAGCCTCAAAGGCGGCGGTCGCGGGGCCGTCGGGCTTGGGGCCTTGGGCAAGGGCAATCAGGAGAGCGGTGGCGGCAAGCATCGTAAGGTAGACGGATCGTTGCTTGAGAAGGATCGGCAAAGGGGACTAAGGATATCGGAACTGAGGCTCCCACCCTACTTGGCCGTCCTTCAAGGCGTCGAAGAAGTGCCAGACCGAACAGAAGTCGTCGCCGGGACCGAAGAACATCTTGCCGGTCCGTACGATCGAACCATCCGGATTTCGGTGGAAGGCGCTGAACCCGGGCCAAGCTCCGTCTTCTGGATTCCAAAACCCCATCTCGGCGGTGAAATCCGAGCCCTCGCCACTCAAGACGCGGAAATTCCATTGTCTCGAGGCGGCAAAATCGGCCGCCACGTCGGGTGGATCGTGGGAAACGAGCGCGAACGCGGCTCGGCTCTCCAGGTGGGGCAGCAGCCCGATGAAGCCATCCGCCCACAGCGTGCAGTAAGCGCACCTTCGCCCCATGTTGTGCACCACGAGGAGGTCGTTCTTGTCCCCGAAAAGCTCGGAAACGCGAATCGTGTTTCCGTCGAGCTGTTTGAGCTCATAGTTGCGAACCGCTTCGTTCGGCAATTGATGGATCAATTCCGTCCGGCGCTTTTTTAGCTCAAGAAGCTGCGCTTCGATCTGGGCGATCTCTTCCGTCAGGTTCGTGGGGTCGGGCATGGGCTTTTCTACATCCGTTAGCGTGGCATATCGATTCTGCAGATTGCTTGTTCTGGTGGGTTGCCCGCGTGGGGTTGAGCGCCGAAGAAGGAGCAAACCCACAAGGGAAGTCATGGCGACCCGGATGACGTTCTTTGATGTTGAAGCCGTAAGGAATGGCGATGCCCATCGGCCGTGCGTCTGCCGGTGATTCACGGTTAGGGGCCCTTTTCCGGCCAAATTCGTGAATCGATCCGTGAATGCGGTTTCGAAAAGCGCCGCCCCAAACGGACCATTCGAACTGGAGATTGGATGAATTCGCGTGTGAATGCATGCGTGAACCGCTCGATGAACCGACCTTCTGGACACACGCCCGGAAACGTGAATCGTCGCCCGCGCTTAGCTTGACTTAGGCCTTCCGATAGGGTACAATTTCTGGCTGTCGCAAGCCCCGCGCACCGCTTGGGGTGAGACCGAATTTTGGGCGACGGGTCGCCCTCCCAAGCCTCTATAGGACGTTAAGACACATCAATGGCAAGAGCAAAGTTTGAAAGAACCAAGCCGCACGTGAACATCGGCACGATCGGCCACGTGGACCACGGCAAGACCACCTTGACCGCGGCCATCACGGGCATTCTCGCCGCCAAGGGCCTTTCGAAGAAGGTCTCCTACGACGAGATCGACTCCGCCCCCGAAGAGAAGGCGCGCGGCATCACCATCAACATCTCCCACCAGGAGTACGAGACGGCGACCCGGCACTATGCCCACGTCGACTGTCCCGGCCACGCCGACTTCATCAAGAACATGATCACCGGCGCGGCGCAGATGGACGGCGCGATCCTGGTGGTGT
>CAYONY010000068.1:0-14492 GCA_964405415.1 uncultured Fimbriimonadaceae bacterium | reverse complement strand
GTCTTAAGCGACCTATAAGTCCTATTGATCGAGCGGATGGCGTCTAGCGCCAGACTTCGAAATCGGCCCGGCAGCCGTCATCGACCCAAATGCGGTTCGAGGTCCGGCCCCAGTTTTGCCCTTCGCGACAGGGCGTATCGGAAAGGCGGCGCACAATCCGGGCGTCGCGATTAACGATCATCTTGGAGTCGCGGCGGCCGTGGCGGCTTTCGAGCCGAACGACCACGCTCCAATCCCGCCGGCCGTTGTTCCAGCGGTCATCGCGCCGATCGTTGTCCCATCGGCCATTGTTCCAGCGATCGTCCCGGCGGTCGTTCTCCCACCGGTCGTCGCGGCCAAAGGCGAAAACGGCGCGGCATCCGTCATCGACCCAGATGCGGCCGTTGTCGTAGCCCCAATTGCGGCCTTCGCGGCACGGGGCGTCGCTCAGCGTGCGAACGAGGCGGACCCATCCCCCGGTGCTGACTCGCACCGAGTGGTAGCGGCCATCCTTGCTCTCCACCCGGACTTCTCCGTGATCGAATGCGGCCAGGGCGGCCCCAAAGAGGCAACCCGCTGCCAAAACCAACAAGCTCATGCGAAGAATCGACTTCATGTTCGACCTCCTATGGAAAGTCAAACGGGCGGGAACCGCGGCGAGTTCGCCGATTTCTTGCGGTTGGGCTCGCAAAAGAAGCCGCGGCCCGCGCCGGTGGGAGCGAGGGCCGCGGCTTCAAAAAGGATCTAGGCGCGCTTGCGGCGCCGGGCCGCCAAAGCCGCGATCGCCCCGCCGAGCGCCACCAGCGTGGCCGGCTCGGGAACCGGGCTCAGCGTGTGCTCGCCCGCCTGCAGGTACACCGCGTCGTCGTCGTACCAGCCTCCGATGATCCCGGAACGGAAGGTGAACGGCGTCGTAAACGTGGGCAACGCCGTCACGTCCAGATGGTTCACCGTCTGATCCGACGAAGGCAGGAGTTCATCGGGGTAGCCATCGGAAAACTCGATGTCGAATTGATCGCGCCCCGCCATGCTCCAGCTGTAATAGCGCGACGAAAGCCGAAATGGGGTGCCGCTCGTGTTCTGAAGCCGGTGCCGAATGACCGTCGAGCCAAGCGGGGGCAACACGATGTTCGTGTCGGGACTCGAGAGCAGCAGCCCAAAATCCACCACTTCAACCGTCTCGGTGAACGAATGCAAAACGTCCATCGACGTATCCGTTTCGCCGCCCAAAAGCTCGATCGTGGTGGAGTAGGTTCCCTGGGCCACGGTTCCGTTAAGCCCAAGCAAGAACATTCCGCCGAAAAAGCCCCCGAAGTACCAATCTTGGGTGCCCCTGATCTGGGTACCCAGGGCGTAGTTCCCGGCCGCATTCAGGTTGTTGTCCCAGTACGATCCGTTGAAATTGATCTGGATGTCTTCGTTCCAGCTCGACCCGCCGACGACGTTGAAGGCGTTGTAATAGAAGTCCGTTTCGGACACCATGCCCATATCGATCCCGCTCAGGATCAGGAAGTTGTCATTCTGGACGGAATGGGTCGTCGTCCCTTCGAAGAAATCTTGAGCGGCCGCGGCGGCGGAAATGGCGGCCAGAGCCGAAACAACCGTCGCCCGAACCCACGAAACACCCAACGCTCCTCTCATCGCAAAACACCTCGCAATGAAGCTATGATGCCCGCATGGGCCGGTTCGCCGCAAGGTCTCGAGCGCAGACCGGCAAAACTGCCGGCGTTTTCCTCAAAGTAGGGGCCAAACTCCCCCCTCATTTGAAGGAGGGGGGTGGATGAAGCCGGGCGCCTCAATTGGCGACGCCTAGCCGTTCCACCCGTACTTTTTCAGCACCCACGGCGCCCGGTATTCGCGTTCGTAACTGAACGTGTTCCGACCGGCGCTCCCCACCAGGTCCATGCGTTTCTTATCCCACCGCACCGTCTGTCCGGAGTACAGCGACGCATTCACCAGGTGGCATAGGATCGTGGTTTGGGCCACCGAAGCCAGGTCGGCGGTGGGCTGCTGGCGGCTCTTCACGCAATCCAAGAAGTTCCGCCAGTGGTCCATCCGCTTGTGCGGCTCCTCCTTGGGGAGCTCTTTGCCATCGTTGCCCAGAATCTGCCAGCCGCCGCGCCAGCAGCGGACCGTGCGCCCATCCGCGCCGACGAACTCGGTGCAGTGCCCCGGCTTGCCGGGATGGTCGCGAAGGACCGACCAGGTCATCATGAAATCGGGATTCCGGAACCGGAGCAGGGCCTCGATGGAATCGGGAGCGTCGCGATCGTCGCCTTCGAAAGCCCACTGGCCGCCGAACGCGCTGACCTCGGTGGGCATCACCAGGTCCTGGCTCTTGCTCATCCCGAGCAAGGCGATATCCATCATGTGGACGCCCCAGTCGGTGGTCAGGCCGCCGCCGTAGTTCATGACCCAGCGCCAGTTCCAGTGGGTCTTGTTGGATTGGTAGGGGGTCATCCGGGCCGGGCCGACCCACATGTCGTAGTCCAAGTTGGCGGGCGGGGTCGAGGGCTGGACTTTGCCGATCCGAGTGCCATCGGCGATCCAGGCCCGGCAGTGGGTGACGCGTCCGAGCTTGCCGCTGCGGACGTATTCGATCGCGTTCAGGAACTCGGGGTCGCTGCGCTGCCACGTGCCGCAGGAGACGACGCGTTTGTGGTGCCGCGCCGCGCCGGCCATGCTGACCGCCTCGACCAGGTTATGGCTGAGCGGCTTTTCCTGGTAGACGTCTTTGCCGGCTTCGACCGAATCGATCAGGTTCAACGCGTGCCAGTGGTCGGGCGTGCCGACGATGATGGCATCGATGCTTTTGTCTTCGAGCATCTTGCGATAGTCTTTGTAGACGGCCGGTTTTTGGTTGTATTTGCGCTGGACGGTGATGTAATCGCCAGCCATCCGGTCGTCGTCCACGTCGCAGATCGCGGCGACCCCGACATCGGCATGGCCCATGAAGTTGCGCATATTGGAGGCGCCCATGCCTCCGCAGCCAATCAGGCCGAAAACGATCTTATCGTTCGGGCTCTGCCGGCGCGGCGCTGCGAGCGCCTGGCCGAAAACTCCGGCGGTCGCCACGGCCGCACCCGACGCTTGGATGAACTTGCGCCGGCTCATGTCGTTTCGATTCTTCTTGTTCTGCATGCCTCAATCCCACCTTCTCGAAAGCTTGACGTCTCATTCGCGGCGAATGCGCCCCTCCCCTTCCCAATCTGCTCCTGAAACCCTTAGAATGGAGGCACGTCCAATCTTGGACAGGAGGATTTCCATGCTTCGCTTCTTTATTGCCGCGGCCCTCTTCGCCGCATTCGCCGTTGCGGTGGGCTCCGGAAGGTATGCCGAGACCGTTCATCTGTATCTGAAGATCAACGGCTCCAAGACGGCCAAATTCAACCCGGAAGTGCCGAGCGGCAAGATCATGGTGATTGCGGTCAGCCACGAGATCGTCTCGCCCCGCGATTCCGCTTCCGGCCTTCCCACCGGAAAGCGCCAGCACAAGCCCTTAACGATCCTTAAGCCGATCGACAAATCGACCCCGCTTTTGTTCCAAGCCTTGACGACCAACGAGCAAATTGCCAGCATCGAATTTGAAGTGTATCAGCCGGCCGGCAAAGGCAAGGTCAAGATCACGCGAACGGGAAAATTGGAGCGCGCCAAGATCGCCTCGATCACCAAACCGAAGGATCCGAAGTACGCCGAGTATGAGGAGATCGCCTTCACGTTCGATAAGATCTCCTGGGCCAAGCGCGCGCCGCGAATCCAGGGCGTCGACGATTGGGCGCAGTAGGGCTCGGCTACTCGCTAGGCGGACTCTCTAAAGGCCATGCCGGCGGCCCTAATCGCCGCCGGCGTCTTCGACCCAGGCTCGGAGGATTTCGGCCACGCTCCAAGCTTGCCAGGGGCAACCGCCGGGACGCTGCGGCGTGTCGCCGTCGTAGCACTCAGCGATGCCGCCGATGCCGTATTCGGTCAGCATGCTCTTGGCGTGCCGAAGAACTTGCTTGGCTTCTTGACGGTCTCCGGTGAGCTTGACGAGCGCCGAGACGTAGGGTCCGAGCAGCCAGGGCCACACGGTGCCCTGATGATAGGCCGCATCAAGTTCCGGAAGCGGGCCATGGAAGCGGCCCCGATAGCCGGGTTCGCTTGGCCCGAGCGTGCGCAGACCGACCGGCGTCAGGAGCTCGCGCTCGACCACTTGGAGAGCCTTCAGCGCGTTTTCGCCCTTTGCCGGGCCGAAAGGCAGCGACATCGCGATCACCTGGTTGGGCCGCAGCGTGGCGTCGTAGGGGTCGACCGTGTCGAAGTAGTGGCCCCGGCCGGCGCACCAAAACTTCTTCTCAAAGGCCGACTCGGCCCGGTCGGCGGCCTCCATGTAGCCCTCATGCGGCTCTCCGAGCCGTTCCGCCAGCGAAGCAAGCACGCGAAGAAAATTCACCCAAAGTCCGGCGATCTCAACCGGTTTGCCGTGCCGCGGGGTGACCACCCAGCCGTCGATTTTGGCGTCCATCCAGGTCAATTGGAGCCCCGGCTCGCCTTGCGTCAACAACCCATCCTCGGGATCCACGCGAATACCAAAACGGGTGCCTTCGACGTGGCGCGAGTATGCCTCTTTCAATACGGTAAGAATGTTCCGGGCGAAGCCCTCGTCCCATTCGGCTTCAAGCGTTTTCCAAGCCGCGTGCGCAAACCAGAGGGTCGCATCGGCGGTGTGATACTCAGGATCGCCACCCGAATCCACAAACCGATTTGGAATCAACCCGTCCTGCATCGCCGCGGCAAACGCCTTTAGAATGCGGCGGGCAACCACGACCCGCCCCGTGACGAGGCACGTTCCGGGCAGGGCAATCATCGTGTCGCGCCCCCAATCGGTAAACCAGGGATAGCCGGCGAGGATGGAGACGCGGCCGCCTCCTTCGACGAGCTGCTTCTCCGCGCTCGCGCGCAAAAGCGCGCCCAAACCGCTTGGCCCCGCGTCGACATCGGTTCCGGGTTGGGGCGGCGCCGCCTCATCGGCCGAAGCGGTAAGGGTCGCGGTTTCGCCGGGTCTCAGTTCATAGCGGAGCTCGCATGGACAAAAAAGGTCTTCCCGTCCGTCGAGGCCCCGATCCAACTCCCGCACGTGCTCAAAGCGGAAGTACCATCCCTGCACCGGTAAGCGCTGGGCGTCCGGATGGGAAAGCACCAGGGCGTGTTCACCCTGGCCTACCTCGGTGCGGCCCTTGGGAAACTCGAGGCGCTGAGGATAGCCGGGATGTTCGTGAAAGTTGCCGTGGTAGCTTCGCATCGCCACCAGCGGGCGCAAGACGAGCTGGACGGCGGCTTCGCCCAAGTTCTCATACTCAAGGGTGCACGCATTGGCCCCGGCGTGCACCGAGAGCCGTTTTTGAATCCGAATCGCCCCCGAGCGATACGTCCAGATGGCGCGGCCGTCCACTTCGAAGCTCTCCAGATAGCGATAACCTTCCGGGAAGACGGCGCCCGGGTACTGGTTCGCCGAGAGCCAAATCGGAGAACCTTCGGCCTGAACACTTGCCTCCATCGATGCCAAGAGGAGCATGCGCTCGGCGGGCGGGGGAATGGCGGCGACGAGGTGGCCATGGTAGCGCCGCGTATTGATGCCGCCGACCGTGCCCATCGCGTAGCCGCCGATGCCGTTGGGAAGCATCCACTCAAGCCGAGACGCCTTTTCCAAGTCGCGGCAGGTGGCTTCGTCGATGCGATAGCGCATTCCCCTCCATCATGAAGCGAGGATTGGGTTGGGGTCAAGCAAGCTTCTCCTCTTCTCCCCGTGCGAGATGAGAAACGAAGGGGACGGTGACAGGCCACCAACGCCAATCCTGCTCGAAATACGTGCCCTTTTTGCCCAGGACTCGGGAATGAAATGGACGAGCTTAGCCAATCATTCTTTACGGGATTGAGGCAGCTCAAGGATGACCATGCAGATTCAGGAGGCTAAAACGTTCATTGGGCGCCAGGTCGCGCTCGAATGGACCGACCGAAAGGGAGCGCTGCTCACCGACGTCGTCGACGTCTACGAAGTCAATTTCGTGCCGCTCTACGGACCTTGCATGATCACAAGCGTGGGCGAAATCCGCCTGGACCGCATCCAGTCCTGCGTCCTTCCCGAACCGATCCGCATCGCATCCTGAAGCGTTAACCAATCCGGATTCGGGGGGGCGGCTTTTCCTCGACGATCCGATTATCCTTCGTCCTTCGGGGAAGTTCGTCTTTGAGGCGGTCGAACGCTTCAAAGACCCGCAATCGGAGCCCAAAGCTTGAGGTGGACGGCGACTTGCGCCACACGAAGAACGGCTCAAAGCAGCCGGCCAACTGGTAGGCCGCGAATTCGAAGTCGAACCACTCACGGGTCCTCGGGTCGTATTTGCCCAAGAAGTTGAGCCGCGTGGGGCCAAGCAGAAAATCGACGCGGCCGTGAACGACGCGGGTGCTTTCCAACCGGTCGAATTCGAAGGCGAAATCGCCCTGATTGGAGCCGAAACTATAGCCTAAACCCATGCGGACGGCCTTGGAGGCGCGGAAACTGAGCTCAGCGCTCAGCCGCCCCCATGCGGCTTGTCCACTCTCCCCCTGAAAATAGCGGGCGTCGCCTCGAATCGCGCCCGAAAGATTTTCGCCGAGTCGAACGTCCGGCGTTCTTACGGTTGAAATCAAGACGCCACGCCGTTCCCTCTCGCCGCCCGTCACCTTCAATTCCTGAAGGCGAAGCTGATGGAGCTGGGCGAAGCCGCCCGGAACGCCCCCCGCCTCCAGCATCAGGTCCCAGGGCTTGCTCAGGCTGTCGCGCCCGGTGCGGCCCGCAACGCCCACATTTACGACACTGCCCAAGTTCAGCGTCAAGCGCTTTTGAGAAAGCGTTTTCGCCTCGTCTTCTGGGTTCTCGACGTTGATGTTTTCGAGGTAACCGTAATTGAAGGGCTCAGAGAGGTCCGATCTTGGCGTGAGCAGCGCCTGCACTTGGTCGGGATCGGCGAGGCTTCGGCTAATGTTGAGGGACGCGCTCGGCCTTCGTTTCGGAAAGGCCATATAGCGAAAGCTCGTATACGTGGAGTTGGTGAGCGGAACGCCGCTTTGCCACGTGACGCCAAGGCCGGCGCCCCGACGAAGGCTGACTTGAGGCAGTCGAAAGCCTTCGTTCCGCCGGTTCAGCGAGATCTCCTGTCGGCGAATCGTGGCGACTTTTCGATCGAGAATGCTGATTTCGACCCGGCGCGCGATCGATCGCTTGCGGGGTTCGATCACGACCGACGGGCTCCACATGGAATAAAACGCGGGCTTGACGCCGCATTCCATGATCTTCACGTTCGAGAGCTCCCAGCGTCCGGGCTGCACCTCGAGTTTTTGCGCCTCCATCGTCATTAGGGCGACTTTGACCACCACCCGGTCGGCCGATCCGGTGCTGTTCTTCCAATTGAAAGCCATCCGCGAGGCTTCGATCGTGCCTTCCGGATCCACCAGCAGGACGTTGCCCTCCGCGACCCCGTGTTCGGCATCTTCACCATAAAACAGCGTCAAGCTCTCGGCGGTGACGACGGTGACGCCGAACGTCGCCTTGACTCCCCCGCCAAAGACGACCTTTTTCTCGTTAAGATAGGCGGTCTTTGTCTTCCATTCGACGGTGAGCCGAGGGTCGACGACTTCTTGCCGGATGTCCGGGGCGGCTTGTTGAATGACCGCGGGAATCGGCAGCCAGGGGAGGGCCATGGGTGGCGGCGAGTTTACCGCCGCGGGTCGAACTTCTTGGATTTGGCTTTCCGTCAGAAATAGTGTTTAATGGATAGGACTTAAGACTTATGTTGGAAGCCCAAGCCATACCGTTGTCCCGTGTCGATGCGATTGCCGAAGAGCTTCAGTGGGTTTACCGCTGTCGCCGAGGCGACGACACCGCCCTCGGGCTGCTCATCACTCGGCATCGAAACCGCTTGATCCGCACCGCGACAAACCTGTTGCGCGACCGTTATGAAGCCGAAGATGTGGCGCAGGAGTCGTTCCTGAAAGCCTTTCGCGAGATCCATCGCCTTCGCGATGACCGGGCCTTTGCCGGATTCCTCTATCGCATCTGCGTCCGGCTGTGCATGGATCGCCTTCGTTTGAAGCGGGCCGAGCCGGCCGAGCTCGAGTCCGTCGAGCCGCATCAGGGCGCCCACGTGGAAAATCGCGTGCTGATTGAAAAGCTTTTGAATCAACTGCCGTCGGAACTGCGTACAACTCTCGTGCTTCGCGAGATTGAGCAGTTAAGCTACGAAGAAGTGGCGGAGGCGATGCGGGTGCCGATCGGCACCGTTCGCTCGCGGCTTCACACGGCGCGCGAGCGATTTCGAAACCTATGGCTTCAGGCGGTGGCCGAGTGAGGGTCCGCTGTTTCGGCTGCGGCAAATTCAGCTGGCTCGCCTCGGAAGCGGTGGATCGATCCCTCACCGAGGAGGAGCGGCGGTTTATGGCCCGTCACCGGTTGGTGTGCCGTGAGTGCGCCCTTGGCGAAGAAGCCTCCGCGATGGCCCTGAATATGTTGCGCGAAGCCCGCTTGGAAGATGGCGGTTCGGGCCATGGCTTCAACCGCCGAGTCCTCCGGCGGTTCCGTCTTTCGAGTATGCGGGGCAGCTTTCAGTATTGGTCGCCCGCAATTTATGGAGCAACGATTGCCGCCGTTGCGCTTATCGCCGCGATTCAACTTCTCGCGCGGTCGAGCGAGTTGCCCGTCTTTCGTGCGGCCGGCGCCGATGCCCGCAGGATCCACCTCGATGCGCCTCTCTTCCCTTCCGGCCCGATCGCCAATCGGATCCAAGTGCCGGAGTAACGGCAACTCATGAACCGGTGGGGACGGGTCGCGATCGGAGCGCTCGTCGGCGCCATCCTTACCCTTTTCCTCCACCCGGGGTCGGCGCGCTTCTTGCGCACCGCCTTTGTGGAAACGGGGCCTTCGATCCGCCTTTCCGATTCGGAGTGGATTCCCGACAATTTGGGCATTTTGCCCATCCCTGAAAACACGCTCCAAGCCAGCCTGTGGATGCAGTCGGGCGCCGAGCGTCTCGCGGAAGGAAAGAAGATCGAACCGGCCGACTTGGAGCGGCTGGTCCAAGTGGCGGAAGGCTCGGCCCGAGGCGAACCCCAAAACGCGTTCTGGCTCCAAATGGACGCGGTTTTCCTTTGGGAATTGGGGCGAAAAGAGCAGGCGCGCCAGCGTTGGGAGCATGCCTCGCGTGCCTCGTCTTACAATGACTACCAGAGTCGCCGGCTGGATCGGCTCATGCGCGAATTGGAGGCTTACGATGGCGGGCCGATGGCCTGGCACGCGGCCGCAGCCTATTACCGACGTTCAACCGCCACCGCCCGCACCGTCGAGTGGCTTTGTCGGGGCCTGTTCGAGCGGGACATTCGCCGCTCGGCCGATGAACTGGCGCTGCGCCTCGCTACCGTTCGCAATGGACGCCTCCTCCGCGACGGTTCGCGTTCGATTGCGGTCGGCGTGTACGGCGCCGAGATGGTGGAGTTTTCTTGCGCCCCGGTGGGGGTGCCCCGAAGTTCGCCGCGCGAGCAGATTCTTTCGCGCTATGCGCTTGTGAACGCTTTGCGCGAAGCGGGGCTGCGCCAGGAGGCCACCGAAACGGACGGCGCTTTCCAATCGAACGACGCCTGGCTGGCCTTGACCCGGCCTACGCGGGCCATCGAGTCGGCCGGCACCCTTGCCGGCATTGCCCTTTCCACGGCCGTGGTCGCCGGCGTTTGCCTGGGATTGTCGCTGCTCGGCCTTGGGGTATTCGGCCTCGCAAGCCTTATGGAGGCCCATCCCAAGCTCCAGCGTTTTCTGAGTCCACCTTGGACGCCCGGGATCGGCCTGCTGCTTGGCGTCTGCCTTTACGTTCAGACGGGGCTCATCCTCGCCGCCGCTGCCGTCACCCTTTGCTTTGCGTTCGTGGCGTTCGAGCCGACGACACCCCGCAAGTCTCCGCCCCATCGCATGCGATTTGGTTTTCGCTTCGCGGTGATCGTGCTCGCAGTCTGCTTCATCTTGCTATTAGGCGGGTTTTGGGCGGGACTGACCGCTCCGGCTTATGAGATCGTGGGCCACTTGCCGATCCACGTCGACCTTTTCGGCGGGAACACCATCCTTCCCAGCCTCGCCGTTCTCGTCTTTTCCATGCTGTTCCTTGCCGCGCCCGGTTGGGCGATCGTCGACCGAATCTCGACCCCGTTTGCGATTGTGCAGACCCTGCGGGAGTTTGGCCGGCGCGTCTTTTGGATTGGCTTTTTGGCAAGTTTGGCGGCGGCTCCGGCGGCGGTTTATGTCGACAACCAGGTACGTTCGACATTGCACGCACTGGTTGCCAACGAGCCTGCCCACTACTTGCTTCAATGAACGCTGCGACGCCCTTCGACACCGCTCGCCAGGCGCTGATGGACGATTTGCCGCGCGAAGACTCCGGCCGCGGATGGTGCCACCGCTATACGGCGCTGGTTGACGACTTTCTTATCGCGGCCGCCGAATCCGCCGCCGGTTCTTCGGCCTCCAGCGGGCTCGCCGTCCTGGCGGTTGGGGGCTACGGCCGTCGCGAGATGGCCCCTTATTCGGACGTTGATCTCCTGGTGATCCCGGCTTCCGACGCTGATCTCTCCCTTGACGAAAGCGTTCGGAAGCTTCATCGCGCGTTGCTGTCGGCCTTCGAGCAAGCCAAAGGACCCGCCTTTTCCTATGCCTTCTTTCTGCAAAACGATGCGACGGCGCTCGATTTCAAAACGGTCACCGCCCTGCTCGATGCGCGCCACCTCTTTGGCCATCGCGAAGCATCGGAGCGCTTTGTCGCCACCGCCATCGCGTCGCTTCCTCCGGGCGAGTTTCTGGTGGAAAAGCTTCGGGAACGCAAGGCGGCCCTGGCTAAATGGAACGAAACCCCTCTTGCGGTCGAACCGAATTTGAAGGAAGGTGCAGGGGGCCTGCGCTGCTTCCACGCCGAGAACTGGATTCGTCGGACCATCGAGCAGCCGCTTATGGCCGAGCACTTTTGGCTCGATCAGGTTCTTCGCATGCGCAATTTGCTGCACGCGGTGAGTGGCCGCAACAACGATTTGTTCACCCGAGCTCGACAGGCTGAGATTGCGGAGTGGATCTCGGCCGACCCTAAAGAGCTCTTCCGAGAAACCGCGTTCGCTTTGGAGGCCCTTCAATCCAACTGGGAGGACGCGGTTCGACTCATAGGCACCTCATCCTTCCGATTGACGCCCCACGTTCGCGCGGTCGCCGGAAATGCGCAAGCCGAAGGGCAACCCACTCTAAGTGAAGCTGCGGCCGGCATCGCGCTCGCCGCCGAACTGGGACTCAACGTCACCCGAGAATGGAAGGCGGAGCCCATCGGAAACGGTCCGCAAGCCCTCTATGCCGTCGCTTCGGGAGAAGCCACTTTGCGGGGTTTGGATCAAGCCGGAGTGCTTCGAGGACTGCTCCCCGAACTCGAGAACTGCCGGACGCTGATGCCCGAGGACGCAGTCCACGCGTTCACCGTCTACGAGCACTCGTTGCGCACGGTTCGCAACCTCGAGGCCTTTGCCCCCGATTCTTTTTATGGCCGGCTCCGCGAGGGACTCTCGGACGTCAGTCCCCTTTTTCTGGCGGCGCTGCTCCACGACGTTGGCAAAGCCGTCGTGGGCCGCCCCCACAGCGAAACCGGCGCCGAAATCGTTCGGCAAGTTGCCCAGAGATGGGAGCTGGCTCCTCGAACCGCCAGATTGGCCGAGTGGCTGGTTCGAGAACACCTCACTTTGGCTCGCTTCATCGGCATGCGCGATGTCGCCGATCCCGCAGCGATCGAGGAATTTGCCGCCATCGTTCAAGACCGCGAACGCCTCGACATGCTTGCGATCCTCACTTGCGCCGACGTGAGTGCGGTTGCCCCCCATGCCTGGACGCCGGCCCAGGATGCGTTCCTTCGTGAGCTTCACGAACGCACGGCCGCCCGCCTCGAAGCGGAGGTCCAAGCCCTGCCCGATGCCGAAACCATGCGGCGACGCGTGGTGCGAAGCCTTCGTGACCATCCCATCGACCCGGAGGAACTCGAGCGATTCCTTAATTCCTTGCCGGCCCAGTACGCGGTCCACACGCCCCCCGAGGTGGTGCCGGTCCACATGGATCTGGTGACGCGCGCCCGTCAGGGCGAACCCTCCGCGGTTTGGGACCACGATCGCGACAAGCACCTCAGCGAACTCACCGTCTGTGCTCTCGACCGACCCGGACTGCTCAACCAAATCCTGGGCGTTCTTTATGCGTTCGATTTGAGCGTTTTTGCGCTAAGAGCGAACACAACGGCCGGACTCCGCCCCGTCGCCCTCGATACCGTTGTGGCCTCGTTCGGCCATCAAGTCGCGCCTCCGGCAACCTGTGCCCTGATCGCGCGTGCGTTGAACCAAGTCATTCTGGGTGAGGACGATTTGAACGCCCTGATGGCCAAGCATGGCAAAGACCCCAATCGCCGCCAAGAAAACTGTAAGTTCGACTTTATCGAGGGCCGCCCGGGCATCCTCGAGATTCAAGCGCCCCGCGGGCGCGGCATGGCCTATCGCATTTCAAACCTGATTTGGCGGCAAGGCTGGGACATCGTGGCCGCGCGCTTTGGCCAATGGGCGGGCCAAGGCGCCGCCGCGTTTTATCTGACCGGGCCCGAGGGAAGGCCGTTGACCAAAGCGGAAGTTGAAAGTGCGATTGCGGGCTAGTCCGGAACCACTCCTCGCCAATCGCGCCTCATCCCTTCCTTTGCACCGCCAACTGGTAGCCCGCCGAGAGCACCGAGACGTGCTCCTGGAAGAGCAATGTGAACATATCCACCGCCGGCTTGGGGGTGTGCAAAACGTGCTTGGTGCTGCTCCAAAGGTAATCGTCGAACACCATCACCCCGCCCGGGCGCAGCAACGGGAACGCCAGGCACGCATCGGTCATGACGTCCGGCGCCGTGTGGCTGCCATCCACATAGATGAAGTCGAACGTCCGCCCCGCCACGACGAACCCAGCCAGCGCGAGCAACGAGCTCGATTCGATGACCTCGACGGTCTGGGCCGGCCCTTTCATCTCGGCAACGTTTGATTCAAACCGTGCCCGCACGCCGGAGTAATCGACGGGGCCGTGCTCCTCGCCCCCGGCAAAGGTGTCGACGCTGACGATGGTGCCCACATCATCGAGGGCATGCTTGAGAAACCAGCAGGTGCTGAGGCCCTCGAAGCACCCGATTTCGAGGAAATGACGCCGGGCGGGAAGGCTCGGCAGGAGCATTTGGAGGCCGTGGACGTTGTGGCTGAACCAATCCTGGGTGAATTCGGGCATGGCGGCTAGACCCGCGCGGGAAGGAACACGTCCCGCAGCTCGTCGGCGTGGTCCCGAGGGACGACGGCGACCACCATGTCGCCCTGGCCCAGCACGGTATCGCCGGCCACCGAGATGCCCTGATCCTCCCTCAGGATCCAGATGAGGTTGGCGTGGGGGGGAAGCGGGAGGTCGCGCACGAGCTTGCCCAGGACGGGCGAACGCGAGCCGAGCTCGACCTCGACGAATTCGAGGTTGCCGCGGGCGAGCGCGCCGATGGGCAGCACGACGTCGGGCGAGATCTGCTGCTCAAGCAGGGCGAAGATGATGCCGGTCGCGCTCACGGTTTGGTCGATGCCGATCTTGCGGAAAAGGTCCTCGTGGCTGGGGTCGTTCACCCGGGCAAGCACCCGTTCAACGTTCCAGACCGTTTTGGCCATTTGGCAGATCACGAGGTTGTCTTCATCCTCCCCGGTGACCGCCACCACCACGTCGGCCCGGCCGAACCCGGCGTCCTTTTGGGTGATCATTTCGCACCCATCGCCGACCATAACGTTTTCTTCGCCGAGCAGATCGGCGATGCGCGCCGCCTGTCGCGAGTCTTTTTCAAGCAGAAGCATTTCGTGGCCCTGTTGGGCCAGGCGCTTGGCCAAGTTGATGCCGACGTTGCCCCCTCCCACGAGAATCATGTACATGGATTAGATCTCCAGCTCCTTGGGGAGGAGGTTGAATTCATCGATGGGGCCGTAGGGCTCGTCGAGGATCCAGTTTTTCATCATGCCGGCGGTGAGGGCGCTGGGGGTGATGCAGAAATACCCCAGTCTTCGGTAGGCCTCGGCGCGGAGGGGGTCGGCGACTTTGACGCAGACTTTGGGAACGTTGTAGTTCATTTTGACGAGCTGGGCGGCCATGAGGTTGGTGTTATCGCCCCGGGTGAGGGCGAAGAAGGCCTCGGCTTGGCGGATGCCGGCATCTTCGAGGATGTCTTCATCGAGGCCGCTGCCCAGGACGATGCGGCACTGGTGGTTGTCGCCCAGCCTTCGCACGGCGGGGGGGTTTTGCTCGATGATGGTGACCTCGTGGCCCCGGGAGGCGAGTTGGAGGCCGAGGGTGGAGCCGGTGCGTCCACAGCCAAAGATGACGACGCGCATACGGGTGGGGAGGATACCTCGGGGAGGGGCGCAGGGCGGAAGGCAGCAGGCAACTGGCAGTT
>CAYONY010000067.1:2614-14526 GCA_964405415.1 uncultured Fimbriimonadaceae bacterium | reverse complement strand
CTTCGTGCCGGTATCGGCCTGCTGATGGTTAGCGGTCAAAGCCACCGAATAAAACTCGCCGATACTGTTGTCGCCCTTGAGGATGACCGAGGGGTACTTCCAGGTGATGGCGCTGCCGGTCTCCACCTGGGTCCAGGTGATCTTGGCGCCGGAATCGCGGCAGATGCCCCGTTTGGTGACGAAGTTGAAGATCCCGCCTTTGCCGGTCTGGGGGTCGCCCGGATACCAGTTCTGAACGGTGCTGTATTTGATGGTGGCGTCTTTGAGGGCGATCAGCTCGACCACGGCCGCGTGGAGCTGGTTTTCATCGCGCATGGGCGCCGTGCAGCCTTCGAGGTAGCTGACGTAGGCGCCCTCGTCGGCGATGATGAGGGTCCGCTCAAATTGGCCGGTCTTCTCGGCGTTGATGCGGAAATAGGTGGAAAGCTCCATGGGGCAGCGGACGCCTTTGGGGACATAGACGAAGCTGCCATCGGAGAAGACGGCGGAATTCAGGGTGGCGTAGTAATTGTCGCTGTAGGGGACGACGGAGCCGAGGTACTCCTTGACCAGGTCCGGATGCTCGCGGACGGCTTCGGAGATGCTGCAGAAGATGATGCCGAGCTCGGCGAGCTTCTCTTTGTAGGTGGTGACAACGGAGATGGAGTCGAACACGGCGTCGACGGCCACCGGGTTAGCAGTTGGCAGTTGGCGGTTGGCGGCTTCGGAATCGTTGGCCGTTGGCCGTTGGCCGTTAACCGAATCGGATGGGAATGCCGGAGAAACTCCCCTTGCATCAGCGGCGGAAGGGGCGGCGCCTTGGACATTCAGGATCACTTTTTGCTCTTCGATGGGGATGCCAAGCTTTTCAAAGGTGCGGAGGATTTCGGGATCGGCTTCATCCAGGCTGTTCAGAACGGGCTTTTTGCGCGGCGCGGAATAGTAGATGGTCTCCTGGAGGTCCACCGGCTCGTAGCTCACGTTGGGCCATTTCGGCTCGTTCATGGTGAGGAAGTGTCGATAGGCTTTGAGCCGCCAATCGAGCAGCCATTGCGGTTCGCCTTTTTTCTCGCTGATGCGGCGGACGACGCTCTCATCGAGGCCAGGCTCGAGCTGGTCGGATTCGAGTTCAACGCTGAAGCCTTCCGCGTAGTCGCGGTTGGCGAATTGTTCAAGTACGGCGGTGGAGGCGTCTTCCATGAGTTGGCAGTTGGCAGATTGCAGAGCGGAGACTTCGGTCAATTGAATCTACGCCAATTATGGCTCAATCTTGACGAAAAGGTCAGGATTGAGTCGGCCCGCTTTCCCGGCAATTCGGCGGGGAATCCAGTGGCGTAGGTTCCGGGGCCGTTATTTTTGCCGCCGGCCGCGCCGAAACTTATCCATGCGGGCCTGAGGGGAAGCGGTGTGTTGCGCCCAATGACGGGGTGGGTAGGTTGCAAGCGGTCGAAAACCTAGAAAAGAGCCGAATTCTCGTGGTCGATGATGATGCGGCCAATTTGATGCTAAACGTGCGACTGCTCGAGGCGCATGGCTACGCCAACCTTCGCACGACGCCGGAGGCCGAGGCGGCGATTCTCATCTGCCAGGAGTGGAACCCCGATCTGGTGATGCTCGACCTGAACATGCCGGGGGTCAGCGGCTACGACCTCTTGGCCGCCCTTCAAGATTTGGGGGAACCGGACGACTATCTTCCCATTTTGGTTTTCACGGCCGACGACCAACCGGCCACTCGTTTGAAGGCGCTCCAGGCGGGGGCCGCCGATTTTCTGAGCAAACCGGGCGACATCACCGAGATCGTGCTGCGCGTCGAGAATTTCCTGCGGATGCGGCATCTTTACCGGCGGCTATCGGAGCAGAAGCGCGATTTGGAGGCGCAAATGCGGGAGCGGACGCACGAGCTTGAGCTCGCCCATCGCGAGGTGGTGGAGCGCTTGGCGTTGGCGGCGGAATATCGCGATGACGACACGGGCGAGCACGCGCGGCGCGTTGGCGAGTATTCGGCGATGATCGCCCAGAACCTGGGGCTCTCGCCGCAAGAGGTGGAGACGATCCGCCTGGCGGCACCGCTGCACGACCTGGGCAAGATCGGAATCTCCGATTTGATTCTGCTCAAGCCTGGGAAGCTGACTTCCAACGAATTTGAGACGATGAAGGAGCACGCGCTGATCGGCTCCAAGGTCTTGGCCGGGAGCCGGTCGCCGTTGCTCGAGGCGGCCGAAACGATTGCCCGAAGCCACCATGAGCATTGGGATGGCAGCGGCTATCCCTATGGGCTGGCGGGCGACGACATTCCGCTCTTGGGCCGAATCGTGGCCATTGCGGATGTTTACGATGCGCTCACCAGTGATCGCCCCTATAAGCGGGCGATGAGCCACGAGCAGGCGCTTGTCGAGATTGCCGCGCAAAGCGGCTCGCACTTCGACCCGCGGGTGGTCGAGGCCTTTATGGAGGCGGCGGAGCGGATCCGCCCGTTGGCGTCCCCGCTGCCCTCGGCCGCCTAGCGTCCGGCGCTCGACCTCCGCCAAGGACATCCGAACCTCGACCATTGCGCGGAAACTCGCAAATTTGCTATCCCGCAATTCTCTCGGATGCGTTACCGTGGTGGTTGGGCGCCGCCCGGAAAGACGCAGTGGTCCTTTGGCGGGCGGCCGACGGGGGATAAACCATGCACTCTTACCGACTCTTTACGGGGCTGACGGGCTTGGCATTGCTCGTCGGGCTCTCCCCCGCCGTCACCCGCTATGTGGCGACGACGGGCAGCGACACCTTTGGCGACGGGACCTCCGGGAACCCGTACGCAACGATTCAGAAGGGCATCAACGAAAGCGCGATGAGCGGCGACGTGGTCGAGCTCGCCGACGGCACCTACGTGGGCTTCGGCAATGTGGGGGTCAACTATGTGGGGAAAGCGGTCATTGTGCGCTCCACAAGCGGGTCACCCCAGGCCTGCATTGTGGACGGGATGGGCACGATCGTCGGCTTTCAGTTCATCAGCAATGAGCCGGCGGGCGCGGTTCTGGAGGGGATCACGGTTCGGAATTGCCTCCAGCAAGGGATTCCGGATGGCGAGGGGCGCGGAGGCGCGATCGTCATTGAGAACGCCAATCCGACCATTCAGAACTGCATTTTCACCGGCAATATGGCGGTCGGCGGGGAGGGATTCCTGGGGATCTTTCCGGTCAACGGTTTAGGCGGGGCGATTTACGCGTTCAATTGCGGTTCAACGTTCACCAACTGCTCTTTCGTGGGGAATACGGCGATCGGCGGCAACAGCTTTCTTATCGGCTATGCCGGAATCGGCGGCGGCGGTGCGGTTGCGGGCCAAAATGCCAATCTCCGGTTTGTCGGTTGTTCCTTTGGCAACAACACGACCACGGGAGGCGCCGATGGCTTCCTGCCTCCGGCGGCGCGGGGCGGGGCGGTTTACATCGATTCCGGTTCGGCGATTTTCGAGGGGTGCATGTTCACCCAGAACGCTTCCGGCGTGGGCGGCGCGAGCTTCGTTTATAACGGGTCGGCGGAGGCGGTCAACTGTCTATTCGTGAAGAACACGGCGACGGAGAACGGCGCGGGTATGGCGGCCAGTTCGGCCGGAATCACGGTGCTGAACTGCTCGTTCGCGGGGAATGAAGCCACGCAAAACGGCGGCGCGATTCATGTGGATGGGGGATTTGGTCCCAATTCGGTCGGGAATTCGATCCTTTGGGACAATACGGCCCTCCTGGGCGGTTCCGGTTTCTTTTCCACGGGCGGCGCGCCTTCGACCGCGTTTGCCTTTTCGGTGGTTCAAAGCTCGGGCGGTTCGGCTTCTTGGTCGCTTTCCGGAGCGGCCGATGCCGGTTCGAACCTCGATGCGAATCCGGGCTTTTTGCGCACGCCGGGCACGTTGAGCCTTTCGGACCTCGGCGATCTTCGCCTCTCGTCGACGTCGATCTGCATCGATTCGGGCAGCAACGCGCTGGTTCCGTTGACCGTTACGGCCGACATCGACGGTGAGGATCGGATCTTCATGGGGGTGGTGGACCGGGGGGCTTATGAGTTCCACGTTTCGCCGGCTCAGCTGATCAACGACCTGAAGGCGTCGATCGATGCGTTGGTGGCAGGCGGCGCCTCGCTGCCGGCCCAGGGCCGCGGGCTCAAAGCGACGCTGAATCTGGCGTTGGTGGCGGTGAACAACGGCAATAACAACGTGGCGGTGTTGGCGTTGCGCGCCTTCCAGCTTCAGGCCTGGGCGCTGGGGCTGGCGCGGCGGTTGACGCCGGCGCAGGCCAATGCGCTGATTGCCGATGCGGAAGGAATCATCGACCTCATCAACTGACCTAAAAGCTCCGATGTCCCTTCGCTCCTTCTTGCGAGCGGAGGGACATCGGGAGGCGTTCCGAGGATTTAGCGGGTGCCTTTGCGAAGGCGGGATTCGACCATGGCGACGTTGAGGCGGACCCCGAGTTTGCCTCGATAGTCCGGATTCTGCGCGTCGATCGAGTCTCCCGCGGCCGAGAGGAGGTCATGAAGGTTTTCGGCGGTTCGCGGAGCGGTACGTCGGAGGGCGTCGGCGGCGGCCGCGGCGACCATCGGCGCGGCAAAGGACGTTCCCGACCAGACGGCGGCGCGTCCGTCGATCCAGGTGCTTTCGATGCCGGTGGCCGGCGCAGCCAGGTCGGCATCGCTGCCCCAATTGCTGAAGGGGGCTTTGGTGTCGTCGGGCAGCACTCCGGTGACGCACATCACCGAGCGGTATCCGGCGGGATAAAGCACTTCATCGAGGCCAAGGTTGCCGGCGGGGCAGATGACGAGGAGGTTTTGCTCGTCCGTCCAATCCAGAACGTCGCTCAGGGCGGCGATTCGGTCGATCGACCCCATGCTCAGATTCGCGATTTCGGCGCCTTGCGTTGCGGCGAAGGCAAGGCCTTTGATGATTGTCCAGGCGTTGGCCACGCCGTCACTATCGGCAACCCGAGCGATGACCAGGTCGACGTTTGGGGCGAGCAGATCGACAAGGCCGGCGACCATCGTGCCATGGCCGAGGCCGTCATCGATCGTCCCGTTGCCATTGGTGTTCAGATTGCCGGGTAGGTCGTGGGGCGGCAATCCGTCGGGGAGCATGTTTTGAGCGGCTACGACGCGGTTCCAGAGCCGGGGGACCTGGGGGGAGAGGCCCGTATCGAGAATCGCGAGCCGAACGGGCCGCGTCGCGGTGCGGGAGGCGATCGGCCGCCAACGGATCTGGCTCAGCCAATTGGCGTTGCGCGCATAGAGCGCATTGCGATCGCCGATGACGTTGGTGACGCTGCCCATTCCGCTGGCGGTTTCGGGCGATTCGACGAAGCCGTCATCCTCGGCCCACGCGATTCGCGGGTCGCCCAACATGGCCAACTGGACAAGATCGGCCGCTTCTTCCGAAGCGGCGCGGTAGAGCACAAAGGGCGCGGGATCGGTTCGGTCGCGAAGTTCGATCCCGTAGTTCAGGGCGACGGTTTCCGCTTCGGCCGGATCGATCAATCGACAGATGATGCGACCGTCGACGGCGACCCCCGACGAGGCGAGGCCGGCCAGAAGCGCGAGCAGGGGGGCGAACCTGAGATTCCGTCCGAGTCGATTCATGTCCTGTAACCCCCAAAGAGCGTCATCGCCGCCCAAAAATACGGATGCGGCCGATGCTTTCGCAAGTGTATCCGGGCCCGATGGATGGCCACGACGCAGTTTTCGCCCACGCAAATGTGCGAGTAGTAGGCCTCCATGAGCTCGGCGGAAGCCTCGTCATCGAGCGTCCAGAGGCTGGCCAAGGCGCACTCGGCGCCTCGCGCCAGAAAGGCTCGAACCATGCCTTGCGGCTCGTGGCGGTTCATGAGGGAGAGGCTGCCGGTGTCGCAAGCGGACAGCACGACATGGCTCGCGCTCAGGCCGCTCCGGGCGATTTCGATGGCGTGGATTCGTCCATCGGGGAATTCGAGATAGGAGAACATCGGCCGATCCGGGTGGGCGCGGGCGTGTCCGGCGACGTGGAGGATGTCCGTCCTTCCGGAGCTCAACGAGGCCCGAACCTCGTTCGCGGTCCGGAGCACGTGAGCTTGAGGAAATCGCGTGCAAACCGCGTCGAGTTCGCGCTCGACGTGAGGCAGGCTGGGGTGGGCGCCAGCCCAGACCGTCACGTCGGGTCGAGCAGGAAGCCGCCACTGGGAAGCGGCCGTCCCAAAGCCCGGACCCAGGGCAAGAATGGGCTCAAAGGCGGAGCCTTCGGCATGGGCGATTCCCGCCCAGGGCAGTGACCACAGGAGGTCATCGGGGGCCACGACCTGACTGCAGGCGGCACGGGGCAGCATCCCGGCCAGGGCCTGCGACAACCGGCTTAACGCCTGGAGGGCGGGCGCGGGGTCGGTGTGCCGGTCGGCCTGGGCGGCGAGCAGCTCGAAGCGGGTCCAACGCAACTGCTCCAGCCATGCGCGCCGGCTCCCGATCGACCGTGCTATGCCCTCGCGGATCGCAAACACTTCCGATCCGGCAGCGGCGATCACCAAAGTCTTCGCCGAGGCGGGCGGCGCCGATGCCGTCGAGGAGCGACTCAAGCCCCACGTCACTTCGAGCCAACGCTTCACGAGAGGTCGGATCGACGCTTGGGGCATGGCAGAAAGGTGTCCTCTTTCTCCGGGCGTCTGGCCGCCTTCCGTTTGGCTCATCAACTGACGCAGCCTCTCCAACTCGTGGGCCAATTCGGGGCTTTCGGGATGGGAGGAAGCCGTCAGGAGTTCATCGACGAGCGCGGCGGCTCGGGTTCGTCGAATGACGTCCAGGGCTTCTTGCGTGCGATTTGCGTTGGGCCGGGTCAGGAGGCGCTTCAAATAGTGGCCGAGCGCTTCGGCTTTGTCGTTGAGGAAGGCGGCCTTCCCGGCGTCGGAAGCGATGAGCCCGCGAGAGGCGACGAGCGCGTCGACCATCCGGCGAAAGTGTCGCAGGTCGTGCGGGGGGCCCAAGGCGAGGGCCCGCGTGTAAGAAACCTTCCAGGCCAGCCCCAACCGACCCTCGCGGACGATTCGGCGCTCGGCGACTTGAAGGCGCGGTGCGGGATCGATTCCCCGGCGGCGCTCGGCATCGGCAAGCGTGATTTCGGCTTCCGCCAACACGAATCGGGCTTTTCCGGCGATCAGAACGGCGTGGGCTTCGCGGGCCAGTTCGTGGCCCGGCCCCGTCCTTCCGCCGGCGAGCAAGGCTCGCGCCTCTTCGAGGCGGGCGACGGCCTGCCAAAGGCGGTTGCCAAAGGCGCCGTAGGCCTCGGCGGCTTGGCGGGCCGCCAAGCGGGCCTTTGCCGGGTTTCCCGAAGCAAGCGCCGCTCGCGCAAGCCCCAGGTGGCCATTGGCGCGATTGATGGGCAACGCGCGGATCGCGGGGGAGGCCAGGGCCTCTTCGAACGCCAATGCGGCCTCTTCCGGCATGTTGAGCTTCAGGAACGCATAGCCGAGAAACTCTTCGGTTCGCGTCCGGTCGATGGGAGAAGTCGCGAACCGTTCGCGAAGGTCCAAAAACCCGGCCAGTGCCCGATCGGGCTGGCCCATTTGGAGTTGGCATTGGGCGATATTCGAATCACAAAGGGCCACCATATGGCGATGGCCGGCCCGCTCGAAGAAAGCCCGCGCCGCCTGCGCCAAGCCCACTGCGTCTTGAAGCTTTCCGCAGTGCAGTCGGCACGTCGATAGGCTCATGCGGGTTCCCGCAACCTCGGCCTCCATCCCCAGACGTTCTAATTCCGCTTCGGCCTTTTCGAGCCAGCCGGTGGCGCGCCGATAGTCGTCGACCCAAAGGAGAGCCGCTGCCGCATTGAGTCGGGCGCGAGCGGCCAGCCCTTCCTCGCCGAGGCTTCGAAGTCCGGCGACGATTTTTCGAGCAAGGCGAAGGGCGTCTTCAGTTTGGCCGAGCCTTCCCAGACTCTCGATCTCCGCGACCCGATAGGCCAAGGCGTCGACGGGGGTTTGCGCTCGGCGCCCGGCCTCCTGGAAGGACGCGATGCTCGCCGCCCATCGGCCCCGCAGCCGTTCGGCGACGCCCTTGATGCGATACGCCTGGGCGGGATCGTCGCCCCATTCGGCAAACATCCGCCAATGGTCGGCAAGGGACTTTGCCGCCGCCGGATCCTCGGCAAGCCGCGCCGCGACACGTCGAAAAAACGCATGGGAGAGCCCCGCCGTGCCTGCATAGGGCCGGAGCCAAGCTCGAGCCGACGCGGAAGTTTTGGCCTGCTCAATCCGATCAATCAGTTGTTCCGGACTCATTGCGTTCGGCCTCAACCGCGGAAGGGATGCGTATCTCGAGCGCTTCCGAGAGCAAGGACAGTTCCGTTTCGCGCAGGTGCTTGACCCGGAACACAAACCTTCCCTCCGAATCCGATGGGATCAGCCTCCCCTTGCGCGCGGGGGCCCAGCCGGCCGAGGCTTGACCGGTCACTTCCCAGCCCATGGCATCGCGGACGTACATCATCCGGGCGCGCACCTCATCCCTTTCAAAGACAAACTGGAAACTGTCGGCCTGGACGGCGCGGGCGCCTTCGAGGGAAAGCGATCCCGAGATCAGCCGGGCCCATACGGTGCGCCGTTCCGAAGGCCCCATCAGCGCCTTGGCGGCGGCGATCGCGTAGGCGGGCGCCTCAAATCGGCGGGCTCGCAAGCCGGCGGCCATGCGTCGAAACTGGGCCGTGCGGGGGTCATCGCCGGCGGCATGGGCGGGGTCCCCCGGCAACGATTCCTCCATGCCGGCAGCCACGCTCGCTTCGAGTTGGGGATCGCGTTTCATCGTCCTTGTTCACAAAGAGCCCGGGCGCGACGCCTTTGATACCGTCGAGATTTGGCGTCTTTCCATTGGGTCATTCGAAGAACCCGGCCTCCATGAGATTCTTGCGCAGCTTTTCCAGACAGCGCGCGCGCGTCGGGCCGATGGCTCCAATCGGGATGCCGATCTCGTCCGAGATCGCTTGATAGGAGGGATCGGGCGCAAAGTAAAGGGCACTGAGGAGCTTGGCGCACCGCTCATGCAGGGCCAAGACGGCCCGCCGGATCGTTTCGGCATCGCACGCCGCCAGGGCCTGGTGTTCCGCGTTCAATTCTTCGTCGGCCAAGATTTCATCGAGGCTTCGGTCGTCGCCGTCCGAGGCCGATACGATCGGCAGACGAGCGCGGAGCCGCTTGAGCCGGAGAGCTTCTCGTGACGCGGTCACGGCAAGCCATTTCGGGAGCGCCGCGGCCGAATCCAGTCGGTCCAACGATCGGTATAGGGCGACAAAGGTCGTTTGGAAAACGTCGGCCGCATCGTCCTCGCCGAGCCCAATCCGACGAGGAACGGAATAGACATAGGCTTGAAAGCGGTCAACGAGCGCCTGCCAGGCCCGGGCGTCCCCCTTTTGGCAGCGGGCGAGCAATTGGGCCAATTCCTCCTCGTCGTGGGCTCGCCGCATGGTTTTTTCAGAGGGATTGTATCACGGGACCGGCCCCGGCTCTCTGATCCCCCGAGCCCCTCGGTCAAGAGGGGGAAAAGAATCGGAGGATACGCAGATGAAGAATCGATGGTTTGTTTCTTTCGCGGCATTGCTGGTGATTGCGGCGCTGGGCTTTGCCCAGGGGCTGCTCAAGCTGGAGGCTCGCATGGCGGGCAACGGCAACGATAAAGGCAAGGCCAAATGGGTGACGAAAGGCGCTCAGGGCGAGCTGCAGGTCGAGGCCGAGAACTTGGTTCCGAATGCGACCTATCACATTCAGATCGACACGAATGTGCCTTGGTCGGCCGACACGGACGCGCTTGGCAACTTTCGATTGAACCAGGTTTATCGCGGGGCCAGCCGGCCGATCATTGGCAATGGCTCGAGCGTGACGGTGACCGACGGGGATGGCAACACAACTTTGTCCGGAACGTTTAGGGGCCGCTAGAGCCCGGAAACTTCGCTCCCCACAACACGCAAGTGCAATTCGGGGCGGCTCTCACCAACGGAGCCGCCTCGCTTTTTGTTTCCGAGGCCCGTGGACTTGGTGCGGGGTGGGCAGGGATCGCGGGCCGGCCCTCGAATTCCCGAATTCGATGTCCGAGACGCGAGCGGCCGTTCCGTGGAAGGTGTTTTTGGCGATCGCAGGCGGCGGGGCCATGGCCTTGCTTCTTCGGGATCTACCCGCGCGGCCCCAAGCGGTGGGGGCCGTTTTTGCCGGGACGATCTTGCTCTGGCTCACCCATGCGGTGCCGTTGGCGGTGGGGGCACTGCTCGGAGTCGGCAGCTTGGTGCTCTTTGGCGGGGCCAGCGAGAAGGATGCGTTCGGCGCGTTTGGCGATCCGATTCTCTTGCTCTTCATGGGCAGTTTCATCCTGGCCAAAGCGATCACCGAATCCGGATTGGAGCGCCGCATCTCGCATCGGATCCTTTGCGAAGGCTGGGCGACGCGCACGCGGGGCCGGATGCTGCTCTCGATCGGCGCCGTTTCGTGCTTGATCAGCCTGCTCGTGAGCAACACAGCGGTCACCGCGATGATGTTGCCGATTGGAATTGGCCTGTTGGCCGCGGTGGGCGAGCGCGATCCATCGTCGAAGTTCGCGATGGGGATGATGCTGATGCTGACTTGGGGCTCCAGCGTGGCGGTGGGGGTTTTGGTAGGGACTCCGCCCAACTTATTTGCGGTGGCCCAGCTTCAGGTCGCGACGGAGCGGACGATCGGCTTCGTCGAGTGGATGCAGTTCGCGATGCCGATCAATGCGGTGATGCTGCTGGCGGCGTGGCTGGTGCTTTGGCGGATGTACGGCCGAAAAAGGGAGCCGTTCGACGATGCGACCCAAGCTTCCCGCGAGGCCCTTCGCGCGATGGGGCCGCTGTCGCCGGCCGAGCGCAACACGATCTGGGTCTTTGCGATCACGTTCACGCTGTGGCTCTTGCCCGATGGCTCGGGCATCGTCTTGGGGGCGGACCATGCGCTCGCGAAATGGCTCAGCGCTCATGTCACGCCGGCGGTTTCGGCGTTGGTGGGGGCGTCGCTGCTCTTCATCCTGCCCTGCCGGGGAACGTCGAGTGGGCGGACGCTCAGTTGGAAGCAGGCGGCGGAGATCGAATGGGGGATCGTGCTGCTCATCGGCGGCGGCATGGCGCTTGGCAAGGCGATGTTCGATTCGGGATTGGCGAAGATGGCGGGCGATGAGCTGGCCAGCCTTTTGGGGGTCTCGGACGTATGGTCGATCACCGCGCTTTGCACATTTTTAGCGATCGTTCTTTCTGAGCTTGCCAGCAATTCGGCGGCGGCGACGGCGGTGATCCCGATTGCCATTGGCCTGGCCCAATCGGCAAATGTCTCGCCGTTTGCGCCGGCGCTGGGGGCGGCGATCGGGTCAAGTTTCGGTTTTATGCTGCCGGTGAGCACCGCGCCCAATGCGCTGGTTTACAGTTCCGGCTTGATCCCCCAGAAGGAGATGCTGAAAGCGGGGGCGCTCATCGACCTTATCGGCTTTGTGGCGACGGTCGGATTGCTGCGTCTGGTGCTGCCGATGATGGGGCTGGCTTAGGGGGAGGGTTGGGGGTTGGACAACCCCCAACCCCCTTCTACTAACTTTTCTGAGGCCACTTCACCATCTTCACCGACTTCAGGGTCTTGACCATGTCGGCTTGGACGGTGCCGTTGTTGTCGGTGGTGGGGGTGGCCACGATTTTGTCGACCACGTCCATGCCCTCGACCACTTCGCCGAAGACGGTGTGGACGCCATCGAGGTGGGGCGCCGCGCCGACCATGATGAAGAACTGGCTGCCGCCGGTATCGGGGGCCGCGGTTTTGGCCATGCTCAAAATGCCCGACTCGTGGCGAACGTCGTTCAGCTCGTGGTGTCCGCGATTGCGGAGATGGACGGCGAGACGGCGAGGTTGCTGAGCGAGCCGCGCTACATCGGCTCGCTCCTGCTCACCGCCTGCATCGCCAGGGCGCCCC
>CAYONY010000067.1:0-2604 GCA_964405415.1 uncultured Fimbriimonadaceae bacterium | reverse complement strand
CGTTCGTCTCATCCTTGATGGTGTAGCCGGGGCCGCCGCCGCCCCAGGTCTCCTGGGGGCCGCTCTTGGAGTTGGGATCTCCGCCCTGGATCATGAATCCGGGAATCGTGCGGTGGAACTTCGTTCCATCGTAGAACTTGCTGCTCGCCAGTTTGATGAAGTTCTTGACGGTCTCCGGCGCTTTGGCGGGGAAGAAGCGCAGGACGATGGTGCCGGCGGACGTTTCCATCACGGCAACATCTTCGCCGTCTTTCATAGGCCCGCCCACGAGGGTGCGGGGAGCGGAGGGTTTGGTTTGTTCTTCGGGTTGGTTCACGGTGGTTGGGGTTTCGGAGCTGGTGGGAGGCACGTCCTCCGTTTTGTTGCAGGCGCCAAGGGAAAGCGCGGCGACGGCGAAAGCGGAAAGGGTGAGCATCTTCATGGGTCGAGCCTTTTCGAGGGAACGCTCGATTATAGCCGGGAGGTTCCGCGGACGGGCCCGCCTCGCTCCTTCATCGATTCCGGGCGTGGTCGAGGATGGCTTTGGTCCGATCCCAAAGGCCGGGTTCGTCCAGCATTTCTCCGAACTCGGAAACCCAGCGACGCACTCTCGACTCGTCGAGATCGGGATAAGTCTCCGCCAGAAGCGCGATGTCGACGACGTCTCGAGGGCGATGAGCCACCGCTTTCATGATGACGAGGTCTTCGACAGAAGGGATGCTTAGCGACCCTCCCGGAACGTCGATTCTTGAGGCGGCGTCAATGGCTTCGCGCTCGAATCCACTGTAGGCAAGGGAGACATCCACATTTGTTAACGTCGATTCCTCCACCAAGCGAAGCACAAGAATCGTCCGGGCGTCTTCGAGAATATTCTCGACGCGGGAACGAATACCGAGTTTCTGCGCTTCGTCGACGATTTGTCGTGCGGAAGCGGATTCTCCCCAAATGATTGCATCGACATCGGCGGTCACTCTCGGCTCGGCCCGAAGTGAAACGGCGACACCCCCGATGATGGCACCGTCCCCACCAACATTGGTGATGAGCATTTGAACAGCAAGCGACGTTGCCTGAATCTTGCTATCCATGGCTTAGGGCATTGCGGCTTGCTTGATCCGGATCCATCGTTGGCGGACCTCTTCGTCATCGTCGCCCCGAAGCTCGCGACCCATTTCCCTAACGAGGCCCTCTACGGCCGCGATCTTCGCCCACCGCATCGCGGGCGTCAACGCACGCCGCTCTTCGGCCTCCAAGCGGTTCAACGCGAGATAGGCTCGCCGGGACTCTTGCACTTGATCGCGATCCAGCTTCACGTTCTTATTCTACGCCCGCACGTTAGTAGGCCTTTGCAAAGAGCACCCTTTGTGCGCTCGGTTTGCCAGTCAGAACGCACGTGCCCGGTTTGGCGTCGTCCGGATCGAGCGGGACCAGCGGAATGTTGCGGATCGTGGCTTTCGTCTTGTCTGAGATCGCCTTTTCGGTTTCGGTGGTTCCGTCCCAATGAGCCAGCACGAAGCCCGCGCCGCCCTCACCTTCAAACACCTTTTCGAAGGTGGACCAATCATCCACGCGCTGGGTTTGCGATTCGCGAAAGGCGAGCGCCTTTTCGTACATCGCCTTCTGCATGGCGTCGAGACTCGATCGGATCGCTTCGTTGGCCTGATCCAAACCGACCGTCGCCTTCTCACCGGTATCGCGGCGCGCGATCACGACCGAGTTGTTTTCCAGGTCGCGCGGGCCGACCTCGACCCGGACGCACGCCCCTTTGAGCTCCCAATCGTTGTATTTGAACCCGGGAGACTCCTTCTCGCGCTTATCGACCTTCACCCGGTAACCGTCGTCCCGAAGGCTTGCCGCCATCGTGTCGCAGACGCCGTAGGTCCGGGTTCGCGTTTCGTCGTCGCGGCCCATGGGGATGAAGACGACCTGGGTGGGGGCGAGTTTGGGCGGGGCGACCAGGCCCTTGTCGTCGGAGTGGGTCATGATCAGCTGCCCGATCATGCGGGTGCTGAGGCCCCAGCTCGTGGTGCTGACGAAGTCGAGCTTGCCTTCTTCGGTTTGGAACGTCACATCGAACGCCTTGCCGAAGTTCTGGGCGAAGTTGTGGCTGGTTCCGGCCTGGACGCAGCGCCCGTCCTGGGTGAGCGCCTCGATGCTGTAGGTGTGGTGGGCGCCGGGGAACTTCTCGGCTTCCGTTTTGAGCCCGGGCACGACCGGCACCGCCATCCACTCTTCGGCGAATCGGCGGTAGATTTCGAGGATCTTCAGCGTCTCCTCTTCCGCCTCTTCGACGGTGGCGTGGGCGGTGTGGCCCTCCTGCCAAAGGAACTCGGCGGTGCGCAGGAAGAGGCGGGTGCGCAGCTCCCAGCGCATCACGTTCACCCATTGGTTCAAGAGAACCGGGAGGTCGCGGTGGCTCTGCACCCATTTTTTCACCATTGGCCAGATGATCGTCTCGCTGGTGGGGCGGACGATGAGCGGCTCTTCCAGCTTGGCTTCGGGGTCGATATCGAGCTTGCCTTCGGCGTTGGGCTTGAGGCGGTAGTGGGTGACGATGGCGCACTGGGGGGCAAAGCCTTCGACGTGCTCGGCCTCGCTGGCCAGGTTCGAAAGCGGGATGAGCAGGGG
>CAYONY010000066.1:0-14549 GCA_964405415.1 uncultured Fimbriimonadaceae bacterium | reverse complement strand
CGACCTCACCCTTATCAGGGGTGCGCTCTAACCAACTGAGCTATGAGCCCGAAAGAGGGCCGACTTTACCTGATATCGGGCTCGCGCGGTCAATCCGACAGGCTCTTTGCCGCGGATTCACCCGCGACGTAACCGGTGGAAAATGCCGCCTGCAGGTTATAGCCGCCCACCGGTCCCGCCACGTCCAACACCTCTCCGCAAAGGAAGAGCCCCGGCACAATCCGCGAGGCCATTGTCTTCGGATCAACCTCTTCCAGTGAAACGCCCCCCGCCACCACCTCGCCCTTTTCGAGCGGGACGTGGCGAACCACGCCCAAATCCCATCCTCGGATCGTTTCGCCCAATCGGTTTCGAGCCTTCTTGTCGAGTCGGGAATTCATGGCATCGAACGGAATCCCTGCCGTTGCCAAGACGCCCGCGACGAGTCGCTCCGGGATGTCGTCCAGGAATCCGGCGACTCGGCGATGAGGGTTTCCGCTCACAAATGCACTCAATTGCGCCGCCGAGGCCTCGGGCGAAAGATCGGGCCGCAGATCGACCTCCAGGCTTACCTTGCCCGCTTCCATATGCTCGGCCACAAGGCGGCTGACGCCCAACGCCGCCGGGCCGGAAATGCCCTGATGGGTGAAGAGGAGATCGCCCCGCCATCGCGCGACCTCCTTGCCTTGACGGGCCTTCAAAACAATGTCGCGTAAGGAGATTCCGGCAAAGTCGCCCACCGCCTCAAGATAGATCGGCGCGAGCGCGGCGCGGAGCCGAACGATGCGATGGCCCAGCGTCTTGGCCCACCCCCATCCCTCGCCGGTGGTGCCGCTGTTCGGATACGAGCTTCCTCCCGTACTCACGATGATTCGGGAGGCAAAGAGCTCTCCGGTTCCTTCCTCCGCGATCGCGACTCGATCGAGTTCGCCGAGGAGGTTCTTGGCGGTCCGGGGCCGATAGCTCTCGCGGCCGTCGCGGGTTCCGGCAGGAGCCGCTTCGGACCGCCCATACCGGACCCCGGCCACGCGATGATCCTCCACGAGAAGCGACGTCACCGGGCAATTCAGTCGGACCTCGACGCCGGCCTCCGCCAAAAGCTCCGCCAGCATGGCGACGACGTCTTTCGCCGTCTGATCGACCGGGAAGATCCGCCCGTCCGGCCGGGTATAGACGCGCAGTCCTTTGGATTCGAGAAGCCGCACGACCTGATCATTGCGAAATCGGTAAAACGCCGAGCGAAGAAAGCGGGCTTCGACCGGGCGAAACCCACGCAGGACGTCTTCGATGTCCCCCGCTTGAGTCAGGTTGCACTTGCCGCCTCCCGAGATGAGGATTTTCGTCCCGATCCGCATCGTTTTTTCGAGGAGGACCACTTTGGCTCCGAGTTGCGCGGCGCGCCAGGCCGCCACGATCCCGCCCGCCCCCGCCCCCACGACCACAACATCCGGCTTCATAGCGAACGATTTCACGAAACGTAATGGGATCGGCGGCGGAATACGGGGAGCTTCGGCCGAAGGTGGATCCGATAAAGCAGTTTCGGAAGGCGATCCGAATACGAAACGACGATGCGCGGGAGGAATCGAAGGTCGTCGCCCGTCCGGGCCGGCCGCCGGCCCAGTGCAACGCCGACCTTATAGCCTTCGCGTTTGACCGCCTCCCGGGTGGCTTCGTTGAATTTGCCATAGGGATAGCAGAGGCTGTGGCAATCCAGACCGTGGCCGATGAGCTGATCCTCCGCCGCCTCGATTTCCGCGATTTGTCCGTCGAGGCTCAATTTGGAAAGGTCGGGATGGGTGAGCGTATGGTTGCCGACCTCCATGCCTTGCGCCTGGGCGGCCCGAAGCGCGTCCCACCCGGCCAAGGGCCGCTCGAAGCCCGCATCCCAAACGGAGACCGCGCCCACTTGGGCCGGAACGGCATAGAACGTCCCCCAAACGCCCCATCGGGCCAAGATCTCGACGCCGTGGGCGACGGCCGAAGCATAGGCATCGTCGAATGTGAAACAGACGCATCCGGTAGGAAGGCCCGATTCCAAATCGCCGACCCGGGCAAAGCGTTTGCCCTTTCGGCAGAAGTGGCGAACGTGCGATTCCAGGGTTAAAGGCTCGACGTTCAGTCGTCGGCCTTCCTCCCGTTCCGGGCCGACTTTGTGGTAGCAGAGGATGGGAAGCATGGCGAAAGAGCGGGCTTGCGCGACCGGGAATGTGAGGATTCTGCCCGAAACGGCGTTACGGGCGAACGATTCCAAGCGTCCGATCCATCGTACTCTGGTAGACAGGAAGCGGCAACTCCCGCTAAAATGAATTTGGCAGCCTCAATGCGGCCGTTTGGAGGTTTGGTACTCATGCGCATCGGACGATGCCTTGCGATGGGAATGCTGGCGCTCGGCGTTTGGGCGGCGGCTTCCGCACAATTCACGGGGCCGGCGCCCTTGGCTTGGCGGTGGGCTTACTCCACCCCCGTTTCGCCTTTGGGCTCGCCCTTGGTGGTGGATGACACGGTCTATGTGGCCGTGGGCAGCCGCATCTTTGCGCTGGACCGTACAACCGGCAACCAAAAGTGGCGCTACCCGCTGGTCGAAGGGATTCCGGGCTATTTCCGCTCCGGGCCGGTGATGGCCGACGGCACCGTCGTTGCGGCGGCCGACAACCGCTACCTCTACGGGGTCGATGCGGAGACCGGAACATCGAAGTGGCAATGGGTGGCTTCCGTGCCCATCGTGGGCCAACCTGTCCTGGCCGGCAACATCGTCATCGTTCAGCTGAACGACAACTCGATTTTGGGTATTCGGGCCGACAACGGCCAGCCCGAGTGGAAGACTCAAGAGGGCCAGCCCGCGCCGTACAAAGTGTATGCCGGGATCACCGGCGGCTTGGCGGTCCACGGCACCACGATTCTTTTCGTGACCAATGACGGCGAGTTGACCGCCATCAGCGCGACCAGCCGGCGCCAAGTGTGGAAGCAGCGGTTCTCAAACGTCTCGCCCGACTCGACGCCGGTCCTTTATGGCGACACGATTTACGTGAACAGCGGAAACTACGTGGTTGCCGTCAATGCGGTCTCGGGCGGCCCCCGATGGCAGCAGAACATGGGTGAAACCCTCGATTTCAGTCCCGCCGCCTCGGCGGAAGGCGTCTTCGTGGTTACCGTCGATGGAAAAGCCTACTGCCTCGATCCGGTTTCCGGCCGCCCCAAGTCGCGCCAACCGATTGATCTGGGCGCCGTCCTTGCGGTTCGCCCGAGCGGTGTCGACAAAATGTTTCTCGCGCCGCTCACCAGCGGGGCGCTCGTGCTGGTCGATCCCTCGACGCAGCAGATCACGTGGAGCTATCTGGTTCGACCCTTGAACAAAACCCTGAATTCGGGCGCCGGCACCACCGGTCCCGGCGCTGGCCGAACCGGACCCGGAGGCACCGGACCGGGCGGACGCGGCCCCGGCGGGGCGGCTCCGGGCGGTTTGGGCGGTGGCGCCGCCCAAGGGAGCACCGCACCGGTCGCCATTCCGGCTTCGGGTCCGGCCGTGCTCGTCGGGCAAACCCTCTTCGTGCTCATCGCCGACGGGAGCCTTATGGCCTTCGATAAAGCGTTTGGCGTGGATCTCACCGGGCCCTCCGTCAAGATGGTCTGGCCCAACGCGGGCGAGCAGGTCAACGGCCACCCGCCGCTTGAAATGATCTGGAAGATCGACGACGATTCGAGCGGCGTCAATGCCAAGACCGTCGCCGTCGAAGTCGATGGCAAGCCCTACGAAGTGGAATACAAGCGCGATGGCTTCGCGATCGTGAAAATCTCCTCTTCCGGCAAGAACATCCCGCTCACCGAGGGCCGCCGGACGATCCGCGTGCTGGCCACCGACTGGCTGGGCAACCGCACGACAAGCGAATTCTCGCTTTCGGTCGACAATACGCTTCCCGCCCTGGTCCGCACCAATCAAGCGGGAACCACCGGTCCCGGACGAGGCACCGGAGGCGGAGGAGGCGGCGGCCGCGGAGACGGCTGATCGTTCCTTGAGCCCCGCGTTTTGGCAGCTCCTCCTTTCGGCGGAGCTGCCTTTTGTTCGTCGGGAGGCCCTGGTGGCCCGGGCGCGGCGAGCCGACGGCAACCTCGATTGGTTTAAGTTTTTCGCCCAAGCTCCCGAACTTTCGCCGGCCGACCGCGCGCGCGTTGCCAAAGCTGACCCGGAAGCGGTGGCGCGCGCCCTGGCTCTTGGCGCTCAGATTGTGGAGCGGCCCGAGCTTCCCGAGCGGATGCGCGATTTGCTGGGAACCGCGCATGCCCTCTTTATTTGGGGGGATGCCTCATCGCTTAAGCGGCGGACCCTCGGCATCGTGGGAACCCGGGGCGCCTCCACCTACGGCAAGGCGGCCGCGCGAAAATTCGCGGAGGAATTTGCCCGAGCCGGCGTGACGGTCGTGAGTGGCGGGGCTCAAGGCATCGATGCCGCCGCACATGATGGCGCGATTTTTGGAGGCGGGTGTACATGTGCGGTGCTCGCATGTGGAATAGACCGTACGTATCCGGCGGCAAACCGGGGGTTGTTCGCGCAAATTCGGGCGAGCGGCTGCTTGGTAAGCCAGTTTCCCGCCGGATGGAATCCAAGGATGGAAAGCTTCGTCCAGCGAAACGCGACGATCGCCGCCCTTAGTGAAGCGGTCCTGGTCGTCGAAGCGCCGGAACAATCGGGGGCGCTGATTACGGCGAACCGAGCCAATGAGTTCGGAAGGCCGGTCTATGTCGTGCCCGGCAATATCTCCACGCTGAGCTTTCGCGGCTCGCATGCCCTCATCCGTGAGGGCGCGACGTTGGTGGACCATCCCGACCAGATTCTCGAAGAACTCGGCATCGCCCCACGGCTCCGGCTGGAGAGCCAATTCGAGGCCGGCGGCGTTCACGCCCGAATCCTCAAAACCCTCGGAGCGGAACCGATGGCAACCGACCAAATCGCGGAACGCTGTGGTTTGGATCCGGCGACGGTACTCTCCGAAATGACGATGCTCGAACTGGAATCGAAGGTCATTCGCGGACCGGGAGGCTATGTACTCGCACCATGAAAGGACTCTATCGCATGCTCGGCCCCGGGGGGCTGGCCACTTACGAAGCCAATTTTGAAAACGGCTTTCTTCGCGCGTATCCGGCGAATGAACCGGCGGACCGGTTTCTCGTGCCCGGTTTTGTCGATATCCACATTCACGGTGCGTTCGGCATCGATTTCATGACCGCCACCCCCGCCCAAATGGTCGAGCTTGCCGACCGCCTGGAAGCACGCGGCGTGGACGCTTTCTTTCCGACCACCGTCTCCGCCAGCGCGAAAGACGTGCTCAAAGCTGTCGAGAATATGCCTGACGATCCGCGCATGCCCGGTTTCCACCTCGAGGGTCCGTTCATCAGCCCGAAGTTTCCCGGCGCCCAGCCGCCCGAAGCGATTCTCGATCCGCCGACCGGCAAATCCGAATGGGACGCCGTCTTTGAGCATCCGAAACTTCGCATCGCGACCGTTGCTCCGGAGCGGCCCGGCGGTATGGAACTCGTCGAGCGGCTGAACGACCGCGGGGTCGTGGTCAGCATGGGCCACACCGACGCGACGTTTGCGGAGGCGCGCAAGGCCAGCGCCAAAGGCGCGCGCCACACCACCCACACCTTCAACGCGATGCGGTCGTTCCACCATCGCGAGGCCGGCGTCGTGGGTTATGCGTTTACCGACGGTCTGCTCTACGCGGAATTGATTTACGATCGCTGCCACGTGGTCTATGAGCCCGCCGCGCTCCTCTTCCGCTGCAAGCGGGAAGGCGGAATCATCGCGGTGAGCGACGGGACGATGGCGGCGGGAATGCCCAACGGGACGAACCTCGAAATGTGGGGCAAGAAGGTCTCCGTCAAAGATGGCCGCGTGACCCTGGGGCGGACGCAAACCCTGGCCGGAAGCGCGATCACCCTGGCCGATGCGTTCAAAAACTTGGCCGAAGATTTTGGCCCGGAAACCGCGATCCGATGCTGCTGCCAGAACCCGCGCATGGCGGTGGGGATGCCCGCCGAACCGCGGATCTGGGTGGAGATCGACGAAAAGTTCGACGTCGTCGATGTGCATCGGCCCTCTGCCGCGGCGGCGATGGACGACGCGAGCTTCATGCGGCTCAGCGCTTAGGACCGGCGTCTCGCCTGCCCCAATCCGGGTTCGAGAGGAAGCGATCGAACGACCCCGCCGGGTATAAGTACCCCTCGGGCCCGTTATGTCGCTTTACACTCGCCTGAAGCGCCTTCTTGTCGGACGGCCCATCCACACGAAGCACGCCCATCATGAGCGGCTTCCGAAGGTCTTCGGGCTCCCGGTTTTTGCTTCGGACGCCCTTTCTTCGGTGGCCTATGCCAGTGAGGAAATCCTCATGGTTCTCAAGCTCGCCGGCGTGGCCGCGCTTGGGTTCCTGTTCCCGGTTTCGCTATGGCTGGCGGTGCTGATGCTCATCGTCGCCTTCAGCTATTACCAGACCATCCATGCCTATCCCAAGGGAGGTGGAACCTATCTGGTTTCCACCGAGAATTTGGGCTCCGTCTCGGGCCGGATCGCCGGAGCCTCGCTCCTCATCGATTACGTTTTGACCGTTGCGGTCTCCGTGTCTTCCGGAGTCGCCGCCATTGTCTCGGCGGCACCGGAGGTCAAGGGCTACGCGGTTTGGATCGGCGTGCTGGCCGTGGCCATCATCGCCATCGCCAACCTTCGAGGCGCTCGGGAGAGCGGAGTCATTTTCGCCGTGCCCACCTACACCTTCGTCGTACTGGTGCTGTGGCTGGTCGGCTATGGGTTCTTCAAGTCGCTGGGTCATCCACCGGTGGCTCCTCCCGCGATCGCCCCCCCTCCGGAGGGCTGGCATATCGTCGGGTGGTTCTTGATGCTCCGCGCCTTTGCCGCCTCGTGTACGGCGCTCACCGGAACCGAAGCGATTGCGGACGGAGTTCAGGCGTTTCGGCCGCCGGAAGCCAAGAACGCCTCGATCACCCTGCTCTGGATGGTCGGCCTCTTGCTGACGATGTTTCTGGGCATCAGCTGGGTCGCCCAGCATGAGGGGATCGTGCCGATTCCGACGACCAGCCCCGAGTTTAAAACGGTGATTGCGCAGATCGCCGAAAGCCTTCACGGCGTCGGGCCCTATTTCTATCTCCTCCAAGGGGCGACCGCGCTCATCCTGTTCTTGGCGGCCAACACGGCCTTCGCCGACTTTCCACGGCTCGCCAGCTTTATCGCCAAGGACGGATTCCTGCCCCGGCAGCTCACGAGCGTCGGCGACCGGCTCGTCTTTCAAAACGGCATCGTGCTGTTGGCCCTGGCCGCGATCGGCCTCATCGTCGTTTACAACGCGGACACCCATTCGCTTATCCCGCTCTACGCAATGGGGGTCTTCATCTCGTTTACCCTCAGCCAAGCCGGCATGACCATGAAGTGGTGGCGGGCTCGCGTTCGGAATTGGAAGATGTTCGTCAGCGCTTTCGGGGCCCTGACGACATTTGCGGTGACGATGATCCTGCTGGTGACCAAAGCGGCCGAGGGCGCCTGGCTTATTGTCGTGGCGCTTGCCGCCATGCTCGCCGTGTTCGCCATGATCAAGCGGCACTACAACTACTTGGGCGGCGAGCTCTCGCTTGAGCCCCACGATACGCTCCGGCCCGTCAAAACGACCGTCTTGCTCCTCGTACCTCGGCTCCACCGAGGAATCCTTCAGGCCATTTCCTATGCGCGGTCGATGGCGCGAGACGTTCGCGCCGTCCACGTCACGCTCGACCCGGCATCGATCCAGCAAGTGCGGGACGATTGGAACAAGTTTGGGGCCGACATTCCGCTCGTGATCTTGGAGTCGCCCTATCGATCGCTCATCGAACCGCTGATCGAGTACATCGACCAAGCGATCGCCGAAGACCCGGAGGGAATGATCACGGTCATCGTTCCCCAAGCCGTCCCGCGGCGTTGGTTCCATGGGCTCCTCCATAACAATGTGGCGGTACCCTTGAAGTTCGCCCTGGCGGGCCGCAAGAACGTCGTCATCACCAACGTGCGATACTTCCTGAAATGATCGTCGAGTCCTACGAAGACGTCATCCTTCTTTCGGGCGCTTTGCGTTCGAATTTTTGGGACACGATCCACACCGCGATCTCGCTCACCCTCCGTCGCCATCCGACCGGCGTCATCATCGACTGTTCCGGCATCTCCGAATGCACCCCGGCCGGCGCGGAGACTTTTCGCGATGCGATGCAGTTTCTGGAGCGGCACGATGCGCGCGTGATCGTGGCGGCGGTGCCGGTTCCGGTTCTCGACGTCCTCAAATCGGTACCGGAAGTTCGCTCGCAGCTGGCGGTGGCCGAATCGGTCGAGGCGGCGCGTCGTTCGCTCGACCTCTTGGTCGAACCGGAAAAGAAGAAAGGCAAGCCTCCGCGCGAGCGCCTGGGAAAAGTCGTGCTCTTCATCACCGCCGAAGGGCTATGCGCCGAGGCGTACGATTTGGCGGAGCAGACTGCCGACGCGCTGCACGCCGAAATCGTGTTGGCCTATGTCGTGGTCGTGCCTCGCGATCTGCCCATTCAGGCGCCTTTGCCCTCCCAAGAGGAAGCGGCCGTCAAGGCGCTCGAAGCGGCAAAAGCCGAATTGGCGAAGCGCCAAGTCGCCTGTTCGGCGGTGCTCGAGCGGGGCCGCGACAGCGGGACGGCGCTTCAACAGGTCATGGAGGAATCGGGCGGGCTCCAACTGCTCCTGCCCCTGCACTGTGAGGAAGACGCGGTCGAAGGCGACCTCAAGTTGATCCGCTCCGTCTTTGGCAAGATTTCACGCCCGATCGTCCTCATCCGCCCCTCCGCTCGAGCGCGCGCCGGCGCATCGGCCTGATTCGACGGGCCCTTCGCCCTAGCCGATTTCCCTTTCCGGGGGTCTTGCCGTGCTACACTGCCGGTGCCGATGAAGCACCTCTAACTTTCCGGAGCGGGCCGCTGCCTCTCCGGGCTCGCTCAAGTCTCGATCGACACTTCGCCCGATTCCCGGGCCTCGTCGACTCCACGGAAAGTCTCTATGTTTCAAGTTCTACGCCATCGCGCCTTTCGCGACCTGTACATCGGCCAGAGCATCTCCCAGATCGGAGACGCCCTCTACTACATGGTCTTCATGTTTATGGTGGGCAAGATCACCGGCGACCCCCTCTATGTCGGACTGGTCGGCATGGTCGAGATGATCCCGTTTGTCGTGTTCAGCGGCTACGCCGGAGTGCTCGCCGACCGGATCGACCGGCGCTTGATCCTCCTGTGGACGGATTACATCTGCATGGGCATCCTTTTGGCGCTCGGCGTGGTCATTTTCGCGATGGGCACGCCTCCGGTTTGGACGCTCTTTGCCACCGCGTTCCTCCTGAGTACGTTTCGGGCCGCGTTCTATCCGGCTAAAAATGCGTGCATTCCCAATTTGGTGCCGGCCGACGAAGCGCTGCAGGCGAATACCTTGAATTCGATGACCTTCAACGTCGTGTTTACGCTGGGGCTCTCGCTCTCCGGCGGGGTGCTTTCCCTGCTCTACGGGTTCTCCACGACGTGGTTTTTCGGGCTCACCGTCGTCTTGAATGCGGCTTCGTTCGGACTTTCGGCGGTCTACATCCGGCGTTTGCCGCCGATCATCGCCGAGCGCAAGGACGAGGAGCGGCATCCCTGGTCGGAGTTCAAAGACGGATTTGCCTATATCACCCATCGTCGAGCCCTAACCGTGCTCATGGTGGCCGGACTCTTCATGAGTTTGGCGATTGCGCCGTTCATCGTCACGTACGTGGCCGCCAACGACCAATGGTTTGGCGGCAAGCCGCAGACGCTGACCTTCTTCGAAGCGTCGTTCTTTTTCGGCATGATCTTCGGCTCGGTGATTCTGAGCCGGCTGAAGTGGCATTGGGTGGGCAAGGGCTATGTGATGGGGCTCGGCGTGACGGGGGCGATGGTCGCGCTGATGGCCTTCAGTCCGGTCATGTGGACCTTTGCCCTCTGGAACTTTATCTGCGGGCTCTTTATCCCCTTTGCCGACATCCCCGTGCAGACCTACGTCCAGGTGAAGGTGGAGGATGCCTTCCGCGGCCGGGTCAACAGCGCGCTCACCATGCTTCGAAACGGCATGACGCCCCTTGGCATGGGTTTGGGAGGCTGGGCGATTTCGGTGATCGGGCTGGCGAACATGTTCCTCGTGATGGGCATCGGCATGGCGGTAGTGGCCTCGGCGGCCCTTTGCGATCGGGCTTTTCGTTCGGCCAGCCTGACGCCCGAAGCGACGCCGGCTTAAGGCCCGGACGACGTGGAGAGGGTGGCTTGCGAAGCGGTGGCCTGATGGCGGCACGGGGGCCACTTCAGGTACAATTTGGGTTCGCGAGCCCGCCTTTTCTCTAGGCAGCGTCGCCTGAGGAATTCCACCGAATGAGCAAGACCTACGCCGTGCTGGGCGCAGGCATGCAGGGCACCGCCTGCGCCTACGACCTCGCCAAATTCGCCAATCCGGCCCATATCGTCATGGCCGACGTCGACTTCGAGCACGCCAAGAAAAACGCATGGCGTGTCAACGATTTGGTCGGCTCGGCGATTTGCCAGCCGATGCAGGTGAACGCCCTGGATGACGAGGCGGTACGGACCGCGCTCCAGCCCATCGATATCTTGGCGAGCTGCCTCCCGTACTGGATGCACCCCAAAGTCGCCAAGGTGGCGATCGAAACGGGCACCCATATGGTCGACCTTGGCGGCAATACGGAAGTCTCGCTCGAAACGCTGGCGATGGATGAGGCCGCCAAGGCCAAAGGGGTCACGTTGGTGCCGGATTGCGGCCTCGCCCCGGGGCTGGTCAACAATCTGGGCTCGTACGCGATCGAGCAGCTTGACAGCGTCGATAGCGTCAAACTTTATTGCGGAGTGCTTCCTCAAAACCCCAAACCCCCCTTTAATTACAAGCTGACTTTCAACATCGAGGGCTTGCTGACGGAATACGACTTTCAGGCCGTGGTGCTGCGAAACGGCGAGATCGCCTTGGTCGATACGCTGGACGAATTAGAGGAGCTTTTTGTCGAAGAGTTGGGCGAAATGGAAGCCTTCACCACATCGGGAGGCACCAGCACCGCGCCCTACACCCATCAGGGCAAGGTCACGAACTACGAGTACAAGACCATCCGCTTCCCCGGCCATTGCGCCCTCATGCGCATCTTCAAGGATTTTGGCTTTTGGAGCTTCGACGAGATCGACCTGCACGGCTGCAAGGTCAAACCGCGTGAAGTCTTCTATAAAGTGTTTGGCGATCAGCTTGCTCAATTCGAAGACCGGGATATGTGCGTGGTCCGCGCCGTCGGGATCGGTAAAAAGGACGGGGAGACGAAAAAGGTGCAGATCGACATCTTCGATCGCGAAGATGAAGTCACCAAGTTCACATCGATGGAACGACTGACCGGATTCTCGCAAGCCATCTATGCCCACGAGATTGCGCAGGGCAACGTCCCCCCCGGATGTTTGCGTTACGAGACGGCGATGACGGGAATGAAGTTTGTCGAGGAAATCCAGAAACGGGGCGTCAAACTTCGGTTTTCCTAAATCCGGGGGGCCGGGCAAGTTCGTGGCTTGGCGAAGGGGAACCGCCGGAAGGTCCGGCGGTATAATCGCGTTCTTGCCCAGCGTGCGCGGGTGGCGAAATTGGTAGACGCGCTACCTTGAGGTGGTAGTGCCCACAAGGCGTGAAGGTTCGAGTCCTTTCCCGCGCACCAGATGATCGAGTTGGACGAGGCCCCTCAAAAAAAGGGACCCGGCGAGGGAAGCTCCGTCCACCGGGCCCAATCGCCTCGGCTCCTTCCTTCGCTTTTGCGTTCCGGTCGGGCCAAAGCGCTCTAGCTTTTTTGCGAGGCGCCTGCAACGAACGCCTTGAGTGAACCCTGGCGGACGGCGTTTGCCAAGGCGCGATTTCTTCGTCCGTCAATCTGAGGACACGCCCAGCAGATCGCGCACCGCGTCCGGCCAGGCCCCGAAATCGAAGGTGAAGCCGGCGGCCACGAGCCGTCCGGGTACCACCCGGCGACTCTTCAGGATCAACTCCGTTTCGGTCTGCTTAAAAAACGCTCCGATCTCAAGGGCCCATCGCGGCAGGGGCAACGCCATTCCTTTGGCCATCGTCTTCCGAATCGCGGCCAGAAACTCGGCGTTCGTAAGGGGGTTGGGGGAGGCCAAGTTCACCGGCCCGCTGAAGTCCCCGCGGTCCAACAGGAAGCTGACCGCTCGGCCAAAGTCCGCTTCGTGGATCCAACTGACGAATTGTCGGCCTCCCGCCATCGGCCCGCCCAGTCCCTTACGAACCAGGTCGGTGTACGCATGGAGCGCCCCGCCCGGCTCGCGCCCCATCACCATCGCGGTCCGCAGGGCAACCCGCCGCGTTGCGGCAAGCGCAGGTTCAAAAAGCGCGGCCTCCCACTTTTGGCAGACATCGACCGAGAAGCCGGACCCGAGCTCTCCGGTCGCCTCATCCATGGGACGGTCAAGGGCGTGGCGGTAGATCGTGGCCGAACTCGCATTGAGCCAGACTGCCGGAGGCTTGGCGAGTCCGGCAATCGCTTCGGCCAGCGCGCGCGTCGGGTCAAGACGGCTGGCATAGATCTCGGCTCGGTTGCGCGCCCCGTAACGGCAGTTCACGCTTCGCCCACACAGGTTGATGACCGCGTCCACGCCTTCAAGCCGATCGATCCAGGCGCCTCCCGTCTTGGCGTCCCACACCACTTGCTTTTCGGGGGCGTCCAGATCGGGCCGCCGCACCAGGAGCCACACCGTATGGCCCTCGTCGCGCAAGTGCTCCCGGAGCTTGCGCCCCATGAACCCGGTACCCCCCGCGATCGCGATCTCCACCCGTCCCGAGTCTACACGCCCGCCGCCGGTACACTTCCGCCTTCATGGATCGATTCGACGTGTTGGTGGTCGGCGCCGGCCATTCCGGCCTCGAAGCGGCGCTCGCGAGCGCGCGCATGGGCCGCCGCACCGCGTGCGTCACCTTGCGCCAAGATCGGATCGGCCATTTGCCCTGCAACTGCTCCATTGGCGGCCCCGCGAAAGGGCATATCGCGCGCGAGGTCGATGCGCTAGGCGGCCAAATGGCGATCACCGCCGATGCGACGATGACCCACCTTCGTCGGGTCGGAACCGGCAAGGGTCCGGCGGTTCAGACGCTGCGGGCCCATGTCTGCAAGTTGGCCTATCCCGCGTTCATGCAGCGGGTTTTGAGCGAAACCCCGAACTTGACGGTGATCGAGGCGCGCGTCGAGACCGTTTTGACCGCCCGTGGCGCGGCGTCCGGCGTTCGGCTTGTTCCTTCGGGAAGTGAGGAGTCGATCACGATCGAAGCCCGCGCCGTCGTGCTCACGACCGGCACGTTCCTCAACGGCCTCTGCCATGAAGGGACCAAGCAGACCGTGGCGGCCCGTCAGGGCGATGCGGCGGTGTTTGGGCTCTCCGCGTTCCTCAGCGACCTCGGCGTGCGGCTCCGCCGGTTCAAAACGGGCACGACCCCTCGCGTACGGCTTTCTTCGCTCAATCTGGACCGGACCGAATTCATGGCCAGCGAACCGGAAGCCGGCGCCCTCAGCTTCCTCAACGCGCGTGCGCCCGTTTCCCGCGAGCTCTATGGGTGTTGGAAGACGGCAACGTCGCCCGCTACGCATGCCCTGCTTCAAGAGCGGCTGCTCGAGAGCGCGATGTACGCCGGGCGCATCGAAGGCGTGGGCCCGCGGTACTGCCCCAGCATCGAAGACAAGATCGTGCGATTTGCCGACAAAGAAAGCCACCCGGTCTTCCTGGAGATCGAGGAATGGGACGGCGAATCGGTCTATGTCCAAGGGTTCTCAACGTCGTTGCCCGCGGAGACCCAGCTCCTGGCCCTGCGAACGCTTCCGGGCCTGGAGCGGGTCGACATGCTGCGTCCCGGCTATGCGGTGGAGTACGACATGGCCGATCCCACCCAGCTCGATGGCGGCCTCATGTCCAAGCTTCTGCCAGGCCTCTTTATGGCGGGCCAGGTCAACGGCACGAGCGGCTACGAGGAGGCGGCAGGACAGGGCATCGTCGCCGGGATCCAAGCGGCCCGATGGGCTCGCGATGAGGCGCCGATCGAATTCCCGCGCGACAACAGTTTCATTGGCGTGATGATCGACGATCTGGTGACGAAAGGCGTGGAAGATCCCTACCGGATGCTCACGGCGCGGGCCGAGCATCGGCTCCTGCTTCGCCATGACAACGCGGATGCCCGATTGACTCCGGTCGCTCGCGAAATCGGCCTTTGCGGGGAGGATCGTTGGGCGCGATTTTCCGCTAAGCAAGACGCGATCGCCGCCGGCCTGGCGAGTCTTCAAAGGATCACGGTGGGCAGCGGCCAGAATCCCTGCCTCGATGCGATGGGCCACGGCCCGGTCGCCAATCGAACTTCCTTGTTCGAATTGATGAAGCGGCCCGAATTTGGCCTTGCCGACGCGGAAACCTTGGCTCGTAAGCTCTCGCCCACCGTCGAAAGCCCTAACGAAGGCGGAACTAGGTTTGACCGCCCGTTGGGACAG
>CAYONY010000065.1:0-14596 GCA_964405415.1 uncultured Fimbriimonadaceae bacterium | reverse complement strand
CCGCCAGCGCTTCATTTCGGTGCAGGGCCGAGTGGCTGACCGAGCAGAGAGCGATGTGATGGCGGACGTCGCGGCCAAGATGGCTTCGTTCGAGCTGCCGGCGGGGATGTATTGGCAGTTCGGCGAGCGTCAGCGTCGCAAAGCCGAGGAATTCAGCGGGTTGGGGGTAGCGGTTTTCTTGGCGATCGCGCTGATTTACATGTTGCTCGCCGCCCAGTTCGAATCGTTCGTTTATCCGTTGGTCGTTCTGTTCACGGTGCCACTTTGCGTGGTCGGGGTCATTCTGGCGCTCTTTTTGGCAAACAAGGCGTTTGGCCTCACCGCATTCGTGGGGCTGCTGATGCTGATCGGGATTGTGGTCAAGAACGGCATTCTGCTCGTGGACTATACGAACCAGCTTCGGGGCCGCGGCATGCCTCGCGACGAGGCGATTTTGCTGGCTTCGCCGACGCGCTTAAGGCCCATTTTGATGACGAGCGTCTGCGCCGTGCTGGGAATGCTGCCGATCGCGCTGGCGCCGGGGCTGCAGTCGCCGTTGGCGACGGTGGTGATCGGCGGCCTGACGACGTCGACGATTCTGACGCTTTTCGTGGTGCCGGTGGTCTACACGTTTTTCGACGATCTGGCACGAAGAGCTCGGAAAGACCCAAGGGACCTGGCGGCTTCGACTTATGTGGAACCGACCCTGGCTTCGGCGGGGAAGGTGGACTCCCAACCCACTTCATCATGAAGACTTCATTGAAACGACTGGATAGGGCTAGGGCATCATTCTCTTCATAAAATCATCAAACAAGGGAACGGTAAAAGCCATGTCACCGTGAGCCGGACTGTAAACCATTCCTTTACTGATGAGCTGAGCGCGGACAGGACCCAAACTCGTTGTCTTCACACCCAGGAGTTCGGCAATGTCTCCTGTTCGACAAGGATGTGATAATTCAGCCATAGCGCGTAAGTAGCGCCTCTCAGATGGAGTTAGCCTATCATATCGAACTCTAAAGAAACTGCTATCCAGTCTTGGAATTACACGATTGGTTGCGGTAACGATATCCGATTCTCTAATCGGTGAACTAACCGCAACGTTCCAGGCCTGGTAACCCCATTCCTGCAGAAAATATGGATAGCCCCGTGTCAAGTCAAAAATGCGGCCAAGAGCACCCTCATCGATATCGACCCCTTGCTTGCGAATAGGCTCGGCAAGCGCAACGAAGGAATCGGATCGAGAGAGTTCGCCCACAGTTGGAAAGTCGAAGAGTCGCTCGGCGTACGACTTAGCCTGACCAGCCAGGCCAGGCAAGGTTGGAAGACCGGCACCGATAAGTACAAAGGGTAGCGTTAACTGCTGCAGGCGGTGCATTGCGACGATAAGTGCAGACAGCTCATCTGAAGTTAGGTACTGTACCTCGTCAATGAGCAGGGCGACTCCGAAACCTCGATCCATGGCGGCCTCGGCGATGGTGACGAAGAGTGCGGTAATGTCTGTAGACAAATCGCCACTGTCGGCTATGCCAAGTTCTGGATCGTATGCCAAACCGTAGGTAACATCGTTAATAGTCACCTGTGGAGTACCTAACCATGCGCGTAGTACCCGCAAGCCTCTTTTGACCTTCTCGCTAACGCCTTGCATCCGATCAAGATCAAACAAGAGGCTCTTGAGAGCGGGAGCCAACATATCGGGTAGGCGACGGTCCTCAGGAGCTTCAATATAGACGGTGCGAAAACGGGCAGATTGAGCCGAAACGGACATTTCGTTCAGCAATACGGTCTTTCCGACGCCGCGCAGTCCGGTCAAAATCAGGCTCTTTTCTGACCTGCCAGACAAAACTCGCGCGAAAAGGACTCTTGCTTGATCCAGCAATTCGGACCGCCCGACCAGTTCCGGTGGCGGCGCTCCCGCTCCGGGTGAGAACGGATTGAGCACGGCATCCATGTCGAAATTATACTGAGTTATAGCCACAACCGACTATAAATGGCTATAAATATGGCACAGGTTCGGTTCGAAGGAAAGCGGGTCGGATACAATCAGCGATATCTTGGCATGCCTATGAACCTCGACACCACCTATCCCCGCCGCAAAACTACGGCCTGCCGAGTCGGGAAGGTCACGATGGGCGCCGGACATCCAGTGGTCGTCCAATCGATGATCACCGAAGAGACAAGGAACATCGACGCTTGCGTCGAGCAGATCATCGGGCTGCACAAGGCGGGGTGCGAAATCGTGCGGGTCACCACGCCGACGCTGATGGAGGCCGAATGCGTGGGGGAAATCCGGGCCAAGGTGATCGAGCGATATCAAGAGGTGCCCCTGACCGCCGATGTTCACCACCAAGGCACCGCGATCGCGGTGGAAGCAGCGAAGCATGTCGACGAAGTGCGCGTGAATCCCGGGCTATTTGTCTTTCGTAAGCCGACGAACAAGGAGGAATACTCCCCCGAGGAGCACGAGGAAGAGAGAAAGGCGATCGAAGAGAGTTTTGTTCCGGTAATCGAAGCTTGTAAGAAGCTCAATCGGGCAATGCGGGTGGGGGTGAACCACGGTTCGCTCGCCGAGCGGATGCTGGTGACCTACGGCGATACTCCGGACGGCATGGTCGAGAGCGCAATGGAGTATCTGCGGCTCTGCGAAAAGCACGATTACCGAAATCTGAACATCTCGGCCAAGGCGAGCCGGGTGCCGATCATGGTGGCCGCGAACCGCTTGATGGTGAAGGCGATGGAGCGGGAGGGCATGGCCTATCCGCTTCATTTGGGGGTGACCGAAGCGGGCGATGGCGAATACGCGCGGATCAAATCGACGGCGGGAATCGCGACCCTTTTGATGGAGGGGATCGGGGATACGATCCGAGTGTCGCTCTCGGAGGATCCGGTGAACGAGATCCCGGTCTGCTACGACATTTTGCAGTCTCTGGGGCTAAGAAAGACGAAGGTCGAATATATCGCTTGCCCCTCTTGCGGACGTACGAAATTCAATCTGCCGACGGTGCTTCACCAGGTGCGCGAGGCGACAAAGCACTTGGTCGGGCTCGATATCGCGGTGATGGGTTGCATCGTGAACGGCCCCGGCGAGATGGCGGATGCGGATTATGGTTATGTCGGCAAAGCGGGGGGGATGATCACGCTTTATCGACGCAAGGAAGTGGTGCGCAATTCGATTCCCCAGGAAGAGGGGGTAACCGCTCTGATCCAATTGCTTAAAGAGGATGGGGTATGGGTTGATCCGCCGGCGGAAACGGGCGGGAATACACGGACGGAATTGAAGGTTTTGGCGTAGAATTACGGCGCCGATTTCGATTCCGCCATCAGCACTCGTACCGGCGCCCCGTGGGTTCGAAAACAATCGGTCAGCGCGCTCAGGCAACTTTGCGCATTTCCAACGCCCTCGAATTCGAAAACTTCGACCGTCTCTTTGGCGCCTTCGCCCATCGTGATATAAAGCGATGCGCCGCGACGCTGAACCGTTCGAATCACGGGAGCCTTAAGATGCTCGTTAAACCCGGTAACAAAACGGAGCCGTGCTTCCGGAGAGAGGGACTTGATCGCCCGATCGAGTCGGGGCCCTTCGGCATAGCTGAGAGGTTCGGCTTTCTTCGCAAAGAGCATTGGAATAGACAATTGTACCCCATTTTGAGAATATTCGCGGAAGAAACCTCAACAATGGCCCCTAAACCCGTTCGAATTCGGCGGTGAACTGCCGCAAGAACGGCGCCTGCTTCGAAATCTTCAGTCCGCGCACCGATTCGCGCTCCGTGAACATCTCGGCGATGACCTCGCCAATGTAGTTCACATGGGCTTGCGTATAAACGCGTCGGGGCATCGCTAGGCGCACCAGTTCGCGTTCGGCGGGGATTTCTCGGCCGTCCACGTTTCGCCCGAACATCACCGAGCCGATCTCCACCCCGCGTATGCCTCCTTTTAGATACAGCTCGTTCACAAGAACCTGAGCCGGGAACTGGGCCGCGGGGATGTGGTCATAGAACCGGCTCGCATCGATGTACACGGCATGGCCGCCGGGGGGCTGGACCACTTTCGCCCCGCAATTCGTGATCTTTTCGGCGAGGTAGCGAATGGTCGCCAAGCGGTATTCGAGGTAGTGCTCGTCGAGCACCTCTTCCAAGCCTACGGCCAGCGCCTCGAGGTCGCGCCCGGCCAGGCCGCCATAGGTAGGGAAACCCTCGGTAAGGATCAGCAAGTTGCGCGCGCCCTCCGCCAATTTGTCGTCGTTCACCGCCAGAAAGCCGCCGATATTGCCAAAGCCATCTTTCTTCAGGCTCATCGTGGCCCCGTCGGCATAGGAAAACATCTCCTGGGCGATTTGCTTCGGGGTTTTGTCGGCGTAGCCCGGCTCGCGCTGTTTGATGAAGTAGGCGTTCTCGGCGAAACGGCAGGCGTCGATGATGAAGGGAACCCCGTGGGCGTGGAGCATCTCCGAAACCGCGCGGATGTTCTCCATGCTCACCGGCTGGCCGCCGCCCGTATTGTTGGTGACGGTGATCATCCCGATCGGCACCGTGAAGTTGCCGCGGGTGAGCGTGGCGTTTTCGCCGAGCATCGACTTTCCGGGGACGGCTTGACTTTCGAGAAGGACACGGAGCTTTTCGAGGTCGATGTTTCCCTTGAAGGGGTGCATCGAATCGAGGTCTTTGCCCTCCGCGATGACCAGATCCTCGGCGATCGCGCCGGAGAATTCGGCGTTGGCGCGAGTGGTGTCGAAGTGGTTGTTGCTGGGGATGACCCGGTCCCGCCCTCCCACAATCGACATGAGGATCTTTTCGGCGGCGCGGCCCTGGTGGGTCGGGATGATGTGCTTGAGCCCGGTGATCTCTTGGACCTTGGCTTCGAAACGGCGGAAGGATCGGGAGCCGGCGTAGCTTTCGTCGCCGACCATGATCGCGCCCCACTGGGCGGCCGACATCGCGCTCGTGCCGCTATCGGTGAGCAGGTCGATGATCACGTCGTCGGCATCGATGAGGAAGGGGTTGAACTTGGCGCGCTCGAGGATTTCCTCCCGTTGCTCGCGGGTGGTGGTGCGGATGGGCTCGACGCTTTTGATGCGAAACGGCTCGATGATCTCGGGCATGGGGAGAAGATACCGGGTGGAGCATGAGTTCAAGGCAACCCGGAAAAAAAGTGCTTGACATGTTGAACTTTTTTTTTTGTAGGCTGTATCTATGGTTAGGTTTGCCGCGATTTTCCATGCGATGGTTTTGTGGTGTGCGACCTTCGGGCAACCGGGAGGGTCGGTCAGCGTGAGCGTTTCGCCGCTGGTGTCCGGGCTCGAGTGGGATGCCTCGAACTTGGAACAGCGTGCTTTCCATACGATGACATGTACAGCGTCTGGCGGTCCTTCGGGCTGGCTCAAGCACTATCAATGGTCGGGGACCGGGATAGCGTTTTCTTCCCCAAGCAGCTTAGTAACTCAGGCTTGGGCAACTAGCCCTGGCAAGCGCACCGCCAGCTGCTATGTTTACGCTTACAATCCATCCAATCCAGAAGAGATAGTTCCTTTAGGGAGCCAATCGAAGGTCGCAGTCGCAATTGGTGGCCCTCTTAGTTATGAAGTCTCTGAAGCGAATGAACAGGGCGAGCCGGTAGTAGTCCCAGAGCACGACCAAAATGAACCTTTTGCGCCATGGTACATAGAATACTTTGGCTACACCAAAGGAGTTGATTCAACTCCTTCCGGAGCTCAGGACGCGTGCTACGGCATAGTTCGAACTTACGCCGGTCAGCCCACGGGCACAACTTACACTTGGAGCATTACCGGGCCGGGTGCCGCCATGTTTGGAACAGACGATCCAGTCAGTACGACTTTGTTCGTAGCGGCAACCGCCGGATCCAGTAGAGGCGGCATAAAGGTTCGTGTCACGTACGTTTATGTCGATCCAGTGGATTCTTCCATCACGGGTTCGGCTCCAGATGACAGCGAAGAAACGCCGCCGCCGGGAGCGTCTGGGCCCGAGCCCGATTACTATAGTTTCACCGGCCATCGGCCCACGCGAGTTGAGAAACTTGGCCAGCCAACGGTAGAAAACCACACCGTGGGAGGCGTATACCCCAATACAGCTCCTTGGGCTTATGTCGACCGATTCAAGCACCAACTGTTTGACCAAAATGACGAAGGACAGCCAGGGGTTTGGATCATCGAGCGTTTTCCTGGATTTGGACCTGTATTGGCGGCTTGGAATTCTGCCACGGGCCAGTCTCTTACTGAGCAGAACGCTGGTTCAATGGGAACTGGCTGGACCTCCCGATCCCCAGTTGAGGCTTCCAATCCGCCTTGGGCATGGGGTGAACTCGACAACTTCGATCAGATTGGCCTAGTTGGCGTCGTGGCCAATGCTGCACATCCCGATCCGACTCAATACCCCGCACTAATCTGCACACAGCAGTACTATGCCGCCACCAAGAACCCGACGGTTGGTGCATGGGGCATCCTCGTTCAGGAATGGGTCAACACGATGAAGGTCAACTCGGTGTCACATGAAAAGGGTTAAATGGGCACTAGTCGGGGGCTTAGCGCTTCAAGCGTCAAGTCTATTTGGGCAAGAATTCGTTCCTGCACTTACTTTTTGTCCCCGGACACCACCAGAAGTTGCGTCTCAACTTTCCCTTCGTGCGGTTGTAGAGATGATTGGACCACCGCGCCAAGTTACGCGGGAAGTTATTGACCCGGAACTCCGAAAGTCCAATCGCACCTTTTGGGAGTTCCAAGTAAAAGTCAAGCAGTCCGGGACATTTCCAGCGGGGGCGGACTTGACCTGCCTTTCAAGCATCGAGAAGCCAGTGGAGGTCAGAACTCACGGAAACTTCTTATTGATGGGATGGACTCCCGTTTCTGGTCGATTGAGTGTGGCTCCAGAGACGATTCTGGAGCGCCTATCAAAGAAGAGCCCTGATAGTGTTGTATCGCACACCAAGGAAGCGTTTGCTTGGCTACTGGTGCCTACGGAGCTTGATCGAGTTGTTCTTAGAACTCAACCCCCGGCAAGTGTTTATCTTACGTTAACACAGGCTTTGCAGAAGACAGACGACATCGCGTATAGACAAATATCCTCGATGATGGCAGCGCTGCCGGACTTAGATACGGCCCGCACCTTGATCGATTCTAAACAACCTGGAGCATGGTACCGAGACAATTTGCTCCCCAAAATTCGAAAATTTGCTCGTGGGACTGTGCTTCAGAGGTTTCGCACGGGCGGACTTGAGGCTCATTGGGCAACAAGCGAGGAGAAGCTCAATTTCTTGAGCCAATTGCCAGATCTTATTGCCAGCCTGGAATTGGCGTCGGCTAACAGGTTAGAGAGATTGGGTGAGAACGGATCAGGCAAGGCATTCGATGCACGCGCCGACGATCTCGCATTCTTGGGCATGATCGATCTGATAACCGGAGTTCCTCCCGATAAAGTGATCGACTTGGCTTTGCGCTTTCCGCGATTGCGCCGGTATGCTCTGGATCCCCGATTGGGAAAACCATCCCTAGAAGGACAAAGGAATATTATAACGTTTTTCACGTCGCCGAGCCAAGACGAGCGTGCGATGGCCCTCAATCACTTTGCGAGGTGGTACAACGAGCCCGGTAGGCGTACGAGCGTTCGCTGGTCAGATGAAGCTAGGGGCACGGTCGTCTTCCGAGAGGCGGAGCATGCAGCATATTGGCGGGACAAGATCATCGGCCAACCCCCGCCTGCTGAATAGCTTCTGCAGGCTCAACAATGACCTTCTTTCAACTTCAGAAGCCTTGAGAGCTGAACTCCTGGCAGCGCCTTGGTCGCTGATGACACAATGGAATGGATCGGAGTAAACAACATGACCCTGGCACACCTCACCGCCCTCGCCCTATCCCTCTCCGCCACCCACGGAGAGCCGCTTGTCTGCCCGGTCAACGGGGAGCACGACGCCGACATGAAGCGCGCCTTCCGTGACTACAACGGCGTCCGCTATTGGACGTGCTGCGCCGACTGCGAGCCTGCGTTCGACAAAGAGCCCGCCAAGTTCGCCGCCGAACGGGCCAAAGGCAAAGCCGCCGGGGTTTCGCTCTTTGATCCGGTCTCCGGCGCCCGGATCCTCCATGACAAGGCAATCAAGGAGTTCAGCGACTACAAGGGCGTCCGGTTCCTTTTTGCCAAAGCCGAGAACAAAGCCAAATTCGACGCCGACCCCAAGAAGTACGGCACGATGCCCGAGAAAGAGGCGCTCTATTGCTCGCCCGGAAAGGAAGTGGTGGAGTCCTATGCGGCCTCAAGCGGGTACGTGGATTTCAAAGGCGTTCGCTACTACATGTGCTGCGCGGGCTGCGAAACGCCCTGGGCCAAGGAGCCGGACAAGCACGCGGAGAACTCGGCCAAGTATGTGAAGGCGCCGGGGATTGCGACGGAAAAGCCGAAAGCGAAGAAAGACGGCGGCTAGGCGCGGGCTAATGCCCGCGGGCCGGGGCCTTGGAAGGTTGGAGCCGTCACGCCGGCAAGATGCCATCGCCCCCAATGCAGGCTGCAAGCCTGCGCCCCACTACTCCGTACCTTTCTCGACCGTTTCCATCGCCCGGTCGGCTTTACCCTGGTCCACGTCTTTGGGCTGGGGCACGCCTTCGCAGCCCAAAATGGCCCATGCGGCAACGGCAAGCAGGATGATGCGGATTCCCCTCATAGGGGGTGTATTCCACATTTGGAGCCGGGGCCAAGTCTGGCGTCGCTGGGTTGGAGATGAAAGGGTGCGGCCGCGGGACCTCCGGCGTAAGATAGATACGTGCGCCCGGAACCCTCACCCCCAACCCCCTCTCCCTTTTCGCGGTGCGAAAAAGGCGAGGGGGCCTGGAGACCCTCAAGTACAATCCCGACCGTGGAGCGCGTGAACTCCGAGGGCATCCGGCGCGGCGACCTTCGGTTCGTGCTCACCCAAACCCGCATGGTCCACGCGGCCCGGCGCAACGGCTCGTGTTTGCTTTGCCGCAACGGCCCGGTCAACGAAGCGGCGCTCTGCGATTCCTGCTTCAGCTTTCTTTCCGAAGATGAGTCCCGGCTCGCCCAAAAGTGGCTGACCGGCGAGGGGCCCCCGGGTGCTTAGTGCCCTCTTCCGACGTTCAAAAGGAGCGCCCTACCTGGCGATGGCGGAATATTGGGTCTATCTCGATCGGCCGGAGGCGCCATCCCAAGACGACGTCATGTCGCGAATGATCCAGAGCAACCCCTACGGCCGCGGGTCCAGCCCGGTCGGAACCAAGGAGGGCCTGCTGTGGAGCGACATTCGGTTCCATATGGCGGTGGCGCGGCGCGATAAAAACGCCCATATTTTCCGTCCTGACCTGTTCGAATCGCACGTCGACCCCACTCCCGAGCTGCTCGCCGCGCTTGGCCAGGCCCAGGCCCTGGTCAAGCTTCGCTACGTCTCCGATGTGCGCCTGCCCGACGCCCGCCACCTTCAGTTCCTCATCTATGCCGCCGAGGCGGTGGCTCACTTTGCCGGCGCCCGAGCGATCTTCGACCTCGTTTGCGAGCGGTTGATCTGCCCCCAACAGTTGGCCGCGCAGCTTCGCGAAAACCCGGATGCCACCCGGAGAGACCTCCACCTGCGTGTCGTGTGGCGCGGATGCGAACGCGGCGGCATCGCCGAAACCCGGGGATTGGCCAAGGTGGGACTGCCCGAGCTCAGCACGCCGGAGACGATGGAGGATCATCGCGTCGTCGCCGTCCAAGTCTTGCAAGATGCGGCGGAACAGTTCTGGGAGACCGGGGTCATTCCCGAACAAAGCGGGTTCGACCTCTACGGCGACCGCTTCCACGTGATGGTCTCGCGGCGCAAAAAGGGGCCATGGTGCGCAAAGATTCTGCGGGAGGCGGGTTGCGGTCCGTCCGAGTGATCCCCTGCTTGGATATCAAAGCGGGGCGGGTCGTCAAGGGGGTGAATTTTGTGGGGCTTCGCGACGCCGGGGACCCGGTGGAGCGGGCCGCGTTTTACGATGCCGAAGGGGCGGATGAGCTTGTCTTTCTCGACATCACCGCCACCCATGAAGGCAAGCCGGCGGCGATCGAGCTTGCCGAGCGGGTCGCCGAACGGGTTTTCATTCCCTTCACCGTCGGCGGCGGGCTTCGCCGGCCGGAGGACATTCGGGAAGCGCTGTTGGCGGGGGCTGACAAGGTCAGCCTCAATTCGGCGGCGTTGGCCTCACCCACCCTGATCACGGAGTGCGCGGAGCGCTTTGGATCCCAGTGCGTCGTGATCGCGATCGACGCCCGACGCCGCGCGGAAGGGGGTTGGGAGGTGTTTTCGCACGGAGGCCGCACGGCGGCCGGTCGCGACGCGGTCGAATGGGCAAAGGAAGCCGCGGCCCTTGGCGCCGGAGAAATCCTCTTGACAAGCATGGATGGCGACGGCACGCTCGGCGGCTATGATCTTGAGCTCACTCGCGCGGTGAGCGAGGCGGTCCCGGTTCCCGTGATCGCCAGTGGCGGCGCGGGGGAGGCTCGGCATTTGATCGAGGCGGTGACGCTTGGAAAAGCCGACGCGGTGCTTTTGGCGAGCATCCTGCACGATGGAACGACGCGGATCGGGTCGCTCAAGGCCGCGATGGCGGCGGCGGGCCTGCCGATGCGGCTTACCGGTGCGGGCTAGTCGGGGGGACCAAAGAGGCGGGCGGAAAGGCGCGGATTCAATTCGACCTTCAGGTACAGGCGAAGGTCGGTGGTTTCGCTGGTCTCGGTGCGAAGATGGCCGAGCGGCATTCCGGTTTTCCGGTTGAAATAGGCCATGCCGAAGATCGTGGCCGCTTCGGTGGTCTTGACTTGGAGGGCCGGGTGGCGCTTTTCCCGAAACGCGAATGTGCCGCGGCCGCGAAATTCGCCGGCTCGCTGAGCGGGATCGAAAAAGGGCTCGAAGCCAAAGAGGTCGAGATCCTCTGGGAAAGCCTTCGGAGCGGGGGATCGGGTCCATTTCGTACCGTTTCGGGCCCACTGCGACCGCCCGTCGCACACGCCAACCAAGCGGCCGCCCGTGAGCATCCGCCAGCGATTCGGCTTTTGCAGCCAAACCTCGTGCCGGATCCTGGCGATCGCATCGTCAATCACGACGTGAAGGCTCGAGGCCCGGCTCAATTGGGCCATGGCCCTTTCGTAGACCGCCTCGTCGCGGTCGACCGCAAGGATTCCGGCAAAGAGGACGGCGAGCATCGATTAGCGACCCACGAAAACCCGGTCCTTTCCGTCGAACGAGGGGCCGAAGAAGGAGACGAGAACCTGGTCGTCGACTTCGGGCAAGCACGAGTGAACGACCCCTTTGGGGATGAAGACGACATCCCCCGGACGATAAGCCGACGTCCTTCCTCCCACGGTGAGCTTGCCGGTTCCTCGCACGACCACGACCGCTTCGTCGTGTTCGGCATGGTAGTGGGCGCGAATGGGCTCCATCGGCGTGGCGACATAGACCGAGCTTTGGGAACCGTTGGCGAAGAGATGGGTGAACGCCTGTGGGTTGGCTTTTTTCGCTTCGCGCGCAAAGGCCACCGCATTGGCGCGGCGGGGCTCGGCGCTTGAGGTCGGCGATTGGGCGATGAGCCATCCGGCGAGGAGTCCGAAGGCGAAAAGGGCAAAGAGTTTCATGAGCGGAGTTTACGACGAACGAAGTCGCGAATCGAATCTGCTTGACATTTTAGGCAACGAATGTCTACTCTATCGCCCAGGAGAAGGATATGACCCCACGACTCGACATGATTGGCATCACCTGCCGCTCGATTCCGGAATCGTTGCGCTTCTATGCCCTGCTCGGCGTTGACGTGCCGGCCGCCGAACCGGGCGAGCCCTACGTGGAAACGACTCTTCCAGGAGGGATTCGCTTATCCTGGAATGATCTCGAAATGATCAAGCAGATCGACGAAGGTTGGGTGGAGCCGGTGGGCCATCGGATGGGCTTAGCATTCTTGTGCGACGGGCCGGCGGATGTCGACCGCCGCTACGCCGAAGTTACGGCGGCCGGATTTACGGGCCACAAGTCGCCCTGGGATGCTTTCTGGGGCCAGCGTTACGCTCAAGTGGTCGATCCGGATGGAAATCTGGTGGACCTCTTTGCGCCGCTTTCTTGAAGGTGCGGGAGGTGCCCCTCCCTTGAGGGAGGGGATGGGGTGGGTGGGCTCATTCACCGGCAATTTCGTCGTCATCCACCCCCCATCCCCCTCCTTCAAATGAGGGGGAGGTGCCCCTCCCCGGTCGAAGATTCCGGTTTGGTCGGAAAGGCAGCGGTTGAGAAGGGAGACCTCGGCAAACGCGGCGTGCCAAGATTTCCGTACGTCCCTAAAAGGGAATGCGGCGAAGCTCGCCGCGAGGGGAAGGCCATGCAGGGCGCTTGGAAAGTCGGATTGCTCGTCGTCGTATTAGCCGCGCTGCTTATCAGCGCCTACCAGTTTTTGGGCCGAAGCTTCTTTGCGCCCAAAACGCAAACCTACTTTGCGGAAGTTCCGGATGCGTCCGGCGTCAATATCGGCGCTCCGGTGCTGCTGGCGGGAGTAAAGATCGGGGCGGTTTCGAAGGTCGAATTGGCCAACCCCAAGCTGGCAAGATTGACGTTGGCGGTCGAAGAGGGCAGGACCATTCCGGCAGGCAGCACCGTGCAGGTGCCGACCCCCTTGCTAGGCTTTGGCGACAACCCGGTGGTCGTCGTGCCTCCGGTCCAACTTGCCGCCGGTTCCGCCGCGCCGGGCTCGACTTTGGCCGGAACGCGGCTGGGCGCGTTCGAGGGGATCTTGCCCAACCTCGAAACGACGATCTCGGAGTTGAACAAGACCCTGGTCGCGGCCCGGGAATTTGTGGCCGACCCCACCCTCAAAAACAGCATCGCCAAGCTCGCCGACACGGGCGCCAAAACGCTCGAGCAGGTCGGCAATCTGGCTGCCAACGCCCAGGGGCTGCTGGCGGAGAACCGCAACGCCATCGCCTCGAGCATGAAGAGTGTGCAGCTCGCGATGGTCGATGTCCAAAAGAGCGCCTCGATCGCGCGCAAGCTGATCGCCGATCCGATGTGGAAGGACCAGGCGGCGGCGCTTTTGACGAGCATGGATCAGACGGTAAAGAAGGCGCAAGAAGTGATGGGCAGCGTCGATGCGATGCTTAATGATCCGAACCTGCGCCAGCCGATGCACGCCTCGCTCAAAAACGTCGAAGCGATGACCGATTCGGGGACCAAAATTGCCGCCAACGCGGAGAAGATCACCGCCAACGGCATCACGATCAGCGAAAACGTCGCCACCCTCACCGCCAAAGCCAACGAGCTCGCGGAGGAGGCGCGGACCGTGCTCAAGCGGCTTCAGGATTTCTTCAACAAGGTGCCCTCCGGAACCGGAATCAAGAACTTGGAGGCGGGCATGGACCTGGTTCACGAAAGCCGCCCCAACCATTGGCGGACCGACTTTGTGGCCAAGATGCCGCTGAAGGACGGCAACCTCCACCTCGGCGTTCGCGATGCGTTTGAGGGGAACAACCTGAACATCCAGGTCGGAAGACCGTTCGCGGGCACCAATGAGTACCGGTACGGGGTGTATTCCAGCAAGCCGGGGGTTGGGGTAGACTTCAAGCTTGCGCGCGGCGTGACGATCAAGGGCGACCTATACGACATCAACGACCCGAGATTGGATCTGGGCGTGCGCTACGAATTCAAAGACGGTTTGCTTGGCTGGATTGGGTTTAACCGGGTGTTCGATCGGAACGCCTTTTTCGCCGGTCTGGGCTTCCGAAAGTAAAGAGAAAACCCATGAAGGTTATATTGAACGCCACCGTGCCCAAAGTCGGCAAAGAGGGCCAAGTCGTCACCGTCGCCGATGGCTATGCCCGCAATTTCCTTTTCCCCCGCAAGCTCGCCGTCTTTGCCGATAAGGGCCAGATGGCGGCCCACGAGCGCCGGATGGAACGGCTCAAGCTCAAAGATGCGGAGACGGTGACTTCGGCCGAAGGGCTCAAAGAAAAGCTCGACGGGCTGACCGTGCGGATCGAGGGCAAGGTCGGCAAAGAGACCGGCAAGCTCTTCGGCGCGATCACGTCGCAGGACATCGTCGACGCGGTCAAGACCCAGCTCAAGCAGACCATCGACAAGAAGAACGTCGCCCTGATCGAGCCGATCAAACGGCTGGGGAGCCACCAGGTGCACATCGACCTGCATCGCCAAGTCGATGCGTTCGTGACGGTCGAGGTCTTCGATCCGACGATTCCGGTGGAAGCGCCGGCGGAAGAAGAAACGGCGGCCGAAGAAGCGGCAGCTGAATCGGCGCTGGAGCCCGAACCGGTCGAAGCCTAAGCCTGGAGCGCCAACGCCGCACCGCCCAGCATCCCACCATCGTCAATCTGCTCGGCTTGCAGAATCGTCGCATCGGCATAGATTGAAGGGATTGCCACATTCTGCGCGGCTCGCCGCGCCGGGCCGATCAGCCATTCCCCCGCCTTGGCGATCTGCCCGCCGACCGCCACGATATCCGGAGCGAAGATGTTGATGCAGTTGCCGATTCCGACTCCTAGATAGGTCCCCACTTCTTCCCAAATCTCAATCGCCAGCGCATCGCCCGCCTCCGCCGCCTCGAAGATGAGCTGGGGGGTGACCAGGCTCAGGTCGGCCCCGACCCGGTCGTTCA